>JAMPAO010000127.1 GCA_023667165.1 Ruminococcus sp. | reverse complement strand
AGAGGGAAAACCGTAGGGGGAAGGGGGAGGGCGGCCCAGCGTCCTTGGGTTTACCGGAGCGCCTCCCCCTTCCCCCGTAGGTTGTCCCTTTGCATGGCTAACGTGAAAACCACATCTCCAAAACCAAAACAACCCGCCAAAAAGCAAACCATAGTTACATAAAGAAAAAATAAATCTTTTTTCAACCCCCATAACCCTATATTATAACAAACTCTTTTCAAAGAACAAACCAAAACATCAAACAAACCAACGCAGTGGCAAGCAATAGCGGGGGATAGGGGAGCGGAAAAGAGAATGTGCATCTAAAGCTGCGAGGGAAAACCGTAGGTTGTCCCTTTGCATTGGCTAACGTGCAAACCATATCTCCAAAACCAAAACATCCCGCCAAAACCAAACCGTGTAAAAAATTTCCCGAACAAGACCGTAAAAAAAACCTCTTTTCAAAGAGCGTTTTGTCTGTAATATTTACAAAATAATTAAAATATTAAAAAAACTATTCCATTCGGCAGGAAAATTTGCTATAATAGTAATTAGAAAAAAATTCTCCCTCGGAGGGGAGTATAACGGACAATGAAAGGATTGGTTTTGTCATGATGAGCCTGCGCAGCCGAGCGATCTCTGCGGCGGCCTCCGCCGTAATTGCATTTTATCTGGTCTGTACCGCGTTTGCGGGCAGCGTCAGCGCCGTGACCTTTACGCCGCCGTTTACCGTTTCCAGCGAGGCGGCGGTGATGATAAACCTGGATAAGGACGTTGTGGTGTATACCAAAAACGCGGACAGGAAAATGTACCCCGCGTCGCTTACAAAAATCGTTACCGCAATGGTGGTGCTCGATAATGTGGAGGATCTGGACAATACCGTTTTTGAAGCGCCGCTTGTGGTGTTCGACGAGCTTTACGGACAGGATCCGTCTACAGTGGGACTTGTAAGGGGCGAACAGGTGACGGTCACGGATCTTATGTACTCCCTTATGCTCAAATCCGCCTGTGAATCGGCGGGGATACTCGCCTATCACGTGGGCGGCGAAAGCATAGCAAATTTCGTCGATATGATGAACCAAAAGGCAAAGGAAATAGGCTGTACCGGAACAAAATTCGTAAATCCCCACGGACTTTACGACGATAACCAGTATACCAACGCCAACGATATGGCGCTTATCGGGAAGTATGCGGTGGAAAATTATCCCAAGCTTGTGGAGATCGCCTGTACCGAGGAGTACGATATGGCTGCGACCAATATGCACGAAAGCGGCTGGGCGCATATAACCCACACGAACAGTATGCTCAACCGCTCCAGCGGATACTATTATCAGTATGCAAAGGGCTTTAAGACGGGAACTCTCGACGAATCCGGCAGAAACCTGCTTACCCTGGGTTCAAGGGACGGCAACAACTATCTGCTTGTGACCCTCGGCTCTCCCATGTACGACGAAGACGGGGATTCGGTGTATCTTCATTACGAGGATCATAAAAACCTTTACGAATGGGCGTTTGAAAATCTCGAATACACACAGCTTGTCCAGCCGGGCAGAGAGATAACCGAGCTTCAGGTGAAATTCGGCGACGGCAAGGATTTCGTGCTTCTCGTCACGGGGGACGCCTATAGCTGCATATGGCTGACGACCATCGACCGCAGCCGCCTCAAGGAGGAAATAATCATCGACGAAAGCATTCTGGGGGAGGACGGAACAGTCACCGCCCCCGTGGCGCAGGGGCAGAGATTCGGCGAATACGTCCTGTCCCTTTCGGGCGAGGAGATATGCCGCGTAGACCTTACCGCCCAGGAGGACGTGCCTCTCTCCATGATCTCCTATAATATCGACAAGGCGAAGAATTTCGTTTCCTCAAAATGGTTCGCCGCAGGAGCTGCGGGAGCCGTAGTGCTTATCGTGATATATGCGTCCGTTTGCGCAGCGTCCGCGAAAAAGAAAAAGCGCAGCCGCAGGGTCAAGAAAAAGCGTAAATTCTGATAATACCGATTTCCGAACGTCATAGATCCGGCTCTAAAGCAGAGCTTTGAAAAAATCCCGTAAGGAGAAACAGTAATGTCTGATATCACAGTGCGAAAAATACTGCGTACCTTAGCCGCAGGAATAATAGCTGCAGCGGCAGCGGGGTTCGTCTGTCTGCTGACCGCTCCGGAGAAGGAAAACGCGTCTGCGCTGGTCTTTATCCGTTCGGAGGAAAGCGAAGATTCCCCCGTAAACACAACGGTAACGCGCAGTATATCGGCTATGAGAAGATTTGTAACGTCAAGAGAAACTATAGCCGCTGCCGCCGCCGAATCGGGAGTTGACAGGGATAAGCTGGCAGCGTCGGTATCCGTGGAGAGGCTCGGCGAATCCGACGCCGCGCAGATAGTGCTCAGCGGACTGGACAACCCCGAAAATGCGCCTATAATACTCGGTATACTTATTAATCTGTCGGAACGCTCCGACGTTGTCCCCGATTTTAACGTGATCTCCTACTGCGATATATCGTCAAAGCCGTATTTGCCGTATCCCGCCCTGTGCGTATCCTCGGGACTTGCAGCCTCGGCGGTATATATCGCTGCCGCAGGAAGCTCCCGCAGCAGAAAACGCCGCAGGATGACGGCGGCAGAGCGGGAAACCGCCGAGTATCACAAGGTGGTTTCCGTGAAAGAAATGCTGAGGCGGGCGGCAGAGGAAGCAGACAGTATCGGAACACTGCCCGTAAGCGCCCCCGGGGGACTGGAAAAAAGCGGCTATATGAAAGCTGCGGCAAGACTGCTTGCATTGTGCCGCGGAGCTTCCCCCGCCGTTATTGCGGTGTGTTCCGGTTCCCAGGGTTCGGCAGCGGATAAGGAACACGTTTCAAACGAGGCAAGAGCGGCGTCATACCTTGCCTGCGCCTGCGCCGCCATGGGAAAGAGGACTGCGCTGATAGAGTGCTGCCTTAAAGCTCCCTGCATCGGAAAGATCTTCGGAAAAACGGGAGCGGGGGGACTTTCCGACATTGCGGCGGGAAACTGCACCGTCTGGGATTCCATAGTAGTCAACGCACGGGAGGGAGTTGACATTATCGCCGACAATAAGACCTATCCCGCGCCCATGGCGGTATTCGGCTCTACCTCGTTCTCGCAGCTTATCCTGTTTCTTTCATCCCAGTACGATATGATAATCCTCAGCGCGCCGAGAGCATGGGGCTGTTCCGAATGGACGCTTATAGAAAGGCAATGCACGGGAGCGGTTATCGCGCTTGAAAAGGGCAAAGAGATAGCTGCGGACACCGCCAAGGGGATACTCGGAAATTCCCGTCTGTTCACCGCCGTTGCGGAAATTATCCCCGACGCGCCCGACAAATAGCCTGTTCGGCGCCTCAGCCGATTACATATGAAAAAATAATCCGCAGACCGGTCAAGTCTGCGGATCTTTTTTTTGGGGGGGTCAGTCTTTTTTCCCGCCGAGCCTCATAGCCTCGTAATAGGAGGTCATTGTCAGATTTTCTTTCAGCTCCGCCGCCGTAATGCCCTTTGGCAGCCGGGATTTGCTTATATAAACGTTCACGCTTCTGCCGTGGAGATCGAACCAGTTGTCCGAGAAGCGGCAGTCGCCTATTTTCAGCTCCAGCCTTACTCCTTTTGCGAAAGCGTCGGAGCATACGCAGAGCTGGAAGCGGCTGCCCATATCGGTGATCTCGCAGGAAAGGCGCGGGTCGAGGAACTTGAACGACTTGAAGCGAGTAAGCAGGCAGGTGCCGCTGCTAAGCTCCATACCCTTTTCCACTACCGAGTAAATGATGTAAGCCTTGTTCCTCATATCGGGGGAGATACCGGTCTGTTCGGGAGTAAGTGTGATGAAATTCGACGCTGACAGAGGCTTTACCAGTACGTCGACGCCGCCTCTGCCGATCAGCTCTCCCGTATTCAGACAGCTTTGCCATCTGACGCTTGCGGTAAATTCGTATTGCCTTTCGCTCGATACGTTTAAAACGATATTGTCGGGATCGGAGCTGTCCGCCGATATCAGCACCGGAGCGTAAAATCTCTTTGCGTAATAGTGAAGAGCTTTCCAGCGGTGAGCGCAGTCTATCGACGACCATGAGATCACGGGATTTGAATCGTTGAGCTGCCAGTAGAGAGAACCCATGCATACGCCCCTGTTTCGGCGCATATGCTCCGCGCACATACGCACAGCGTCCGCCTGAACGAGCTGGGAGGCGTATATAAGTCCCTCGAAATCGTAGGGGTAATGGCACATGGAAGCAAGATAATACATCATTTTCTCATTGCCGTTCTCGCACTTCTGATGAGCCTCCATTACGGGACTCATAAGGTTCAGATCCTCTTCCTCGGCAAAGGAAAGAACGGTTTTCAGCGCGGGTATGGACTCAAACCCGTATTCCGAGCAAAAGCGGAAATTATGCCTGCCGTATTCCGTAACCGGCTTAAGACCGTGCCAAACGTCCCAGTAGTGGGAATCTCCCTTGTTTTCCGCGCTGCTTTCGTTAAAGCTGCCCTCGGAGGAGGGGGAGGAAGGGTGATAATAGGTCACGGGGTCGTAAAAATCCAGCACCTTGGGTATAAGCACCTCGAAAATGCGCAGATAATCCTTTTTGTATTCGGGATCCGCGTCTATCCCCCAGTACTGCCACATGGACTCTATCTCGTTGTTGCCGCACCACATTGCAAGGGACGGGTGGTTGCGCAGCCGCTTTACGTTGTCTATGATCTCGTGCTTGACGTTTTCGCAGAACTCAACGTCGGCTTTGTATACGGAGCAGGCGAACATAAAATCCTGCCATACCAGCAGACCTTTTCTGTCGCAGTAATCGTAAAAATAGTCCTCGGGATAGAATCCGCCGCCCCATACTCTTATCATGTTGAAGTTTGCAAGGCAGCACTGCCTCAGCAGATGCTCCGTTTCCTGCTGCGAGCATATGGGTATAAGCTGGCTTTCGGGCACGTAGTTTGCTCCCATGGCGAATATTTTCACGCCGTTTACGGTAAACGCGAATTCCTCGCCGTTTTCGTCCTTTTCGCGGCTGACGGTCACCGTGCGCAGACCGATATTTGCGCTGTATTCGTCCACGGCTTCGTTAAGGTCGTGCTTTATCAGCCTTACCGATACCTTATACAGCGGCTGCTCGCCGTACCCTCTGGGAAACCACAGCTCCGCATTGTCAATTCGGCAGGTAAGGGTTTTCTTTTTCGCGCCGTTAAGATCCGTTTCCATATAAAGAGCGTTTCCGTCGGGAGCGGTGACGACGAGGGATATGGCGAGATCGTCCGCGCTTACCTTGGCGAGGGAAACCTCCAGATCCAGCGATACGGCTTTTTCGCTGCCGAATTTGCTGTGATCCTGCCTTACATAAACGCTGTCGATCATTCCGCCGTTTATGCCTATAAGCTCTGCGCCGCGCCATATGCCCATATCGGGGAGCTGCGGACCCCAGTCCCAGCCGAACATATAGTGAGCCTTTCTTATGTGAGGATATCCCGCCATTGTGGTGGATACGCCCCACAGAGGAGTTTCCGCGTTCTTTTCTCTTATATATTTCACGGGGGATTTGATATCCACCGTCAGGCTGTTGCCCTCCTGCCAGATGATGTCGGTCACATCGTAAACGTATTCTCTGTGCATATTGTTTACCCTGCCCAGACTGTTTCCGTTAAGGATTATCTCGGCAGCGGTGTCTATGCCGTTGAATTTAAGCAGTATCCTTTCCGCGGAGAGCATCTGTTCGTTAAGATCGAATTTCGTTGAATAAACGCAGCCGTTTTCGCTCAGCGCGGAGATCTTCGCCTCGTTTTCCCCGTAATAAGGATTATCCGCAAGACCCTCCTTCAGAAGAGCGCAGTAAAAGGAACCAGGAACGTCGGCGGGTATATCCCTGCCTGCGCCCAGAGCCTCGCTTGAAAGCCGCCATGTGCCGTTTAAGGATTGTTTCATATAATACTCCTCCGGTTATATCAATATTTTATCGTTCTTATCGGTATTCGGCGCCTCTGCAATGACCTGCGGCGCGCCCGACCCGTAATTCCCCGTATCGGATAAAGGCGCGGCAGCTCTTGCCTCTCAGAGCCTGTTCAATATCTCATCGCACACGCCGAGATACTGAACAGACTATTAAACGATCGGCTGCGCTTCGAAAAGCCTTATTTCGCAGTTGCCCATAAAAAACTGCGAAAATTCTCTTACGGTCATATTTTTGTAATAGGTTTCAATGACCCTGCAAACGCCGCCGTGGCTGACGATAAGGACGTTTGTCCCCGCGTACCGCTTTCTCACGTCGTCCAGAAGACCGTAGGTGCGGCTTACCAGATCGAAAACCGATTCGCCGCCTTCCGGCATTCTGCATCCGAATTCCAGCTTGCTTTCGGCAAAGCCGTCGGTATTGCGCGGCTTGCCCTCGAAGCTGCCGTAATCCCATTCTCTCAGCCGTTCGTCGGTGACGGGGATTATTCCCAAAGCGTCGGCTATGGGAGCGGCTGTCTGTACTGCCCTTTTCA
>JAMPAO010000126.1 GCA_023667165.1 Ruminococcus sp. | reverse complement strand
AAGTATATCACAAGCAGTATCAGTATACCCAAGACTCTCGAAGCCGTTGTGGAATACAGGGAAATACCCGAATATCTGTCTGCCGCCATCCCCTTTTACAGCCAGGCTGCCGTCAAGGATACGGTTACTACCGAGTATAACGGAACTACCGTATGCGGCACCGCCGTTTTGTCGGGAAACTGGTGCGTTATCAGTATGTATAACAATAACGACGCCAAGGCTGTGCTTAAAAAAGGCTTTAAGGACGGCTCTGTCATCCTTGCGGTAATACTTATTATAACCGCGGCGGCAGTAATATTTATGGGCATTCGCTTTACTGCGCCGATACAGCTTATACTTGACGTTGTAAGAAAAATGAACAGGGGCGATCAATCCGTGCGCCTCGAGCTTTCCTCAAAGGACGAATTCGGCGAGATAAGCAATTCATTTAATTCTCTTGTGGAAAGCATTTACGAAAGCGAGCAGCGTTACCGCACGGTAGTTTCCATGACGGACAACGTTATTTTCGAGGCAAATTTAAAAACGTTCAAGATATATGTATCGGATAACTTTAACCAAAAGTTTACCTTCAGAGCCGCAGACGACACGATCAAGGAAAGCTTCCTGTATAAAATGAAGGTGCATAAGGACGACGCAAAGCGTTATCACGACGACGTAAACAATATCATATCATCCGCAGGTGAAAAATGGGAGGGCGAATACCGATTAAAGAATATTTACGGCGATTTTACCTGGGTAAAGATACGCGTTAAGAAATTTTTCGACAGAAATAAATCCCCTGCCAAGCTTATCGGTATGATAACGGATATAGACCGCGAAAAGAAAAGCACCATCACCCTTATGCAAAAGGCTAATTTTGACGCTCTTACGCAGCTTTATAACCGTGCCACCTTTATGAGAACTCTCGATGAGGAAATGCAGCTTTCCACGTCGCGCAGGAGTCTTGACGCTCTGATGTTTATAGATCTGGACGATTTCAAGCACTTCAACGACGAATACGGTCACAAGTGCGGCGACGAGGTGCTTAAATTCGTTGCCGATACGATCAAGGAGATCACCTTTGACAGGGGTTTCGGAGGACGTTTGGGCGGAGATGAATTTGTCATGTGCCTTACAAATCTCAAGCTCATAGGCGACGCCGGCAAGGCTGCGCAGGAGATGATAAACACCTTGGACGCAGGCTTTATATCCGAATCCTGCGGAGAACATTTCAATATCCATTGCAGTATCGGTATCGCCTTTTTCAGAGAAAACGGCTCCAATTCCACCGAACTCCTTGAAGCGGCGGATTCAGCCATGTATAAGATCAAGAAGAGCGGTAAATCCAATTACACATATGTAAGCAGCGATAATCCCTCTACCTTGATACCCGATTACGAAAAAGCCACATTTGACAGTTCATTCTAAAAAAACAGGGGCGAAAGGTTATTTTCGTCCCTGTTTTTTCTATTTGAAAACGGTTCGGCTTAGCCCTTAAGACCCTGCTTGTAGCTGTCGATCATTTTCTTAACCATCATACCGCCTACAGAACCGGCTTCTCTTGCGGTGATATCGCCGTTGTAGCCGTTCTTAAGGTTTACGCCGACCTCATTGGCTGCTTCCATCTTAAATCTTTCAAGTGTTTCTCTGCCCTGAGCAGTAAGATTATCGCTTTTCATATCAATAAGTCTCCTTTTTGTTATATTATTTTGACGCTGCTTTGTAGATAAAAGCATTGTCCTTTGGGTTTGCAGTAATATTATATGACCCGCCTCTTTTTTTATTATTGACAATGTTTTGTCAAATCGGCAGATTATGACACGGCGGCGGCAGCACGCTCAAATACTATTTATCCATAAACGAAATCTGAAAAGCAGTTCCTTAAACATATAACAAGCCGTGATCCGAGAGGAGGTCAGCGTCCCATATGCCGAAAAAATACAGACCGGGTTTTGAACCTTGGACTTTATTATTGCTTGCGGTTATTATGCTGCCTAATCTTTTTTTGGTTCGCAGTTCCCGCGCCGAACGATATTTTAAGAAAGGTTTCCGTTACGGAAGCTCTCGATACGGCGGCATCAATATGTCAGGTGCTGATGATCGTTATTTTATGCGCCGTCAAAAACATAGAATGCAAAAAAATCGGCTTTACGCCATACATCATCGCCGCGCTGATTTGCTGCTTGCTGTATTATGCAAGCTGGACTGTTTACTATACGGGAACAGTAAATACGGTCGTTATATGCGGACTGATCTTTCCCCCGTGTTTGGCGTTTTTATTTTTTGCCGCTGACAGAAAAAATTCAATAGCGATCGTTCCGATATCTGTTTTTACGGTTTGCCATGCGGTATATGGAATGATCAATTTCATTATTTGACAAATCCCGATTTGCAGGAAAAATAAACAGACCTCCTCGGAAACCGGAGAAATGCCGAATGACGCAAAAAGACAAGTCAGGCAGCTTTTCGGAAGTTTCCGAGGAAGTCTGATATTATATGATATTCATGATAATAAGCCCGCTCCGATCATATACTATTATTACACCGAGCCTGTAAATTATCATAATACTTTTTTCATTGCAATATGCGGACAAAATTCGTCGTAATATTCGCTGCCGAAAGCGGCATATCCCATTTTTTCATAAAATCCCCTTGCTCTTGTCTGCGCGCTTAAATTTATTTCGCTGCCTCCCAGTGATTTGGCATACCTTTCAAGTAAAGAAACTACCTCTTTTCCCAGTCCCATGCCTCTGAACTCTTTTCTTACCGCCACTCTGCCGATATGGTAAACAATACCGTCGTCTGTGTAAAGCCGTCCTGCGGCGGCAGGGAGATCGTCCGAAAAAACCACGCAGTGAAAAGCTCTGCCGTCAATAACGTCAAATTCATTTTCAAAACCCTGTTCCTCAATAAATACGGCTCTGCGTATCTCCTCCGCCTCCTTTGCGGAGGAAAGACCGAGATTAATATAAAATTTCAAACCGACGTCCTCCTCTTTGCTGATATCAGAACCTGTCTTCACAAGATCAGTGTGCGGATTTTCGAGCATAATTTTGCCGAGAACAAGGAAAAACGACGCAGAAATACTTGATGTATTTCAAGGAATTTTGACGATGTTATCGGTAAAATTTGCCGTAAAGACGTGCGCTGTATCTTGTGAAAGCAGGTCCTCACAACACTTTTGAAAGAAAATCCCTTAAACGGGGATTTTGGGGAGCTCCGAAAAATTCGTCGGGAGGATTTTGCTCCATAACAACACCGTCAGCCATAAACATAACCCTTGACGCCGCCTCCCTGGCAAAACCCATTTCGTGGGTGACAACGATCATTGTCATTCCATCCTCCGCCAGCTCTTTCATTATTCCCAGCACCTCGCCCACCATTTCCGGATCAAGGGCGGATGTAGGCTCGTCAAAAAGCATAAGATCGGGATTCATGGCAAGAGAACGCGCAATGGCGATCCTCTGCTTCTGTCCTCCCGAAAGCTGCGAGGGATAGTTTTCCGCCTTATCGGAAAGTCCCACCTTGCCCAGCAGCTCCTCCGCCTTTGCGTCCGCCTCTTCGGCAGTCATCAGACCCAATTTAACGGGGGCGAGAGTGATATTTTTTCTGACGGTGAGATTTGCAAAAAGGTTAAAATGCTGGAAAACCATTCCCATTTTTCTGCGGATAAGGTTAAGCTCCTTTTCGTTTGAATGAGTTATATCCGTCCCCTCGAATATCACCTTTCCGGATGTGGGTCTTTCAAGAAGATTAAGGCAGCGCAGAAAAGTGCTTTTGCCCGAACCCGACGGACCTATTATGACAACCTTTTCTCCCTTTTCTATATTTTCCGTGATCCCTTTGAGTATTTCGTTATTCCCAAAGGATTTATGCAGCTTTTCAACGCTTATCATTTGCCGCCAACCTCCTTTCAAGCTGCGAAACAAAATGGGTCAAAGCCATAACTATCACCAGATATATCGCCGCAACTGCGATAAGGGGCAAAAACGGTTCGTATGTTGCCGATCTGATGGTATCCCCGCCCTTGGTAAGATCCTGCACGGCGATATATCCCGCCACGGATGTTTCCTTCAGCAGGACAATGCACTCATTCGCAAGGGCGGGCAGGACGTTTTTAAAAGCTTGGGGCAGCACTATATATATCATTGTCTGCGAATAGTTCAGTCCGAGGCTTGAACCTGCCTCAAACTGACCGTTATCCACGGACATTATCCCCGAGCGGACTATCTCCGCCACATATGCTCCGGAATTAAGTCCGAATGCCATGACCGCCGCAAAAATTTTATCTACCTGCACAGAAGCGAAAATAACAAAATATATTATCAGCAATTGGACGACTACCGGCGTTCCTCTTATAACGGTAAGATATATCCTTGCAATAAAATTGAGAAATTTCAGCTTTCCCGTCTTGTCATGGGTGGAACGGATAATTGCCGTAATAAATCCCAGAGCCATTCCCAGAAGCACCGAAAAAAATGTTATTATAAGCGTATTTTTCAGTCCGTTTGTGAGATATTGCCATCTGTTGTCAACTATAAAGGTTTTATAAAATTTATCGCCGAATTCATTGATAATATTCATAATTTCACTCCCCCGGCTATGCATAAAACGGCTGTCCGAAAGCTACGGACAGCCGTTTGGCATCAACTTACTTTCTTACTATAACGACCTGTGTGGCTGTGGTGTATGAATCGGAAAAATCTACGTTTTCCTGTCTGTCGGGAGTAACGGTCATTCCCGCAACGCCGACGTCTACCTTGCCGGAGTTTACCGCTGCGATGATGGAGTCAAATTCGATATTTTCTATCTCAAGCTCCATTCCGAGGATATCGCACACGGCTCTCATCATATCGGGATCAAGACCCACGACATCCTCTCCGCTCATAAGCTCATAGGGAGGGAACTCCGCGTTTGTAGCCATGACCAGCTTTCCGTTGGGATATTCCGTTCCCTCGGGAGTTACATAAGGATGATTTCCCGCTTCTTCGCCTATCCAGTTGCTTTTGATGGTATCCAGCGTACCGTCTGTCTTGAGCTGGGCAAGAGCCGTATTTATTTTTTCCAGAAGCTCCGTATTGCCCTTTTTAATGGCAATGGCGTATTCCTCCTCCGCGAAGGTTTCTTCAAGAATAGTCAGATCGCTGTTATTTGACACAAATACCTTTGCAGGCTCCACGTCGATCAGAACAGCGTCTACCTTTCCCTGCTTGAGAGCCTGCACGGCGTCGGCGCCCTTGTTATACCGCTCGACCGACGCATTTTCGATATCCGACGCAAAAGTATCTCCCACGGTCCCGAGCTGAACGCCTATTGTCTTGCCCTCCAGATCGGCAATGGAAAACACTTGATTTTCGGCGGTTTTGCCTCCGCAGCCCGACAGGATCGCCGCGGAAAAGCACAGCGACACGGCAGCGGATATTATTTTTTTGATTTTCATAAAGAACGTCCTTTCCTTATTATCCGCATATCAATGCAGATATTCGTTTATTGGCTTAATATAACATATAAATTATAATATATAATTCGGACGATTGCAAGCAAAAAACGTATATTTTGGCGTTTTTTTACGATCAGTCCGCAATTTATTCACTCGGAGGCGCCTCCGCGGCGGCGATCTCCTCAGGCTCGGAGTCGGCGTTTTCGGCGGCTGCCGTCTGTATGGTTTCAAACACCTCTTCGACAAATCCGTCCGAGGCTTCTTCCTCTGCGGCGTTGGAGCTGAGTGAAAGCTTATCCTCTTTAATGCTGCTGTCGGGAAATACCGAATCTTTCATACGGTTAAGCGTTACTCTCGCTCCGGCGGGAAGTCTGTGAGAGTACGGCACGAACGAGTCGAAAAACAGGTTGTAGCGCATCTCCGCGTCGGGGTCGTCCTCTTTTGACGCGGACTTGATCTTCTTCCATTCTCTGGCAATAAGCGAGTTGATGTATTCGTCCATGCTGTCCTCGACCATGACTTTATATTCCGAGGGCGCAGGCTTTTTAAATGTATAAAGATTTTCGATTTTTATAAGCTCTTCAAGATTTGACATGATAAGATCGTATTTCTTGAAAAGCAGACCTATGCTGCTGAGCTTTGCAAGATCCGCCGCCTGAGCGTTTATGACCTTCATGTGCTTGCTTATGTAAATTTTTGTCATTTTATCAAGAAAATCCTCGGATACCTGAAGTTTCTTTTCATTGATGTTGAGAACGATATTCTGAAGCTCTACCAGCTCAAGCTTATGCTGTTTTCCCGCATTGTCAAAAAACCCCATTATAACCATCCTTTCCAATCTGATGTCCGAAAAAAATCTCCGAACGTAACATATTATATCATATTACGCCTGTAAAATCAATACTTTTCAAACATTTTTTGCTTCGCCGCCGACCCGGGGGCGTATAATTGGAAGTTTTATCAAATATATATATTTTACAGCAGGTTTTTTTGTACACATAGTTTATCGCAAATTTAAATTTTTTGAAAATTATAATTTAATTTTTTTGAAATTAAATGAAAATAAACTTATTTATCAGTCGTTTTTTTCAAAAAGCTATCAGAAATGTTTCTGAATTCCATACAAAGTGTTAAATTTTTAACAACAGCGATTTTATGTTTTTTTTCTCTTGATTTTTGCGGTCAAGTATGCTAAAATAATATCATTGGAGAG
>JAMPAO010000125.1 GCA_023667165.1 Ruminococcus sp. | reverse complement strand
AAGGAAAATTAACGCAGAAAGACGGAAAATATGCCTGTAAGACGGGCGTTGAGCGATAGTGTCAGCACGCCCTAGCAGCTAATGGCACTCAAACCAGCTTTTGCCGGTGCAGACGTCCGCCGTAAGAGGAACGTCCAGGCGGACGGCGTTTCTCATCTCTTCCCCCAGTATCTCCGCCGCCCTTGCGGCGTCCTTTTCGGGAGCTTCTATAATAAGCTCGTCATGCACCTGCAAAATGAGCCTTGCGTCGGGAAGCTCGTTTCTCAGCCGCTTGAATACTCTTACCATGGCGATCTTTATAATATCCGCCGCCGTTCCCTGCACGGGAGCGTTCATTGCCGCCCGCTTTCCGAACGCCTGTATATTCTTGTTTTTCGCAGAAAGCTCGGGGATATATCTGCGCCTGCCGAACATCGTCCGTGCATAGCCGTTTTCCTCCGCTTCCTTAACGGCGTTTTCCATGAAATCCCGAACCCCGGAAAAATTGGAAAGATAGCTTTTTATATACCTGTCCGCCTGCGCCACCGAAACGTCGATATCCTTTGCAAGGGAAAACGCCCCTATACCGTATACTATACCGAAATTTACCGCCTTTGCCGCACGGCGCATTTCCTTTGTCACCATATCCTCAGGCATTCCGAATACCTGCGCGGCGGTGGATGTGTGGATATCCTTTCCCTCCGTAAACGATCTCTGCATATTTTTATCTCCGCTCAGATGTGCAAGTATCCTAAGCTCAATCTGGCTGTAATCGGCGTCGATAAGTACCTTACCCTCCTCGCTGACAAAAAACCTGCGCATATTCCTGCCAAGCTCGGTGCGCACGGGAATATTCTGCAAATTAGGCTCGTTGGAGGATATTCTTCCCGTTCTTGTTTCGGTCTGCTTGAAATTGGAGCGTATGCGGCCGTCCCTGTCCACCTTCTTCAGAAGTCCCTCCACATAGGTGGACAGCAGCTTTGTGTACTGACGGTAGGTCAGCACCATATCAACTATCGGATCCTTGTCCCGCAGCTCCTCCAGCACGTCCGCGTTTGTGGAATATCCCGTTTTTGTTTTCTTTCCCGCAGGCAGACCCATGTCCTCGAACAAGACCGCTCCGAGCTGCTTGGGGGAGGATATGTTGAACTGCCTGCCGGCGCGGAAGTATATCTGCTGCTCAAGGCCGCTTATCTCGCCGGTCAGTCCATCGCCGAAATTTTTTATTCCCTCCGTGTCGGCTCTTACCCCGTAAAACTCCATTGAAGCCAGCACCTCCGTCAGCGGAAGCTCCGTTTCGCGGTAAAGCTCGCCCATTCCCAGGCTGTCCACCTCGCTGTCAAGCCTTTCCGCAAGACCGGCGAGAGCCGCCGCCCGAGAGTATTCGCCCAGTCCCTCGCAGGAGGGGCAGCCGTACTGGGCGCACAGACCCTCTATCGTATATTCCGAAGCGGAGGCGTTGAGAAGATATCCTGCTATATCCGCATCAGAAATCACGTTTTTCAGAGCATAGCCTCTTTCAAGGCAGTATTTGTAAGCCGCCTTCGCGCCGAACGTCCTCTTGCCGAAAGGACCGCCAAGCAGCGTTTTTATGCCGTTTTCGTCCTCAAAGCGGCAGAGCCTGCCCTCATAAGCGCAGTAAAGGACGTTTTCCTTTAATATAAATGAAAAATCTCCCTTGATATCCTCCGCAGACATATCCGAAACGGTATATTCCGTTTCCGCGGCAGCTTCACCCACGTCGGCCGAAGCCGGCTCGGCGGAAGCGGCTGACGGCTTTATATCCAGCTTTTCCATGAGCCTTGCCATTTCAAGGCGGGTCAGAAGCCTTGCCAGATCCTCTTCGTTCCTCCCGCCGTACGCGTAATCGGAAATATCCCTGCTTACGGGAGCGTTATCAACTATGGTCGCAAGCCATTTGCTGCCGGCGGCGTCCCGCTTTCCCGCAGTCAGCTTTGCAATGACCGATTTTGAAGCGTTCACCTCTCCCTTTTCCAGCTTTTCGTAAAGGTTTTCCACGCTGCCGTAGTCCTGTATAAGGGAAAGGGCGGTTTTCTCGCCTATGCCCTTTACGCCGCTGATATTGTCCGAGCTGTCCCCCATCAGACCCTTAAGGTCGATAAGCTGCAGGGGGGAAAGTCCCCCGTACATCTCGCCGAATTTTTCGGGGGTGCAGTAAACAAGCTCCTTTGTGGTGTGCAGCAGAACGGTGACATTATCCCTTATAAGCTGTAAGCTGTCCCTGTCCCCCGTGAGAATGTATGCGCTGTCGTTTTCACCGCATATGGACGCAAGGGTTCCCAGGATATCGTCCGCCTCGAAGCCTGGGCATTCCAGCACCTTTATCCCCAGATCCCCCAGTATCTGCTTTATAAGGGGCAGCTGCCCCGCCAGCTCCTCCGGCATACCGTGCCTGTTCGCCTTGTAATCGGCGTTCGCCCTGTGACGGAACGTAGGCTCTCTTAAATCAAAGGCTGCCGCACAGCAGTCGGGTGAAAGCTGCGCGGCGATCTTCAGATATATATTCATAAAACCCGTGAGAGCGTTTGTAAACTCTCCGTTTTTGTTCGACAGCGCCTTGATACCGTAAAACGCCCTGTTCATAATGCTGTTTCCGTCAATCGCAAGCAGCTTCATATATATTCACGATCCTTCCCGTCTGCTTTTGTCAGCAGTCCACGTTCATTTTCCTCATAAATCCCTTAATGCTTTCCAGCTCGGGGAAAAACAGCACGTTAAACATCTTTTTGCAGTCGCATATTTCAATGGCGTTGTTGACAAAGCATACGTTGACCGTTCCCGGGGCGTTTTCCGCAAGGATATCCGCGGAGGGAGCCGCCGCCGATACCGGCACGGATATGTCAACGGTCATTCCGGACATAATGGCGAAGTTGTTGGCAAAATTGGCCGAAACGATATTGACCACCTCCCGCAGCACCGACGCCGCCATTTCGTCTATATCGTCCCTTGACCGGATCCTTACCCCCGGAAAATAAGTTCCCGCCAGGCGTTCCGCAAAAGCAAAGGGTATCAGAAACAGCATAGAGCCTTTCAGATCCTCCCTGAGCTTTATAAGGTACGCCGCAGTACCCGCGCTGAGCTTGTCCGCGATAGCTCCCGCCTCCGCCGCGGAAAGGACTTTCAGTGACGGTACAAGTACGTCCGTTGAGGAGCTGATTATTTCCGAAACGGCAGTTGCGGCGTTTCCCGCGCCTATGCTGCTTACCTCGCTCAAAAAGGACATTTGCAGCTCGTTCATTTCGCTGAAGCTGTTGAGAGACATTTTTTTCACCGCCTTTACGTTTGATATTATGGTTTGTAGTATTTGGGTTTGCCCAAAAGTATCAGAAAATCTATTATCGCGCCTATCGTACCCAGTCCGCCCGTGCAGGTGTACAGTATCCCGCTGGCTATCTTTCCCTCGTAATACCTGTGCAGACCGATAACTCCTCCGAACAGGCAGAGGATCAGGGCGATATACTTGTTCCTGAGCGTGCCGTCGTGCGCGTTCACGGCGGAGCCGCCGTAGCTTCTGTTGTCGTTGTAAATATAGGTATTGTTCACCGTCTGCGCACGGTCGGACGTATCGTATATCCTGTCCGCCTCGTAAACCTCCCGCGTTTCGTAAACGCCGCTTTTTTGGGGTTTTGTCAGATCCACCGTGCGTATGGACGGCTGATCCCTGTCAACAACTATCCTTATATTCTCTTTGGGATAATCATATGTTACGGTGCTTTCTTCCGCGCTTTCGGTTTTTCTGACCTCCTGCGCCCGGAGATCGTCCGTATTTCTTTCATGCCTGTCGGGTCTGTAAAATTCGCTCATGCGCCGTTCCCTCCGATCGTATACAAATCATCGCTTCAACGCAACGGCGTATACTCCGCCCCTGACCGTATCAAAGCTGTATGCGCCGTTATTTTCGGAAATGTCCACAGGCTTGCCGTCCGCGGTAACGTCGGGCACGCCCCGCAGACGTATCACCGCTCTTTCTCCCGCGTGCGATACTATCTCCGCGCCGGTCAGTCTGCCGCCGCTCCAGTCAAAGCCGACTGTAAAGCCGCCTCTCGCTTTCATTCCCCGAACGCTGCCGTTTTGCCACGAGGGAGGGAGAGCGGGCAGAAAATGTATCTCGCCGCAGCAGCTTTGCAGCAAGGCTTCGCCTATGCCCGCGCCGCCGCCGAAATTCCCGTCTATCTGGAAAGGCGGATGCATATCCAGCATGCTTATGCTTGTAGAATGCGCAAGGAGAGCGTTAATATTCTCCTCCGTCCTTTCGCCGTCGAAAAGTCTCGCCCACATATTTATGATCCATGCCCTCGACCAGCCCGTATGTCCTCCTCCGTGGGAAAGCCTGCGCTCCAGAGTAGCTCTCGCCGCCTCGGAAAGCTCCCTGTCCTTAAGGGGAGATATCATATCGTAGGGATAAAGGGCGTAAAGCTGGGAAATATGCCTGTGTCCCGGTTCCGTTTCGTCGTAGTCCTCCGCCCATTCCATTATCTGACCGTACTTGCCCGTATTCGGCTTGGGCAGCAGCTCCCTTGCGGCTTTCAGCGCGTTTACCGTATTCGGGTCGGCGCCGCAGCGTTCCCCTACGATATCCGCGGCGGATATAACGGCGGAAAACAGATTGTGAAGTATCTGGCTGTCCATTGACGGACCCATGCACAGCGTACCCGTGCCGCCGTTCTTTGCGAAGTATGTATTTTCGGGAGATACCGAGGGATTTGTCACCAGTCCTCCCTTGCCGTCGTCGGTAAGGAAATCAAGGAAAAACTCCGCCGCCTCCAGCATGGTATCGAATTTTTCCGTCAGAAAATCCCTGTCCATTGTAAAAAGGTAATGCTCCCATATGTGGGTGCAGAGCCATGCCATGCCCATAGGCCAGAGAGTGGCGGGCAGCCATTTGTCCTGGGGGGCGGTATCGCCCCATATATCGGTGTTGTGGTGGCAGACCGTTCCGCGGCAGCCGTACATATCCCGCGCCGTGACTCTTCCGTTTTCCCTCATGCGTTCTATGTGGTCGAAAAGAGGAGTGTGGCATTCGGAGAGGTTCTGCGCCTCCGCCCCCCAGTAGTTCATTTCCGTGTTGATGTTGACGGTGTACTTGCCGCCCCACGCGGGCCACATATCCTTGTTCCATATGCCCTGAAGATTAAGGGGCAGAGTATTTTCCCTTGAACCGGATATCATCAGATATCTTGAAAAATTAAAGTAAAGCGCCGCAAGCTCGTTGTCGCTTTTGCCCTCTCTCACCGCCTCCAGACGCTTGTCGGTGGTCATATCGGCGTTATAGCCGCAAACGGGGTCTATGTGCAGGCTGCATCTTCCGTAAAGCCGCCTGTAATCATCGATATGCCGCCTCTCCAGCAGCTCCGGAGATTTTCTTGCGGCTGTCTTGGCCTGACCCGCCGCTTTTTTTATATAATCCCCCGTGCGCCACGCAGACTGGGCGGCGATTATAATTACAGCCTCGTCGGCGTTTTCGCACACGATACGGTTGGCGTCGGTAAAAAGGCAGCCGCCCCTTGAATATCCCGTAACGGCGCAGGCGTAGGGAATACCGTCGGAAACGGTGAACATAAGAGTTTTATCGTCGTACGCCTGATCTATATTATAGTTGTCGTCCCTGCCGTCAATAAAAGCGGTAAAGGAAACGCTGCCCTTTTTATCGGCTGACAGCCTTATTACTATGACTTGATCGGGACAGGACGCAAAAACGGTGTTCTCATAGACCGTTCCCCCGCTTGAAAAGCGTACCCACGAAAGGGCGTTTGACAGGTCAAGTCCTCTTTCGTAGTCCGTATATCCGGCGATATCCCTGCAAATATGCAGATCGCCCAGCGGCTGGTAATGCCGCTGATTTTCGTTTGTGCCGTAAAAGGCGTCGGCGCAGAGTTTTTCAGCCTCGGCGCATTTTTCCTCTTTTATCAGCCGCCTTAGCTTCTCAAGATTATTATATGCCTTGGGATTGTTTCTGTTTCTGTATCCCCCCGACCAGAGCGAATCCTCGTTGAGCTGAAGAAGCTCCGCCTCGGGACTGCCGAATATCATCGCTCCCATGCGCCCGTTGCCCACAGGCAGGGCTTCGTTCCAGTCGGCGGCGGGAGAGGAATACTCCAGTATTTCCGATAAATTTTTCATACTGCCGTCTTGCCCTTTCTTTTATCAATGTATATATGTATTTAGTATAGCATACCCTCAAAAAAAAAGCAATAACGACAGCGAAATTTTGGCATTTCCAATAAAAATTACGAAAATTTTTATTGCCGGCGGAGATCGGCTGCCGTTCCGAGGATATGAACGGTTCGGCTGTCGGAAAGACCGGAGCCGCAAAACACGTTCCCGCCGAACGCGGAAAACTCAATTGTAAGAATATTTTGACAATATCGTTTACTGCGCAGGCTTTCAAAAAATCGCATTTTTTTGCACTTTTTGATAATTTTTTGCAATTTTATATTGCCGGTGTGGAATATACTGTAATCTTTCGCATATTAATGTGAATGAGGATTTTACCGCAATATTAAGGGTCGGCAAGATCGTAAACCGTTTTGACGGAACCGTTTTAACGGTAACAGGGCAACAGCATTTACTTTTCTGTAAATATATCCAAAAATAGGTTGATTTATCATTTGAATTTTATGCAGATATTACAATAGCAAA
>JAMPAO010000124.1 GCA_023667165.1 Ruminococcus sp. | reverse complement strand
CCTCCAGTTCAAAAAGACCGTCGCCCGCCTCGACTGTCTGCCCCTGTTTAACGGCAACGCTTTTAATGGCTCTCGACTGCTCGAATTTTACCTCGTATTTCTCTGCAGGCTCGATCGTTCCGCTGCCTCTTATCTGCTCGGAGATATTCCCTTGACTGACGTAGACTGCCGATACCTGAGGCAGCGAGTAATTCATAAACGTATTGGAAAAGAATGTAAGCACCAAAAGCACCGCCAGAAAAACGATAGCAATGTTTTTGATCATATCCTTTCTTGTTGATTTGTTTTCATTATTCATAGCAAGCATTGACCTTTCTTTAAATTATTTGGAACAAAGCATTTGATAGTCCTCACAGTTTACGGAAAAACCAGGCGATCCCAAGTCTTCGGCTTGATTTTCTTACCCGTGTTTCCATCCGTTTTGAGGCAATCAATAGTTTTTTCCGCATGACCTATCCTTTAATGCCTCCGGAATAGGTTATCCCCTCAACAAGGTATTCCTCGCCGTAGAGGAACATCAGCAGCGACGGCATCATATAGATCACAGCCACCGCAAAGGCAAGTCCGGTATCCCCCGTATTTACCTTTGACAGAAATACCGACAGCGGGTGCAGCGATTCATCGGACAAAAGTATCAGCGGCTGCTCCACCATGTTCCAGTAGTCGATAAACACCAGCATCAGCACCGAAAATACCGCGCTGCGTACCATGGGAAAGCATATTTCTCCGAATATCTGAAGCTCGCTTGCCCCGTCCAGCATCGCCGCCTCGTAATAAGTTTTCGGTATTCTTTTCATAGCCTTTGTCAGCAGAAAAACCGCAAAGGGAGAGAATATTCCCGGCAGGATTATCGCCAAGCGGGTGTCCAGCAGTCCTAATTTTTCCGCCACAAGGTAATTCGGCACCAGCGTTACCTGATAGGGCATAAGCATAAGCACTATGTAGAAAAAAAATATGATCTCCTTGAGCTTTCCCGTAAGCCTTGCGAAGCCGTAGGAAGCGAACAGCGCAATGACGGTCTGAAAGATAACGATAGGCACCGTCAGTATTGCCGAATTCCAGAATTTGAGCAGATAATCGGGAGTTTTCAGCAGCACCGACGCATACTGACTGAATGAAACGATATCCGGTATGAATTTCAGATTTACTCTTTCCGAAATAAAAGTCTTGCTGTCGGTCATTGAAGTAAACACCACGCCGTAATTGGCGTTTATCTCGCTTTGCGCCATAAAGGAGTTTGATATGGTAAGCACCGTGGGCAGCAGAAATATTACAGCGGCTGCGGCGGCAAACACCGTCATTACAGCGATCCACAGCTTACCGAAAAATCTGCGGGGAGTGATTTTTCTTTTGCTCATTCTTCCACGTCACCCCCGAATTTATTTTCAAAAATAAACAGTCCTCCTATTATGATTATCATCACCGCAGACATTATCATTGCCGCTGCCGACAGCTTCTGATAATCAAGGGATTTGAAGGTATTGTTCATGAAATGCTGCAAAAGGTACAGATCTTCATAAGGATAATCTCCGGTAAGCAGATAGACCTCTCTGAACAGCTTAAATGAATTTATAAGAGAAAGTATGGTAACAAAAAGAATAGTGGGAGAGAGATATCTGAGCTTTATATGTACCAGTCTGTAGAAGCTGCCTGCTCCCTCAAGCTCAGCCACTTCAAGAAGATCCTTCGGGATATTGTTCAAGGCCGCAAGAAACAGTATCATGTTATATCCCAGATTTTTCCACAAAAACAGCAGTACCACAACTATCATACACTTGCTTGACTTCATCCAGTCAACGGGTACTGTTCCGAAAAGATCCGCAAGCACGGCGTTGAGAGTTCCGTTATAGTGGAAAACCACCTGCCATATCAGCACTATGGACGCCACGGGAACCATCATGGGACAAAGAAAAAAAGTACGGAACAGGCTCTTGCAGGGTATTTTTGAATCCAATAGGCTTGCAAGTCCCAGCGAAAGCACCACCGCCAAAGGAACCGCCGTAGCAGACAGCAGCAATGTATTTTTCGCAGCCGTCAGAAAAGCGTTGTTCTTAAACAGCACCTTGTAATTGTCAAAAAGAACCAATTCCTTGCTTATGGGATTGTCAAGAAAGGAATACCATATAACTATGATAAACGGTATTATAAAGAAAACCAGCACCCCCGCCAAACTCGGAACCACCGAAACAAACGCAAAAGGCGTGTTTGTATCGGTGAGCCTTTTTTTGCGGGAGATCTTTGCTTTTTTTTGTTTTACATCTGTTTTTTTATACATAAAAGCTCCTCCGACGATAATTTTCTTTTGTTCAAATCCATTATAACGCTTTTTTCGGGAAAAATCTATAGCTGTACCAATTTGTAATCAAATATTAACCGATTTAGCGTCAATATACAGCAAAAAAAGCGCGCAGACTGTTTCACTGAACGCTTTCCCTATCCAAAAACCGCCTTATTTCCTCGCTTATCCTCTCGTATTCATGATCGTGGACATAATGAGGACAGTCAAGCTCAACATAGCTTCCGAGCTTGTTTCCGGAAATATATTCCTCGGCTGTCCGCCGCCAGGTATCCTTATCAAATCCCGTACCGCCCGAACCGTCGGAAATAAACAAAAGCATGGGGATCTGCGGGATGCCGCCCTGCTTTACCTTTTCAGCGTTTGACTTAACGGTCTTTGCCTCGTTTATCATAGACCTTGTGGATGTTTTGCTGTAAAATACTGCCCTGTATATGTCCTTCTCGCTGTCGGTGAGAGTACCGTATTTTACAGCGTCACCTTCCCATATTCCCGGGATAAATCTTGTAACGCCGAGTCTCGCCCCCACATAACCAAGCGTTAAAACGGGAACGCTTATTTTCATCTCATCGTAGTATTGAGGAACAGACATATCAAGTCCGATCACTGCCTCTACCTCGTCCGGATACTTCTGCGCCCAGTAAAGCGCTTCTATTCCCGACATGGAGTGGGGACAGAGAACATAAGGCGCAGCGATCCCGCATTCGTTCAGCGCTGCTCTTGTCTGCTCCAGCATAACGTCTATATCTCTATCACCGTCGGTTATGTCGCTGAAGCCGTAACCGAATTTTTCCACCACCGCCGTTTTGTATTCGCCGCTAAGGAGCGAATACAAAGACCTGAAATCAAGTATAGGCGAGCAGGTGCCTCCGCCCGACATAAACACAAGAGTTTTTTCTCCCTCTCCCTCGGCGTACACGCTCATATCTCCTCCGTTTACCCGAACAAGCGTACCCAAGGGAGCAAGCAGCGGCCGCTCCCTTTTCAGTTGTATCCTGTGGTATATAAAGCATAAAAGAAGAAGAGCAGCAAGCAGCATAATCACCGCAAGGAGTATCTTAAATATCCTCTTTACCTTTTTCATAAAAGTTACCTCTTCATCTCATATCTCTATCTTTTCCAGATCGTTCAGATCGTAGGGCGTTTGCTGGTATACGCAATAATTTATCCAGTTGGAAAACATCATATTTGCGTGACACCGCCAGTTAAAATGGGGCGGCTGACCTATATCGTCATATGGAAAATAATTTTTCGGCTTGTTTATCTTCAAACCCTTGTCCACGTCCCGCATATACTCGTCCCTTATAGTAAAACGATCGTATTCCGAATGTCCCGTTACGAAAAAAAGCCTCTGGGACTTATCTCCAACTATATGAACTCCAGAAATATCCGACACGGTGATTATATCCAGCTTTCCCGTTGCCTCGATATCCTCCCGTCTTACCTCCGTGTGCCGGGAATGAGGAACGTAAAATCTTTCGTCAAAGCCTCTCACCAAGGGGTGAAGCGGACGCAGTATCCTGTGGGGAAAAACGCCGAACATCTTTTCCTTCAAGCTGTATTTGGGCACTCCGAAATGGCGGTAAAGTCCCGCCTGCGCCCCCCAGCATATATGAAATGTGGAAAATACATTGGTAAGTGACCAGTCCATTATCCTGCAAAGCTCGTCCCAGTAATCCACCTCTTCAAAGTCCATCTGCTCCACGGGCGCTCCCGTGATTATCAGTCCGTCAAAGCTTTCTTCCTTTACATGGTCAAAGGTGGTGTAAAATTTATTCAGATGAGAAACGGGAGTGTTCTTTGAAACATGGGACGCTGTCTGAAGAAATTCAATATCCACTTGAATCGGCGTATTGCTGAGCAGCCTTAATATCTGAGTTTCTGTTTCTATTTTCTTCGGCATTAAATTCAGAATAGCTATGCGCAGCGGACGGATATCCTGGTGTTCAGCCGCAGCGTTGGTCATATAAAAAATATTTTCGTTTTTCAGCGTTTCCGTGGCGGGTAGGTTATCCGGTATATTTATAGGCATTTCTCAGCCTCCTTTCAGTTGAATATCTTATTAAACTCATCATAAGGGAAATCGGGGAATTCATTGATATCAGGCATATAATCCGCTATGTCGTAATCATAGCGGAAGCTGCCTCCGGCGGTTTCCGTCCGAGCGCTTTCGGCAGCCGCAGCGTTAAATTCCGGCGGCAGCGTTTCGGCAGTATCCGTTTCGTTATAAGGCGCGTCAATGATATTCACGGCTGTTACCGTCATTTCGCCGTAGGGCATATCCGCCATGCTTATACTTATTTCGGTAAACGCCCCCTCAACGGGAGCGGCCTGCATCATGTCTGTTTCGGATAATCCGCTTCCCGCAGTATCCTCCGCACTTGCAGTGACCTCTTGATCGTCAACTCTTACAGTGCTGCCGAAAAGCCGTCTAAAATCATCTCCGAATATATCATCGGCATTATCCGCCGCGGGAAACTCGGGCATATCGAACTCATTTGCTCCTCTTCGCCTTTGAGAGGCTGCAGTGGATACATATACAAAATCAACGGTAGTACCCGTATATGTTGACGAAGTCTGCGCAGGAGCATATTTCTCAGGCGGCAGCTCCTGCATAGGCTCCGTATGCTTTGCCTCGCAGCCTGTCATAAGCGCAGCCGCCGCAAAAACAGATAAAACAGTACCGATCCTCATATCATTCACCTTTTTATGTTTATCATATATTTGCGGCTATAACGTCCCCCATCTCCGAGCAGGAAAGCAGCTTCATTCCCTCCGACATAATATCGCCCGTGCGGTAACCGTCCGCAAGCGCCTTGCTTACAGCGTTTTCCACAGCGTCCGCTTCCCCGTCCATGTCAAAGGAAAATCTAAGCAGCATCGCGGCGGAAAGTATGGCGGCAATGGGGTTTGCCTTGTTCTGTCCGGCAATGTCGGGAGCCGAGCCGCCGCTCGGCTCGTAAAGACCGAATTTTGTATCGTTAAGGCTGGCGGAAGCAAGCATTCCTATAGAACCTGTTATCATAGAGGCTTCATCGGAAAGGATATCGCCGAACATATTCTCCGTAAGCACCACGTCAAACTGTGCGGGATCTTTTACAAGCTGCATTGCGCAGTTGTCCACCAGCATATGCTCGTAGGATACCTGCGGGTAATCTGAAGCAACTTCCTCGACTACCTTTCTCCAGAGCCTTGAGGAATCGAGAACGTTCGCCTTGTCGACGCTTGTTACCTTTTTGCGCCTTTTCATTGCGATATCAAAGGCTCTTACAGCGATCCTGCGTATTTCGTTTTCATTGTAGGTGAGAGTGTCGGTCGCGGTAACAACGCCGTCCACCGTTTCGGTCTTTCTTTCGCCGAAATAAAGTCCTCCCGTCAGCTCGCGCATTATCATCATATCAAATCCCTTTTCGGCTATCTCCGCCTTAAGAGGGCAGGCGTTCTTAAGCTCACCGTACAGCAGGGCCGGGCGGAGATTGGCAAAAAGATTAAGAGATTTCCTCAGCTTCAGAAGTCCCGCCTCGGGCCGCTTGTCCGCAGGAAGCTTGTACCACGGAGATGTAGACGTGTTCCCTCCGATAGAACCCATAAGCACGGCGTCGGCAGACCTTGCCCTTTCAACGGTTTCCTCCGTCAGAGGAACGCCGTTTGCGTCGATAGAGCAGCCTCCCATAAGAAGCTGCTCGTAATCAAAGCTGTGTCCGAATTTTTCCGCAATTTTGTCAAGGGACTTCATAGCCTGGGTCACTATCTCCGGACCTATGCCGTCGCCCTTTATAACAGCAATTTTCTTGTTCATATTCACTCAGCCTTTCATTCTGATCTTGTATTTTCCCAAACAGTATATGTAATATCCGTAAAACCGCTGTATGATGTACATTCAAGCACGATACAGCTTTCCCTGCAGGGATATTCGCCGCAGATCCGTTCAAACCAATCGTCCGGTTCCTCGTCCTCATCGGGCAGGGATATTCTGCCGTAATCCGCTTCCCTGCCGTCTATAAAGATCTCCGTATAAACGTTATCGGTTATGATACAGTCGCTGCCGAATGCAGCTTTGACCTCTTCGGGAGCTGACCTGCTGTTTACGCCGTTGTATATCCTGCTTTTGTCCGGATCGTTTCCGAATATATCCAAATGATAGATCTCGTGATCCGTTTTTTGATACGCTCCAAGCGGATCATATCCCACAGGCTCTCTTACAAGTATCCCCCATACACAGCAGCCGCCTCCGCCGCTTTGGTAATCTTCTCCGAGAGCGTTTATAAGATTATTCTCTCCCGACAGCAGGGAAACGGTGATCCCCCTGACCGTTACAGCAGCGGGGTCGGAAGGATCGGCGGGTTCATAGAACCTGATAAAATTTGTCGCTCCGATAAGCTCTGCTGACATCATAAAGGCGATTACTGCGGCAGCAGCTCCCGCCGAATATTTAACGGCGGAATAGCTGCAAGGCGGAATGATACGTATATTATCCGCCTTAAAACACGACCGTCTGCATGAACCGAAAACACGTCTGTTTGC
>JAMPAO010000123.1 GCA_023667165.1 Ruminococcus sp. | reverse complement strand
AGTGGAGTCGCCCTGTGAGGTAGAGGGGTTAATATCGTAGTGAGCAAGCCACTTGATCGTTTTATTTTCAAGATCGACATCCTTGAGATTTTCCTTTGCGGCATTCTCAAGGGTATTTGCGTCCTCCTCGTTGAGAGTTGCGGTGTTGAGCGAAACTGTGGCGGCAGTGGTGGTGGTGACCGTTTCGTTGTTGCCCACGGTGCTGTCGCTGTTACCGTCGGTGCAGGCTGTAAGGCTCATGGTGAGCGTCAGCGCGGAAACGCCGGCTATGGTTTTCTTGAATTTTTTCATAATGACCTCCTATAATAATTAAAATGTGATCGCTTTCCTGAAATAATGTTTACAAAAGTCCGCCATGCTGCAAAAACGAACCTCTCTGCATATACAGGATTATGCAGCCTATAATAATTACAACATAATTATATCATTTTTTTGCTTATTCTGTCAATGACTTTTTGCAAAATTATTTATATATTGATTTGTTGATTTTGTATAAACCATATTATAGCAAATTTATTGCATTGCTCCCCGAAAAGCGGGAGGAAGCTGCCGGACAGTATACGCCGCAGGCAAAGGACAGGGCGTGAAAAATAAGTTTTTACGCCGATAGCGAAATCGTAACAATATATTTATTATTTGAAAATAAAGGGAACGGGATAATATGGTATAATGATTAGATGTAAGATGTAAGATGTAAGATGTAAGAAGTAAGAAGCAAGATGTAAGATCTGCCGGCTGCGTTCTTATTCTTGCTTCCGGACCGATGGGAGTGACTTGCTTGAAAAAGCTCTTGGCTTATATGAAAGGCTATATAAAGGAATGTGTTTTAAGTCCTCTTTTTAAGATGCTGGAGGCTCTTCTGGAGCTTTTTGTGCCCTTGGTGATAGCCGCGGTGATAGATAACGGGATAGCTCTTTCGGATAAGGGATATACCGTGAAAATGTGCCTGGTCCTCGTGCTGCTGGGATTTGCGGGACTGGCGTTCTCCATTACCGCACAGTATTTTGCGGCAAAGGCGGCGGCGGGCTTTGTGGCAAAGGTGCGCCATGCCCTTTTCGGACATATACTGTCCCTGTCCTATTCGGATATAGACGAGCTGGGCGTTTCCGCCATGATAACCCGCATGACCAGCGACGTAAATCAGGTGCAGTCGGGAGTGAACCTTACTCTCAGGCTGCTGCTGCGCTCCCCCTTTGTGGTGTTCGGCGCAATGATAATGGCGTTTACCATCGACGTGCGGGCGGCGATGATATTCGTGTACGTGACCCTTATACTTTTGGCTGTGATCTTCGGCATAATGCTCTGTACGGTACCCCTCTACAAAAAGGTGCAGAAACGGCTTGACAGCGTGGTTTCCATTACAAGAGAAAACCTTACCGGCGTTCGTGTGATACGCGCATTCTGCAAGGAGGAGGAAGAGATACGGGACTTTGACCGCCGCAGCGGGGAGCTTACCGCCTCCCAGAAGCTGGCGGGGAAGATATCCGCACTTATGAATCCCGTTACCTACATCATCATCAATATGGCGATAATCGTGCTGATAAACACGGGAGCGGTCAGAGTCGAGTCGGGACTTCTTTCTCAGGGCGCAGTGGTGGCGCTGTACAATTATATGTCACAGATACTGGTCGAGCTGATAAAGCTTGCCAACCTTATCATCAACATCACCAAAAGCGTCGCCTGCGGAAACAGGATACAGTCGGTCCTGGAGATACCCGCCGCGGAAAACGGCAGCTCGGAGGGAAAAGGCGGCGAATATGCCGTGGAATTCAAAAACGCCTGTCTTAAATACAAAAACGGCGGCGAAAACGCCCTTACGGATATGACCTTTTCGGTAAAAAGAGGTCAGACCGTGGGCATTATCGGCGGCACAGGCTCGGGCAAGACTTCTCTTGTAAATATGATACCCGGGTTTTATCCCGCCTCGTCGGGGCAGGTCCTTGTAAACGGCACGGACGTTGCGGAATGGGACAAGTCCAAGCTGCGTTCGGTCATAGGGATCGTACCCCAAAGGGCGGAGCTTTTTTCGGGAACGGTGCGGGACAATCTCAAATGGGGCAATGAAAACGCCTCGGACGAAGAGCTTCTGTCCGCTCTGGAGGCTGCGCAGGGCGGCAATATAGGCGGACTTGACAGGCAGATAGAGCAGTCGGGGAAAAATCTTTCCGGCGGGCAAAGGCAGCGGCTTACCGTTGCAAGAGCGCTTGTGCGAAGACCCGAGATACTCATTCTCGACGACAGCTCATCCGCGCTGGATTATGCCACCGACGCCGCCCTGAGAAAGTCGCTGAAAGCTCTCGACTACTCTCCCGCAGTGTTTGTCGTTTCCCAGCGGACGGCTTCCATAGCTCACGCGGATATGATAATCGTCCTTGATGACGGAGAGATAGCAGGGATCGGCAGTCATGAGGAACTGCTCGGGAAATGCGGGGTCTACAGGGAAATATACAGCTCTCAGCAAAGCGGGAAGGCGGTGTGAGCATGAGCGGGAATAATAATTCCAAAGCTCCCAAGGGAACACTCGGAAAGGTTTTCGGATATATAAAAAATTACCGTGCGCTTATGATCGTATCGGTTATCATGGCTGCTCTGTCGGTGGGACTTACCCTGTACGTGCCTATCGTGATAGGACAGGCAATAGACCTTATAGCGGGGCAGGGAAACGTGGATTTTAACGGTATAGCGGCGCTTGTGGCAAGAGCCGCCGCCGCCGTTGCCGGAGCTGCCGTGCTGCAGTGGCTGATGAATCTTATAAACAACCGCGTCACCTATCACGTGGTCAGGGATATGAGGGAAACCGCTTTTCGCAAAATACAGTCCCTGCCCCTTAAATATCTGGACGCCCACAAATCGGGAGAAACCCTTAACCGCATAATATCCGACGCGGATCAGTTTTCCGACGGTCTGCTTATGGGTTTTACGCAGCTTTTCACCTCGGCGGCGTCCATACTGGGCACATTGATCTTCATGCTTACGATCAGTCCGAAGATCACCCTGGCAGTGGTGGCTCTTACCCCACTTTCCCTGTTCATTGCGCGGTTCATAGCCAACAGGACGTATGATATGTTTACCCTCCAGTCCAAAATAAAGGCGTCGCAGACCGCTTTTATTGACGAAATGACGGCGGGTCTTAAGACCGTCCGCGCGTTCGGCAGGGAGGAAAAGGCGCTTGAACGGTTCGATGAAATAAACGGCGAGCTGGAAAAATGCTCTCTTCGGGCGACCTTTTTCTCCTCCATAACAAACCCCTCCACGCGGTTTGTAAACAACGCGGTATATGCGGCGGTAGCTCTTGCGGGAGCGCTGACGTGCATATCCACAGCGGGGACGGCGGCTCCCTTTACGGTGGGTCAGCTTTCCTGCTTCCTGTCGTACGCCAATCAGTATACAAAGCCATTCAACGAGATATCGGGGGTCATAGCGGAGCTTCAGAACGCCTTTGCCTGCGCCGCAAGACTGTTTGAATTTATCGAGGAGGACGAGGAAACGCCGGATCCGCCGGACGCGGCAGTCCTTGAAAACGCTCGGGGCAGCGTTGCCCTTGACGGTGTGGATTTTTCCTATCTGCCCGATAAAAAGCTGATAGAGGGATTGGATCTCATCGCAGAGCCGGGAAAACGCGTGGCGATAGTGGGTCCCACGGGATGCGGAAAAACCACCGTTATCAACCTGCTCATGCGGTTTTACGACGTAAACGGCGGAGAGATAAGGGTCGACGGCAGGGATATCAGAGATATCACAAGGCACAGTCTTAGGAGCAGCTACGGAATGGTGCTTCAGGAAACCTGGCTGAAATCGGGAACGGTAAGGGAAAATATCGCCATGGGAAAGCCGGACGCCTCGGACGGGGAGATAATAGCCGCCGCAAAGGCGGCTCATGCCCACAGCTTTATAAAGCGGCTGCCGGACGGCTACGGTACCGTCATCGGAGAGGACGGAGGCAGCCTTTCCCAAGGGCAGAAGCAGCTTTTGTGCATAACCCGCGTAATGCTCTGCCTGCCGCCCATGCTCATACTGGACGAGGCGACGTCATCCATAGATACCCGAACAGAAATAAAGATACAGCAGGCGTTTGCCCGTCTTATGGAGGGCAGGACGAGTTTTATAGTAGCGCACCGCCTGTCCACGATACAGGAGGCGGATATTATCCTTGTGATGAAGGACGGACATATAGTCGAGCAGGGCGATCACAAAACCCTGCTTGAAAAGGGCGGCTTTTACAGTAAGCTGTATAACAGCCAGTTTGCAAATTAGGGACGGCAATAAGCTCCCTCCGCGGGAAAATTCTGCGGAGGGAGCTTTTTTGCGGTTGATTATTTTCTCGGGATCATCATACACGGAAAATGGATATGCGCTCTCTCAAGAGCATAGCCTGGGAATTAAGATCCCGGCAGTTGGCGGAGCTTTCCTCGGCGGTAGCGCTGTTTTGCTGCACGACCTCGGATATCATGTCCACTCCCGATTTTACCTGCTTTACAGCCTGTGCCTGCAAAGCGGTCTGCTGATTGATGTCGTCGATGAGCTTGTTGGTATTGTTGGCGTTCTCCACTACCACCGCCATTGCCTCGGCGGTCTTTTTAGCCATCTGCGAGCCGTTGTTTACGGCATGCATACAGTTTTCGATGAGCGCGGAGGTATTCTGGGCGGCTTCGGCGGATTTGTTGGCAAGGCTTCTTACCTCGCCCGCCACCACTGCGAAGCCCTTGCCCGCTTCTCCCGCTCTTGCCGCCTCCACGGCGGCGTTGAGGGCAAGTATGTTTGTCTGAGAAGCTATGTCCTCTATAGACTTGATTATCTTGCTGATCTCGTTGGTGCTGTGCTCGATGTTGTTCATCGCCTCCAGCATATTTTTGATCTGCTCGCTCTGGCTGTTGATGTTGGAAATGGATATCTGGGATATCTCCTGCGCCTTTTCCGCGCTTTGGGAATTGAGTATGATATTTTCCGATATCTCGCTGATGGACGCCGAAAGCTCCTCGGAAGCGGCAGCCTGCTTCGTGGTGCCGTCGGCGATGATTCCGGCAATGCTCGATACCTGCTCGGAGCCGCTGTAAACGCTGTCAGCCGACATATTTATCTGACTTATGACATCCTTCATCTTTTCGCGCAGGGCGTGCGCCGACTGACCTATGCTGATAAAATCTCCTCTGTAATCGGTGTCCGAGCTGTAGCCGAAATCGCCGTCCGCCATTGCTTTCATCATTTCGGAGATGTCGTTTATATAGCTGCTGAGTATGGCTATGGCTGAAGCGAGAGCACGCCCCAGCTCGCTGACCTCGTTGTCCGCCAGCTTAGTTCTTATTCCGGGGTTTTGGCGGAGATTGCCCTTTTCCATTTCAACAGCCATATTCTTGACCAGTCCTATGGGGTAGGATATCTGCACGCTTACGAACCTTACAAAAACAAGAGAAGCTATCACCATCATCACCGCAGCGACAACAATGCTCGTCACGATCACGGAGCTTCTGTTTTTAAGGCTCTCCGCCATGGGCGCGCCCGTAAAGAAAGCGCCCACGATAACTCCCGAATCGTCCGTCAAGGGCATATATGTAGCCATAAATTTTTCGCCGAAAAGGCTTATTTCCTGCTGATATGTATCTCCGTTTACTATGACCGTGTTGTATACCGCGTCCGACATCGTCGTACCTACCGCCCTGTCGCCGCTTTCGGTGAGCATTGTGGTGGAAAGTCTTGTATTGCCGCAGAAAATGGTGGCATGGTTCTGGGTCTGGGACATAAGATCGTCCACAAGAGAAAGCTCGTCGTAGGAATATCCCACAAAGATCATGCCGCTGTCCGTCGCCGTGGCGGATCTGCGGAACATATACTCTCCTTCCTTTGCGCAAAGCTCGAAATTGTTCCCCGTCACGCCCTCCGTAACGTACTGCGCGTCTACGGCAGTATTGCTTTTATATATCACGTTTCCGCTTTTGTCGGTAAAGACCGCGAAGATCCCGTCGGATTTTTCCGTGCCGTTCCACATATTTTCTATCTCTTCCGCATTGCCGCTCTCCATCGCCGAAAGATACTTTTCGTCTTCGGAAATAAGGGACAGCAGGGTCTGAGTTTCCGTTTCCTTTTGATGAAAGTCGTGGCGCAGGACGTTTGCCGACGCCTGGGATGAATTTTTAAGATTGCTCGTTTCCACCCGTATGAACAGCGCCATAAACACTATCGTAAGTACGGCGGCAACGGCGACAAGTACCGAGCACACTATAATTAATATCGACTTTCCGATTTTTGACATTATTATCGCCCTCTCTTAAATAATGAAATTTTTTTAGATTTGCAGAGAATGATAAATTAAGTTAATTGCGCAGCTTCGTATATAATTCTACACCAATATGCATAATTTGTCAATAGTTTTTCACAAATCAATCACAGAAAAAACTTTGGGAAATACGCTTTGAGCTGTGTAAAATATCATTTGATCCAACGCTTTCAAAACACATGTTGACACTGCGGCTGTAAGGTGGTATAATTATGATAAAGATGTTGTATTCGCCGGATCTCCCCATAAACCGGCGTAATATCATATTATTGAACATGGAGGTCAATATGAAGAGTATTAAGAAAACATTGGCGGGACTTTCCGCGCTGACCCTTACCTTCAGCCTTGCCGCCTGCGGAAACGGCGGGGAGAGCGGCACGGACAGCAGCGAGGCCGTGACCACCACTACGGGCGTTACAGTGGAGCTTAACACCGCCACCCTCAACGAGGAGGATTCCAATACACTTGAGCAGGCTGCCAAGGAGAACCTGAGAGATATCGAGCTTGAAAACAAGACCATCAAATGGCTTGCTCACTACGACATTAACCCCTCTACCTCACAGGGAGGCTCTACC
>JAMPAO010000122.1 GCA_023667165.1 Ruminococcus sp. | reverse complement strand
TCTGACGAAAAATCTGACTGCGCAATCCGCACGCAATCTTTGTGCGGTATTGCCTTAAAAAAGCTGTCTGTCCGCAAATTTTTTGATCTCCTCAGCCATCAGCTCGGGATGACCTATGATATCCCCGTGTCCCATTCCCTCAAAGGGGTGGTCTTCAAGGTTCGGAAAGGCTCTTTTCAGCTTTTTCAGCGCTGTTTTCATATTCGGCTCCCTGGCACCGTGCCAGACCGAAACCTTTGCATTCGGATCGGGTTCGAACGCGTCTATCGTATCATATAAGCAGATCGCCTCATTCATGCAGTTTTGCAGCGTTTTCAAGGTGATATTGTCGGGCATAGCCTCAAACATTTTAAGCATATTCGCGTCGTCGGCGCGCGTATAGAGCTTGAGCATGAGAGGCATCCTGCCTCTTTCTCTCCCGCTCTTTACCTTTTCGATCAGCCGATACTGATTTTTCGGGATAATTCCTCCGAGCAGACCGGTAAGAAATCCGAGCTTCATATACTGCGGTCCGTTCATTATGACGGAATCTATTTTGACCTTTTGCCTGTGGAACAGCAGTCCCGCCGACGCGGAGCCGAAGGATTCGCCGAAAACAAGATCGACGTGAGCTTCGAGATTATCCGATATATATGCTTCTATGCTTTCCGCCGATTTTTCGGCGGAGATAAATTCCGTTACCCCGTCATATCCGTCGGTGCTGACGGCAATGACGTGAAAATCCTTTTCCAGGATAGGTATTACGTTTCCGAACTGCTTTCGGCTCATCATATTGCCCGGTATCAGCAGCACCTTACGGCTGTGTCCTTTTCCGAACTCTTTTGCTTCCATACTGTTTTTCCTTTCCGTAAATTTCGGTTTATCGGTCAGATCCCGCAAGGCGGCCGTAAAACGCAGCAGGATCTACCGTATCAGCGTGCATATCCATGCAAAAAACGCACAGACGAACGGATATACGATAATACGTATTATCTGGCTTTTTAAGTTAAAGCCGTATTTGTGAAAGCTCTCGCATACGTCTACCTCGGGGTAATAACGCTGGAAGAAACGCGTGCGGGTCACCAGCAAAAAGTCAAAGCAGATCATATCATACGCCTTATAAGCGTACAGCATGATCAGAAATCTTACGAAAAACTGCCGAAATCCAAAACCGTTTTCCATGCCGTTTAATACAGCCAAAACCGCGGCTGCTATGAGCATGAGCAGGCTTAGGATCAAAAGCGCCCATCCCAGCAAATGCTGCCCTTTGAACCGCTCCGGCTTGGACTGTATCAGCCTTTGGGCGTCCTTTGGCGCAGAGCCGAAAAAGCGTTTATCCTGCACCAGCGCAACCGCCGAATACAGCATAAGCGTGATACCGGCTATCACAAGCAGTGAAAGTAAAAATGTTGTCATATATATCCTCCCTTAAAAAATGTATGGATCAAGACGGTGATCTTCCGCATATTTCTTTTTTTCGGTTATGCGGATCACAATTTACCGGAGGGTTTCACAAAATAATTATACCATAACCGAATTAAAATACCAAGTGACGCCCTTTTTAGGCTTGACGGGACAAAGTCGGTAATAAATTGGGAAATGCAAAACCCGTTATTACAGCTTTTTTCTATACAAAAAGCATTTTAGGTCAACGAAGTCGGAAAGCTCAAGTAAAATTTCTTTTTCGCTCACTCGTTCAAATCCCCTTCGTTCGTAAAACTGATATGTGCAATTTGTGTCAGTAAACAAGTAAATTTCCTTTCCGTTTTCCCTTGCTGCAAGCTCATTCAGCAGATATGTGCCTACGCCTTTCACTCCGCTGTCGGGGTCGGCGGCTAAAAAGCGAATTTCTCCGTCCGGTTTGAAGTTCTTTGTATACTCCGCAAACATTTCTTTATTGGCTTCATTGTACGGCATTACGCCGTCAAAGAAAACATTTTGAATAAGATCCGCCAGCTTAACATACAATCTTTTCCAAAATGATCCGTACGGTTTAGGTTCATTTTTCATATCGGCAATAAGCACGCCCAAAAGCGTATTTTTATCATATGCCGCAATTACCTGTGTTGCGTTCATATACTCAAGATACCAAAAATATCTGCCGTATGCCTGAAGCATAAAATTATTTTTCAGGTATTTATCAAAATGCATTCCTTTAACCGCAAACTGAATGGCTTTCTTAAAGTCCTTCGGGGATAGTTCCTTTATTTGCATTGTTTATACCTCCGTCAAATTTCGGTTTATTGAGATGCTTCGGCAAAATAATTATACCATAATCAAATCAAAATGTCAAAGCGTATTTTATGTACCGCTCACCTACCCGACGAGGATATTTTCAAAAATTTTTACGGAAAATTTTCATTGCCCGAAAAAAGCTTTTTTCCCTTAGCTTGTCAAAGGTTACTTTCGGGTAACTGTCCGTCGGTTACCGAAAAGTAACTACGGCACAGTAAAGTGCGTACTTTACAAACCGAATTTCCCGTGTTATGATATATTCAAAGGCAAGGGAAAATTCCCGCAGCATAATATATTTTGGAGGAGATATTTATGAACAAGAACGCATTTACATCTGTAAAGCTCGGCAAGGGAGAGATGAACGTTTACGATTTCGGCGGAGTTAAGCTCCACGCCTACAAGACAAACGACTTTATCGACGACGAGGTTTTCGTTATCGAAAAAAACGGCAATGCGGTTATTATCGAATCTCCGTGTTTCTTTGACAATAACAGGGAACTGGAGGAGTACCTGAAGGACGCCGAGGTCGAAGGTATACTCATAGCTTACCACGGCGCAGGGGGAACGTTCCTGCCCGGCGTTCCCAAGTACGCCACGCAGAATGCTGCCGATTATAACGCAAACGGCGGCGGAAAGGCTTTGATCGACAAATTCACCGGAGCGTTCGGCGATATTTTTGACTGCTCCCTGCATAAGATCACCAATATTATCGGCGAGGGCGGCACCGTCATCGGCGGTATCGAATTTATCATCAGGCAGACGGACGAGGCGTTCGATATCGAGATCCCCGAGATAAACGCGGTCTATACCCATATGCTGGGTCACGACTGCCACTCCATCGTTGCGGGAGCGGGACACGCGGACGCGGTCGTTTCCGAGCTTAAAGGCTATATTGCAAAAGGCTATGACCTTATACTTACATCTCACTACACTCCCGAGGACTTAAAGGACGCACAGACTAAGATAGATTATATCGAAAATATCAAGGCGATCGCTGCGGACTGCTCCAATGCCGAGGAGTTTAAGGAAAAGGTAAAGAAGAATTATCCCGGTTACAGCGGAGAAAATTACCTGGATATGACTGCGGGATTTTTCTTCTGAAATGCGCCGAGATAATGAAAGAGCAGGGGCATGAGGAGCCGGCGGGAACGGCAAAGATAACGCCCGCGTACAATCTGCCGAGCGAATATATTATCCACACGGTAGGACCCGTCGTCGGGGGCGGACTTACGAAAAAGCATTGCAGTCAGCTTGAAAGCTGCTACAATTCCTGCCTTGAAGCTGCCGTTAAAAACAATGTGAAGAGCGTTGCTTTCTGCTGTATTACAACGGGAGTATTCGGGTTCCCTCAAAGGGCGGCGGCTGAGATCGCGGTAAAAACGGTAAGGGATTTTCTTAAAAGTCACAGTATAGAGGTGATATTCAATGTTTTCAAGCAGGACGATCGCGAGATCTACAGAGAGCTTCTCGGGTGATACTGCACGGCTGGGAGAAGCTCTCCGAAACGCCGAAACGGTTATTATAGACGCGGGAGCGGGACTTTCCGCCGCCTCGGGATTTACCTACACGGGAGAACGGTTTGAAAAATATTTTTCCGATTTTATCGGAAAATACGGCTTTACGGATATGTATTCGGGAGACTTTTATCCCTTTGAAACGCCGGAGGAGCATTGGGCGTACTGGTCGAGGTACGTTTACCGCAACCGCTATGCTGACGTTGATAACGGCGTATATAAGCGGCTTTTGGAGCTTGTAAAGGATAAGGATCATTTTGTGCTGACTACAAACGTCGATCATCAGTTTCAAAAGGCGGGTTTCGACAAAAAACGGCTTTTCTATACGCAGGGCGATTACGGCTTGTTTCAGTGCAGCGAGCCGTGTCATAACGCGACCTATGACAATGAGGAGCAGATCCGCAGAATGTTTCACGAACAGGAAAATATGCGTATCCCCTCCGAACTTATCCCGAAATGTCCGAAATGCGGCAAGCCTATGACAATGAATCTGCGGGCGGACGGTAAATTTGTTCAAGACGAGGGCTGGTACAATGCCGCCGAAAGGTATGATAATTTTCTGCGTACAAGAAGAGATTCGCGGATATTGTTTCTGGAGCTTGGGGTGGGATATAATACCCCCGCGATAATAAAATATCCGTTTTGGGATATGACGGCGAGAAATCCCAAGGCGGTCTATGCCTGCATAAATTACGGAGAAGCGTTTGCTCCGCGGGAGATCGAGAAGCGTTCCGTATGCGTCAGCTCGGATATCGGCAGGGTACTTGATGGTCTTTCCGTATAACCGCAGAGCTTTGAATATCGGCAAATTCAAGAGGAAAAAATATGAAAAAATAAAATTTATAGCCTTGATCTTAGCATTGAACACTGTTTTGTGCTCTTGCGCTTCAAATGAGGCAGAAACATCCGAAACTGTTTCGGAAACAATTGAAATAACCGAAACGACCGCAGAGGAAACAGTCGTTGCCGAACTGTACGCTTCGCTTGGTGTTATTTCGGAATAAAACCAAATAATAAAAACCCTGCCGTATCACACCCGATACGGCAGGGTAATTTATTCAAGACAAAATCATCTTGCCTCTGAAATTTCTTGCTTCTATCAACCCAGTCTTGCCTCGATCTTGTCAAGCTGCGCGCTGAGAGCTGCGGGAACATGACCGCCCTTGTCGGAAATGTCCTCCTTGTAGTATCTGCGCATTTCCGCGATCTCTTTCTTCCAAAGATCCTTGTCAACGTCAAGGAGCTTGTCAAGGATCTCGGGAGTAACCTCGTCCTCGATGCCCTCAAGGTTGATATCGCTCTTCTTGGGCAGATATCCGATAGCTGTTTCCTCGGCGTCAACAGCGCCCTCGCATCTCTTTATGATCCAGTCGAGAACTCTCATGTTATCGCCGAAGCCGGGCCAGATGAAGTGACCGTTCTCGTCCTGCTTGAACCAGTTTACGTTGAATATCTTGGGAGCCTTATCGCCCAGCTTCTCGCCCATTTCCAGCCAGTGTGCCCAGTAATCACCCACGTTGTAGCCGATAAAAGGCTTCATAGCCATGGGATCGTGACGGAGAACGCCTACCGCGCCGGTAGCGGCAGCCGTTGTTTCGGAGGATACTGCAGAGCCTACATATGTTCCGTGAGTCCAGTCAAAGGACTGATATACAAGAGGAGTTGTGGACGCGCGTCTGCCGCCGAAAATGATCGCCGATACGGGAACTCCCTTGGGATTGTTGAACTCGGGAGATACGCAGGGGCAGTTGACAGCGGGAGCGGTAAATCTGGAGTTGGGGTGAGCGAGCTTTTCGCCGTTTGCGGTAAACTCCTTGCCGTTTACCTTAGCGCCCTTCCACTCTGTGGCGTCCTCGGGAGGATTTTTGTCCAGACCTTCCCACCAAACTGTGTTGTCGGCGTTGTTAAGGGCAACGTTTGTGAAGATGGTATCCTTCATTGTGGAAGCAAGCGCGTTGTGGTTGGACTTGTCGTTGGTGCCGGGAGCAACTCCGAAGAAGCCGTTTTCGGGGTTGATGGCGTAAAGCATACCGTCCTCGCCGGGTTTCATCCATGCGATATCGTCGCCGACGGTGAATACCTCGTATCCCTTGTCCTTGTAAACCTTGGGAGGAATGAGCATTGCAAGGTTTGTTTTTCCGCAGGCGGAGGGGAATGCGGCGGTGATGTACACTACCTTGCCGTCGGGTTTCTTAACGCCCAGAATGAGCATATGCTCAGCCATCCATCCCTCGTTCTTGCCCTGATAGGAAGCGATACGGAGCGCAAAGCACTTCTTGCCCAGAAGAACGTTTCCGCCGTATGCGGAGTTGATCGACCAGATTGTGTTGTCCTGGGGGAACTGCACGATGTATCTGTTTTCGGGATCGACGTCAGCCTTGGAGTGGAGGCCTCTTACAAAGTCGTTTGATGTATCGCCCAGGTTCTCGAACGCCTGCGCTCCCATTCTTGTCATAATATTCATATTGAGAACAACGTAGATGGAATCTGTGATCTCAACGCCCACTTTAGCCAAAGGAGAACCGATAGGTCCCATGGAATAGGGGATAACGTACATTGTTCTGCCTTTCATAACGCCGTCGTACAGCTTTGACAGCTTGGCGTACATCTCGGCGGGATCGCACCAGTTATTTGTGGGGCCCGCTTCTTCCTTTGTGGGCGTGCAGATGAAAGTCCTGTCCTCAACGCGTGCAACGTCGTTGGGGAGAGTTCTGTGATACAGGCAGCCGGGAAGCTTTTCCTCGTTAAGCCTGTACATTTTGTCCCGATTGCCCTCGGGAAGCGCGCAAACCTCGTCTGTAAGCGCATCGAGCTGCTCCTTTGAGCCATCGATCCATACAACCTTATCGGGTTTTGTAAGATCGACCATTTCGTCTACCCACTTTAGTACGTTAGGATTTTTTGTAAGTGACATACATCAGATCTCCTTTTATAAAATTTTGCTTTTTTCACGGAAAACGCAAAAATGAATAATCGAGCCGCAAATCCTGCAAAAATTGCCTAAAAAAAATTAATTGAATTGATTTTCGGCATATGCTGCGAATTTTCAAGGGCGTCAGCTTTCATTTACGGGTTAAAAATAAAATTCCGTTAAAAAAATTTTCCCATATTACTATTATAACCCAA
>JAMPAO010000121.1 GCA_023667165.1 Ruminococcus sp. | reverse complement strand
GAAATTTTACAAAACTTCTTGTAATTTTATCCACTATCTGTTAAAATATTTATAAAGAACAGCGGTTTGCATAAATTTGATGCATTTCCGCTGAAGAGTTTCGTGAAAGGTGGCTGTTTTGTTATAATGAGCGACAATATTAACAAATCGATCGAAGACTACGATTTTCCCCTCTTTGTTTTTCATGAGGGAAACAACTTTGAATCCTTTGACTTTTTCGGAGCGCATAAAACTGTCAGGGACGGAAAGGAGGGCGCGGTTTTCAGAGTGTGGGCGCCCAATGCGAAATCGGTTTCCCTTGTGGGTGATTTCAACAACTGGGACAGGAAGAAAAATCCCATGCACAAACTAAACGATCCTACCGTGTGGGAGATCTTCATAGAGGGTGTGGAAGATTATTTTACCTACAAATACAGCGTGGAAAGCTCTCACGCGAGCATAGTGGACAAGACCGACCCTTACGGCGTTCACATGGAGCTAAGACCCGGTACGGCGACCAAATTTTTCGATATATCAAATTATACGTGGCACGACGCCAAGTGGTATGAGCGCAAAAGAAAGACCAACGTATACAAAAGTCCCATGAATATATACGAGGCGCATCTGGGCTCATGGAGGCAGTACGAGGACGGCTCTCCCTTCGATTACGTGAAATTCGGACATGAGATGTCGGAATATCTGAAGAAAATGGGTTATACCCATATAGAGCTGATGCCCCTGAGCGAATATCCCTACGACGGTTCATGGGGATACCAGGTAATGGGTTATTACGCTCCCACGTCAAGGTACGGCACTCCAGATCAGTTCATGGAAATGATAGACATTTTCCATCAGAACGGCATAGCGGTGATACTTGACTGGGTACCCGCTCATTTCCCCAAGGACGCTGCGGGACTGTTCGAGTTTGACGGGGACTGCTGCTATGAATACGAGGATCCGCTGAAAAGAGAGCATATGGCGTGGGGAACGAGAGTTTTCGACTACGGCAAGGGAGAGGTAAGGTCGTTCCTCATCTCAAACGCGATATACTGGATAGAGAAATTTCATCTGGACGGTCTGCGTGTGGACGCGGTGGCGTCGATGCTCTACCTGGATTACGACCGCAGAGAGTGGCGGCCCAATAAGCACGGCGGACATGAGAACCTTGAGGCGATAGAATTTCTCCAGAAGCTCAATACCGCAGTATTTTCGAGAAATCCCGACGTGCTTATGATAGCCGAGGAATCCACCGCGTGGCCTATGGTAACAAAGCCTGCGGATATGGGAGGCTTGGGATTTAATTTCAAATGGAACATGGGATGGATGAACGATACCCTCGATTATATGCGCACCGATCCCATCTACCGCGCGGGAAATCACGGCAAGCTGACGTTCTCTTTCTTCTATGCTTTCAGCGAAAATTTTATCCTGCCTATCTCGCATGACGAGGTAGTTCACGGCAAGGCTTCCCTTTTCGGAAAGATGAGCAGCGGCACAATGGAGGGGAAATTCGCCTCCGACAGGGCGTTTATCGCGTATATGACCGCTCACCCCGGCAAAAAGCTGAATTTTATGGGTACGGAGCTGGGTCAGGTAATAGAGTGGAACTACGAAAAGGAGCTTGACTGGCTGCTTCTCGGAATGGATACCCACCGGAAAATGAACGATTTCTTCAGGGATATCAATCACTTCTATCTGGACAATCCTCCGCTCTGGCACGACGACGATTCCTGGGAGGGTTTCAAGTGGATATGCGCCGACGATTACACCCAAAGCGTTATATCCTTCCGCAGGATAGACGTTTCCGATCCCGACAACCCTGCCGAGATAATCGTTGTGTGCAATTTCGTTCCGGTTACAAGGACGGATTACAAAATAGGAGTTCCCTACGAGGGAACATATGAGCAGGTATTCTCTACCGACGATCTGAAATACGGCGGCAGCGGAGAGGTGGACAACGGGAAGCTTACAGCTAAGGAATATTCCATGCACGGCTGCGATTACAGCATTTCCCTTACTATCCCCGGACTGTCGGCAATGTATTTCAAATATATCCCGCCCAGGAAGAAAAGAGGGTCAAGAAGCGGCGCGGCTGCTTCGGAAGCGCCGAAGGCAAGGACCTCCGGAAGAAAAAAGGCGGAGAGTACCGCCAAGCCGGCAGCGAAAACTGCGGCAGGGAAAACAAAAACAGCAGCAGCCGGAAATCGGGACGTTCCCAAAAAGAGAACGTCAAGAGATAAGGCTGATAAATCCTAATGAAAATCCATGAAAGGAAGGATCTTTAAGATGTATACTAAAAAAGAATGCGTGGCAATGCTTTTAGCCGGCGGACAGGGCAGCCGTTTGTACGCCCTCACTCAGGATATGGCTAAGCCTGCCGTATCCTACGGAGGAAAGTACAGGATAATTGATTTTCCCCTGTCAAACTGTGTCAATTCGGGTATTGACACAGTTGGCGTACTTACCCAGTACCAGCCGCTGGTACTCAACGACTATATCGGAAACGGTCAGCCGTGGGATCTTGACAAGCAGTACGGAGGCGCTCACTGCCTGCCGCCCTATCAGACGGCTCTCGGCGCGGAATGGTATAAGGGCACGGCAAATGCCATTTACCAGAATATAGCCTTTGTGGACAGGTACAATCCCGAATACGTGGTCATACTTTCGGGCGACCACATCTACAAGATGGATTACAACGCAATGCTCCAGTACCATAAGGACAAGAACGCGGACGCTACCATCGCCGTTCAGACCGTTTCAATGGAAGAGGCTACCCGTATGGGTATCATGATAGCGGATCCCGACGGCACTATCACCGATTTTGAGGAAAAACCCGCTCATCCCCGTTCCAATCTTGCTTCTATGGGTATCTACATCTTCACCTGGGCAAAGCTTAGGCAGTACCTTATCGACAACGAAAACAACCCCGACGAGGACAAGGATTTCGGCAAGGCTATTATCCCCAATATGCTGAAAGCCGGAGAGAAGATGGTGGCGTACGCCTTTGAGGGTTACTGGAAGGACGTGGGCACTCTTGACGCTCTCTGGGACGCAAATATGGATCTGCTCAATCCCAATATCCCCATTGACCTGTACGATCCCAACTGGAAGATGTATTCGAGAAATCCCGTTCTTCCTCCGCAGTATATAGGTCCGGACGCAAATGTGGAAAATTCCATGATAGCCGAAGGATGCGTTATCAACGGCGATATCGACTTCTCCGTTATCTATGAGGGAGTTACGGTGGAAAAGGGCGCAAAGGTAACATATTCTATCGTAATGCCCGGTTCCGTTATCAAGGAGGGCGCGGTGGTTGAATACTCCATCGTAGGCGAGGACAGCGTTATCGGCAAGGGCGCTCATATAGGCGCAAGTCCCGAAACTGTTGAGAACAGGGATAACTGGGGTATAGCCGTTATCGGTCACAACATAACTATTGACGACGGTCAGGCGGTAGCTCCCAAGGAAATGGTTCCCGATGTCAGAAAAAAGTAATTGCGTTCATGGAAGGAAGGTTATTTTAAAATGAGCTTGAATAAAAAAATTCTCGGCGTTATCTTCGCCAATATGCATGAGGACGTAGTTCCCGAGCTTACCCGTCAGAGAACCATGGGTTCGGTAATGTTCGGAGGCCGCTACAGACTTATAGATTTCACCCTCTCCAATATGGCAAACTCCGGCGTTGACGAGGTGGGCGTTATCACAAAATCCAATTACCAATCTCTCCTTGACCATTTGGGCAGCGGCAGAGAGTGGGATATGTCCAGAAAGAACGGCGGACTTCATCTGCTGCCTCCTTTCAGCAACTTGGCAAGCGGTATGTACAGAGGCCGTCTGGAGGCGCTTTACGGAATACTCGATTTCATCAAATCCTCCGACGCGGATTATGTTATCATGTCCGACTGCGACGTTGTAACGAGCCTTGACTACAACGCGGTGTTTGACGCCCATATCAAGAGCGGTGCGGATATCACGGCGGTTTACGCTTCCTCCAATCTCGACCTTGACGCCGCAAAGCACAGCAACGTTTTCGGCATAGACGAGAACGGCAGAGTGAACAACGTCCTTATAAAACCCATGATAAGCGGCGAGTGCAATATTTCCCTCAATACCTACATCATCTCCAAAACTCTGCTTATGAGCATGGTTTCCGACGGCAACGCAAGAGGCAATTACAGCTTTGCCAAGAGCATTCTCCAGGAAAGGTGCGGAGATTTCAAGATAATGGGTTACAAGCACGAGGGTTATTTCTCCAAGATAACCTCTATAAAGACCTATTACGACGCCAATATGGACATACTCTGCTCGGACAACAGAGCTAAGCTGTTCCTTGAAAACAATCCCATCTATACCAAGATAAGAGATAATCCTCCCGCCAAGTTCGCTATCGGCGCAAAGGTCAATAACTCCCTCATCGCCGACGGCTGCATAATCGAGGGTACGGTTGAAAACTCCATACTCTTCAGAGGCGCAAAGGTGGGCAAGGGTTCCGTGGTAAGAGATTCTATCATCATGCAGGACACCGTTATCGGCAAGAACTGCGAGATAGGCTGCCTTATCACCGATAAGATAGTTACCATAACCGACGGCAAGATCCTTACGGGTTCTAAGAATTATCCCGTTTATATCGGCAAGGGCGCAGAGATATAACTGGTGCGCAAGGGCGGTGATACATCATGCAGAGCGGAAGCAAAAAGCTGAGCATTCCCATTATCGCGGCGGGAGCCGTCCTGCTGACCGTCTGCGCGGCATGGTTCGGATATCTTTCATATCATGACCGCGACGAGGAGCAAAGGATACGGGACGGCGAGCCTGTCTATTACGATTATGATTTTACCGATACTTTCATAAATCAGTCTTTGGGAAACTGCACCCACGACCTGAGCTACGCCGAGCCGGAGATACCCGACGGGAAATATTATCCCGACGGGGACGAAAGCCGCAGTTATTACGCCGAATTCACCTCCGAAAACGGCAAAAGGTATTTTGAATATAAAAATGCCGACGGCTCTCCGTATGTTCCCGACGGTACGCAGAATTCGTCGAGGTATTTGGGAAAGCATGAATACGCCGTAAAAACGGTTCATCATTACGATAAGGTATTCGTTACCACATCGTGGGAGCCGCACAGCTCCGAAAACGATCCCGCTCCGGGTATGTGGCAGGGTGAAAAGATCGACTTCGGGTACGATCCCGACGGTATACGGTTTGAGATATTCTGCAATGACGACGGCAGCGTTGAAATGGAAATACTGTATTTCGGAGAGTGCAATGGATCGGATATCGGCAGCGGGTATCACCTTAAAATGCCGCTGAAAAACGACCGCCCGTCGTGGGCGGCACAAAGCGAAAGGACATGAGTTACGCAATGAAAATATTATATACTGCCTCGGAAGCCAATCCTTACGCCGCCACGGGCGGATTGGCAGACGTTGCCGGCGCATTGCCTGCGGCGCTTTGCAAAGCGGGTCATGACTGTCGGGTAGTGCTGCCGCTGTACAAAAGCGTAAAGCCGGAGCTGCGGGAAAAGCTGAAATTTGTAAAGAATTTCACCGTTGATGTAGGCTGGCGCAAGCAGTACTGCGGCGTGTTCGAGGGCAATGTGAACGGCGTTGTTTATTATCTGCTGGATAACGAATATTATTTCAAAAGGGACGGTCTGTACGGCTTTTACGACGACTGCGAGAGGTTTGTATTCCTCTCCAGAGCTGTCATGGAGCTTATAAAGCAGATCGACTGGAAGCCGCAGATCATCAACTGCAACGACTGGCAGACTGCGCTTGTTCCCGTTTATTATCAGACATATTACAAGTTCCAGTTCGGATATGAAAATATCAAAACGGTATTTACCGTGCATAATATCCAGTATCAGGGCAAGTACGGAATGGACGTTCTCAGCGAGGTAATGGGCATTCCCATGTACCATGCGAATATTTTGGAGTACGACGGCGCGATAAATATGATGAAAGGCGCGTTCGAAACTGCCGACAAGATAACAACGGTTTCACCCAGCTATGCATGGGAGATCCTCGATCCGTGGTATTCCCACGGACTGGACAGAACTCTTGCCAACAAGCAGTATAAGCTGTGCGGATTCCTCAACGGAATAGATACGCAGCTTTACGATCCCGAAAACGATCCGCTTATAGCCGAGCATTTCACCGCCGACGATATTTCCGGCAAGGAAAAGTGCAGGGAGGCTCTTGTAAAGGAGCTTGGACTGAACGCGGGAGAAGAGCCTGTGATCGGTATCATAACGAGATTTGTTTCGCACAAGGGTATCGACCTTATCAAATATGTGTTTGAGGATATGCTTAGCCTCGGCTGCAAATTTGCGATACTCGGAGCGGGTGAGAAGATATTCGAGGACTTTTTCAAGGAAATGGCATGGCGCAGACCCAACGACGTCAGCGTGACCCTCGGCTTTGTTCCCGAGCTTGCTCACAGGATATACGCGGGAGCGGATATGTTCCTAATGCCCTCTCAAAGCGAGCCGTGCGGACTTGCGCAGATGATCTCCATGAGATACGGCACTCTGCCCATCGTCCGTGAAACGGGCGGTCTGCGCGACAGCGTAAGGGACGCGGGCGGAGAAAACGGCAACGGCTTTACTTTCAAGACCTACAACGCTCACGATATGCTTAACGCCGTCAGCCGCGCCAACGATTATTACCGCAATAAAGAGGCGTGGAAAGAGCTTGTAAGCAGCACAATGAAAAACGATTTCAGTTGGGATAATTCCGCCAAGCTGTATATCGGTCTTTATGAGGAGATCGCAGCGGTGGAAAATGAAAATACTTAAGCGGGGCGGGGTTGCCCCCGCGGGCGCTACGCGGCAGGGCGGCGCGGCACTCCGTATTTGTACCCGCGCAATATAAGAGGATACGGGTGCAAGCGGGGTTGCCCCCGCGGGCAGGTCGCGGGCGGGACAGGCGCAAAAAACTAATTC
>JAMPAO010000120.1 GCA_023667165.1 Ruminococcus sp. | reverse complement strand
CTGGAACTCGTGTATGCGTTAATAGCGCATCGAGGGTTCGAATCCCTCCTTCTCCGCCAAGAAAAACACCGAAGATAGAGATTATCTTCGGTGTTTTTCGTTTTCCGATGAAATAATATATTTGCCGAAAATTCCATTGCGCTGAAGAGCGAGCGACGCGGCAGTTATTATCGTGTTGCTTTGATATTATTTAATAAAATCGAAGCAAACGGACAAATATGACATATTTCCGGAAACAGTGTAAGAAAGTTTTTGTAAAAATAATTTATTCTTACGGATCCGTTACAGGTAAAATTTGCATATCCCTTTTTTTGCATAACCGGCCGCCCCGATGTCAATAATTTTACAGTGGAAAAATATTGACACGGATAACCTATTATTAAGGCAAAGGGCGGGATATTTATGTATTACAATAAGGTTGACATAAGCGGAGTGGATACGTCAAAGCTGAAAGTATTAAAGGAATCGGAGAAAATGCAGCTTTTAAAGGATTACCGCAGCGGCGACAAAAGCGCAAGGGAAAAGCTGATAAACGGCAATCTGCGCCTTGTGCTAAGCGTTATACAGAAATTCACCGGAAGGGGAGAAAATCCTGACGATCTTTTTCAAGTGGGCTGCATTGGACTTATCAAGGCGATAGACAATTTCAATACCGACCTTGACGTGCGTTTTTCCACCTATGCGGTGCCGATGATAAGCGGCGAGCTGCGCAGATATCTGCGCGACAATACTCCCATGCGAATTTCCAGAAGTCTGCGCGATCTTGCTTACCGTGCCATGCAGGCGAAAGAAGAGCTGACGGGTAAATTCCAGAGAGAACCGGATATTACGGAGATATCAGCAGCGGTGGGGTGTCCGAAATCGGAGGTGGTAACTGCCTTGGAAAGCATAACCGCTCCCGTTTCGTTATATGAGCCGGTTTATTCCGATACGGGGGACACGCTGTATGTTCTTGACCAGATAGGCGACGGCAGCGATTCCGACGGCTGGATAGACGAGCTTTCCTTTAAGGACGCTCTCGGTTCTCTCAACGACAGGGAGAAAAAGATACTTTATCTGCGTTTTCTTTTGGGTCATACACAGGTGGAGGTGGCAAAGGAGATAGGAATATCTCAAGCGCAGGTATCAAGACTGGAAAAAAACACACTTGACAAGATAAAGGGAGCAGAGTAACGGTCAGTGAGGCGGCTAAGTCTGACGCAATGACTTGCCGATGATCTGCGTATGCGTATTGCTTCCGAGTAAACAATATCTATTTTTCAAAAAAAATCAAAAAAAACTCTTGACAAATGTGAAAACGCATGATATAATACTATTAAATAATTTAAATGCGTTGACGGGAAAAAAGAACGTATGACATTTTCAGAGAGCCGCAGTTAGGTGAAATGCGGTATTGTTCTGCGGTGATAACTCCTCCCCGAGCATTCTGCTGAAAGCGTTTGCAATTAGGCGTGAACGGGTTCTCCCGTTACAGAGAGCTGCATTGATCGATGCGGACTGAGGTGTACATAGCAATATGTACATGAACCAAGAGTGGTAACACGGGTAAGTATGGCTCGTCTCTTGAAAGCACAAAGCTTTCGGAGACGGGCTTTTTAGATGTATGAGGCAAGAACTGATATGCACTTATTTCTTAAATCTTACATCTTCCATCTAAAAGGAGGAATTTATTTATGAACAGTTCAAAATACGCAAGAGGATATTTCATGCCGCCCGTAAAGTGCATGAAGTGGGCGGAAAAGGAATATATCGATCATGCCCCCATATGGTGTTCGGTAGATCTGAGGGACGGCAACCAGGCTCTGGTGACGCCTATGAATCTGGAAGAAAAGCTGGAGTTTTTCACAAAGCTGGTGGAAATAGGCTTCAAGGAGATAGAGGTGGGATTTCCCGCGGCTTCGGAAACGGAATTTGAGTTTTGCAGGGCGCTCATCGAAAGGAATATGATACCCGACGACGTGACTATTCAGGTGCTTACGCAGTCAAGAGAGCATATCATCAAAAGGACATTCGAGGCTCTGGATGGTTGCCCCAAGGCTATAGTACATCTGTATAACTCCACATCCGTGGCTCAGCGTGAGCAGGTGTTCAGAAAGAGCAGGGAGGAGATAAAGGAGATCGCCGTGACGGGCGCAAGGCTGTTTGCCGATCTCGCCGCAAAGGAACAGGGTAATTTCATGTTCGAGTACTCCCCGGAGAGCTTTACGGGAACGGAGCCGGAGTATGCGCTGGAGGTGTGCAATGCCGTTATTGACGTATGGAAGCCTACGGCGGATAAAAAGGTCATCATAAATCTTCCTGTAACGGTGGAAATGTCCATGCCTCATGTTTATGCTTCTCAAGTGGAGTATATAAGCGATAATCTTCATAACAGGGAGAATATCATAATATCCCTCCACCCTCACAACGACAGAGGCTGCGGAGTTGCAGACGCGGAAATGGGACTGCTGGCAGGAGGCGACCGGATCGAGGGTACCTGCTTCGGCAACGGCGAAAGAACAGGAAATGTTGACGTGGTAACGCTGGCAATGAATATGTATTCCCAGGGCGTCGATCCCAAGCTGGACTTTTCGGATATGAAATCACTGGTGGATATGTACGAAAGGCTGACGGGAATGAAAGTAGGCGACAGAACGCCTTATGCGGGCAAGCTGGTGTTTGCGGCATTCTCCGGCTCTCATCAGGACGCCATTGCAAAGGGTATGAAATGGCGGGAGGAAAAGGGACTGGAGCAATGGACGGTGCCTTATCTGCCCATAGATCCCAAGGACGTGGGCAGAGAGTACGACGCCGACGTTATCAGAATAAATTCCCAGTCGGGAAAGGGCGGTATCGGCTATATTATGGAGCAGTCCTTCGGCATAAATATGCCCGTAAAAATGAGCGACAGCTTCAGAGCGGAGGTCAAGAACGCTTCCGACCATGCTCACAAGGAATTAAAACCCGAGGAGATAAAGGATATTTTCTTTGAAAAGTATGTAAATATCGAAAGCGGTTTTAGGGTGGATGAAGCTCACTTTATCCAGAAAGACGGAATTATCGCCAATGTTACAGTAAACAAGGACGGCAGGATAATTACCCGTGAGGCAGTGGGCAACGGCAGACTGGACGCCGTATCAAACGCGGTAAAGGACAGTCTGGGACTGTCCTATAAACTGGTAACATATCAGGAACACGCTTTGGAAACAAGCTCAAACGCCCGCGCGGCGGCATATGTGGGCATTGAAACGGATAACGGCGTATTCTGGGGTGCGGGCATAAGACACGACATCATAGACGCGTCCGTATCCGCACTGGTTTCGGCTATAAACAACAGCGGGATAGTTAGGTAGAAACAAGACGGCGGGAGGCGGGAAAGGCTATGCCTGCGGGTGTGATTTTATTACTGCTCGCCTCATACTTCTTGTTTATAACCTCTTGACATAAACACAGGGAATATTGTATAATAAAAGTGTGCTTTGACGCATAATCCGTAAAATTGGCGGTGATATGAATATGAATACCTTGGTCGAGGTGATATCTGCGGATATCAGCCGGCTTTCGGAGTATATCCTTGAGGATCACTCTGTCCGTCTTTATTCAAGAGGCGGTCATTTCAGCAGGGAACAGATGATCCCCGTGTATTTTATGCTTATTTACGGCTGCTATGAAGATGATAAATACAATAATTTCCTTTATTCCCTCAAAGACGATGTAATGAAAACCAGCAGACCCTTTGCCTTTTTGGACGGTCCCATGAAAGAGCCGGACGGCAAAGACAGGCTTGCTTTCAGCGGTATTGACATCGGCGACAAAAGCGGCTGTATTTCCGGTCTTTGCGGACAGATAAGCATCGGCGGAGATAAACGGCGAACGCTGCTTGCGCAAAAGGCTCTGGGAGATATTTTGTCCATGAGCCGGACGGATGTTTTTGAAATAGGCATGACGCTGGCGTTCAAGCTGAATGTTCTTGCAAACGGCATCGACGTGGGAGGCTCTAAGGAGATACCGCTTATAATGTATTACGGAAATCCGTCTCCGGAGGACGTGCTTTTTCTTTGCTTTGCTCAGAGAAGCGGTTTTGACGTTATATGCGTTTCTCCCGACAAAAGCTGCGCGGAGATGTTCAACAGGTGTCCCTTTGCGGATAAGCTCCAAAAGGAGGAGCTGCCATATTCTAAGCCGGTAACGCCTTTTCCGGAGAGGCTTGTTAAGACAAAGATCGCAACTGTAGCATACAATGCCGAAAGAGAGCTTGACACAATGCTTTACGGCGGAGATACCGTATTCCGCGACAGGCAGTTTTCCAAAATGTCCTCGGCGGTGCTGAAAACCACTCTCGATGAGATATTCATTTTGTGGGATCAGCAGGCGAAATACCGTTCGGGTTTTGCTGTAAGAGGAGGCGACAGGGTAATCGTTCCGACTATATTCGCAAAACTCAACGGAGTGGACGACGGCGATATGAAACGGTACTGGGACATGGTCGAGGAACTGCTTACGCCCGACACGATATTTATTTCAAAGGGCGCGGCGTATAAACGTCCCGATCTTAACGTATCAAGGCTGTATTCGGCATATCATGACGGGAACAGGCTGAATATCCCGAAGCTGAAAGCCTCGCCTCTGAATAAATTTACATATCTTTCGGAGGAGCTTCAGGATCTTATATTCGAGAAAATGCAGGAGGTCATCGACGAGGGTATGCTCAGGCTGGACAGTCCCGCGGAAACCGTTGATCACGTGATGTACACCGGACTTAATCTTGACAAGACTATCCTGAGATGTCTGCAAAGATATGATTTTACAAAGGATATCCCGAAGATGATCGTGGTGGACGCCGTGGAGGACGTTTTTTCAAAGGTGGAATCCACTCAGCTGTTGCTGTTTTCTTATCTGGGGTTTGACGTCCTCATAATGTCACCCTGCGGTTACAGGGATATCGAGGTTTATGTGGACAGCGGCGCATTTGAAACTCACACCCTCAATGAATTTGTTTATAATGTCAATGTGCCTCGGTTCAAGATCCCGACCGAGGCTAAGAAAAAAAAGCAGAAAAACGGGATATTCAAAAATCTATTTAAGAAAGGAAAATGATTATGGCATTGCAGTTTACACCTTCGGACGAAAAAAAGGAAAGCGAGGTCATTGCCGCAGAGGCGACCGTTGTGGACGACGCGTCCGGCAAAACGCTTAATCTTCAGATATCCGAGCCTCAAACATACTCCATGACGGAAACGTCCGATAAATTGAAGCGGGAGCTTGCCTCAAGCGATGAGATAGACAAGCTGGTGAGTACTATCAACGCCAACGATCCCAACTCTATCATCACATTCGGAAACGAGGTGGCGGAAGAAATATCAAAGGCGTCGGATCAGGTTCTTAATTCCATGAATATGTCACAGCTTGACGATTCAAGCGAGCTGCTGAACGCTCTTAAAAATATTATGGATCAGTTTGATTCCAAAGAGCTTACGGAGGAGAAAAAGGGTCTTTTTGCAAATCTCCGCAAGCAGCTTGACCGGATACTCGCCAAGTATCATACCATGGGCGAGGACGTGGATAAGATCTACGTTCAGCTAAAGCAGTACGAAAGCGAAATACAGCAGTCCAACGTGAAGCTGGAAACTATGTACAATGCAAACATCGACTATTATAAGCAGCTCCTCAAATACATTATGGCAGGCGAGCAGGCGTGCAAGGAGCTTGACGAGTATATCGCCGATTTTCGCATAAAGGCACAGAACAATCCCGATTCGGGCACTACGGCAATGGATCTTCAGACTCTTGAGCAGACAAGAGATATTATGGAGCAGAGGGTCATGGATCTGAAAATCGCCGAGAATGTGGCTATGCAGACCGTGCCTATGCTCAAATCAATGGAATTTTCCAACATAAATCTTATCAGAAAGATAAATTCCGCCTTTATCATAACCATGCCAGTGTTCAAGCAGGCTCTCGCACAGGCAGTAATGCTCAAAAGGCAGCGTATTCAGGCGGACGCCATGAAGGCTCTTGACGACAAGACCAACGAGCTTCTTCTCAGAAACGCCCAGAATACCGTTGAACAGACGAAGATCACCACGAGGCTTGCCGCCGGCAACTCCATAAAGGTGGAAACTCTCGAAAAAACATGGCAGACCATCGTCAACGGTATCGACGAAACAAGAAAGATACAGGAAGAAGCGCGCGCAAGACGCGAAGAGGACAGCAAGCGCCTTGAAAGGCTCAAGGAAGATTACAGATCGAAAATGAACAGCTAATGTACGGTATTTCGGGAAATACGCGCGGCGGACGTATTTCCCGGGCAATTTTTTCCGCCGGGAATGGAGAAGTTATTGTTATGGGTATGACTATGACGCAGAAAATACTGGCGGCTCATGCGGGACTGGAAAAGGCGGAGGCAGGTCAGCTTATCAAATGCAGACTGGATATGGTCCTCGGTAACGACGTTACCACCCCTGTTGCCATAAACGAGTTTGAGAAAGCGGGATTTACGGAGGTTTTTGACAAGGATAAGATATCTATCGTCCTCGATCATTTTACCCCCAACAAGGATATCAAATCCGCCGCCAATTCGCTGCAGTGCCGAACCTTTGCGGGAAAATACGATATCACCAATTACTATGACGTGGGAGATATGGGAATAGAACACGCCCTGCTGCCCGAAAAAGGCATTGTCGCTTCCGGAGAGTGCATTATCGGAGCGGACAGCCACACCTGCACTTACGGAGCGCTGGGAGCATTTTCCACGGGAGTGGGATCTACTGATATGTGTGCGGGAATGGCCACGGGTGAGGCGTGGTTCAAGGTTCCGTCCGCCATTAAATTTAATCTTACGGGAAAGCTTAACGAGTACGTAATGGGCAAGGATGTTATACTGCATATTATCGGCATGATAGGCGTTGACGGCGCGCTTTACAAGTCAATGGAATTTTCGGGGGACGGTCTTGCTTCCCTTTCCATGGACGACCGCCTTTCTATGGCTAATATGGCGATAGAAGCGGGGGCGAAAAAC
>JAMPAO010000011.1 GCA_023667165.1 Ruminococcus sp. | reverse complement strand
TATCGCTGCCGAAATGCTTTTTTACTATCTCAAAGAACATTTCAAACCTTCCGCAGCGGCTTAGGTGACTGATGGCTGCTTTATTCTGATCCTTGTCATGTACGATTATTATTATACACGACGTAGCGCCGTCACAATAATATGTCATATCCGCTTTTTCCTTCAAGTCGGCGATATAATAATTATCCTGACTTACATACAAAAAACCGGTATTGTCCCGGGATGCCGCTGCGCTGCCTGACCGCTCAACGTCCACCGTATTCTTCATATCGCTGTAATTCAATATACTCATAAATACCTCCTGTTAGTTACGAATCAACCCGAAGCTCATAGAGTATATACGAGCATTCTGAATTAAATCCGTTATTTTTATTATTGTAACATTTTATCAGTCAAAAAATCATCAAAAATCCGACAAAAGGCATAAAAAATGGAATAAACTGCATATTTCCGCAATAAATTCAATAATTATTCATATATTGACAGTGTGTTGTAAGGACTGCCGAAAAAATTTCTTCTTAAAATTTAAACGACGATCGTATCACCAAGCCGGTTTTTATCTTGAAAAACAATTTCAGTGCGGTAAATCTAAGATCTACCGCACTGCTTTTACGGGATTTCACATATACTCTGCTAAACCTCTTCCGCGCGTCAGTTCATTTTATTGCAGATGAGAAACCGTACAGCATAAACAAGCATTTATTATTTCGGGAAAATTTCTTGACCTGCCTCGGTTCAAAAACTGTTGTTTTTTTCGGATCTGCATGATATAATATAATATACGGCGTTTACGCCAATTCCCCTGCCGCCGATGAGCTTTTACGCTCTGACGGAGCTTTCGGGATCCGGTATAATTTATCGGGATCATGTCATCATAAGATGTGTATGCGGATTTTCGGCGGGATTTGCCGAAAAGATATATGCACGGCTTATAAAGACAGATTTTTACAGTAAGGACGGATCTTATTATGATAATAAAAGGCAATATAATTTACATGAAAAGCAAGGACGAGATGTGCAGCGTAAAGGACGGTTATCTGTCTGTGCGCGGCGGCATTGTGGAAAATGTATATACATCCCGGGAATTTGAAAAGATCTCCTGCCCGGGCGAGGAGATCTTTGATTATAAAAATAAGCTCGTCATACCGGGAATGACCGATCTGCACCTCCATGCGTCCCAGTACGGCTTCTGCGGTCTTGGAACTGACGCGGAGCTGATGGATTGGCTGGAACGCTATGCTTTCGAAGAGGAAAAAAAGTTCTCCGATATAAACTACGCGGAGGATATCTATACCCGCTTCGCGGACGATCTGCTGATGTCCCCCACAACGCGCGCCTGCATATTCACCACCGTGCACGCCGAAAGCAGTCTTATGCTTGCGGAAATAATGGAGAAACGCGGATTTGCAGCTTATATAGGAAAGGTGAATATGGACAGGAACTGCCCCGACGGTCTGCGTGAGGATACCGCCCGATCCGCAGCCGATACACGGGAATTTACAGAAAAAATATCCGCCCGCTGCAAAAACGTAAAGCCGATCATAACCCCAAGGTTTATCCCGTCGTGCACGGATGAGCTAATGAAAGAGCTGAGCGCACTGCGGCGTGAATACGGTCTGCCGGTTCAGTCGCATTTGTCGGAAAATCCCGACGAGATAGAAGCTGTAAAGCGCCTGAACCCAAACGCAAAATTTTACGGCGACGCGTACGATATGTTCGGACTGTTCGGCAGGGATCACAAGGCTGTAATGGCGCACTGCGTTTATTCGGGAATTGAGGAAAGAGCGCTTATGCGCCGAAACGGAGTATATATGGCTCATTGCCCGAATTCCAATTTCAGCCTGTCGTCGGGGATAGCTCCCCTGAGAAAATTTCTGGACGAGGGTGTGAACGTCGGACTGGGTACGGATATCGCGGGCGGCTTTTCCATATCAATGTTCAGAGCTGTTCAAGACGCCGTCGCCGTATCGAAAATGCTGTGGAGATTAAAGGACAGTTCGCCGGATCCCATAACCTTCAACGAAGCGTTTTATCTTGCAACCATGGGAGGCGGAGGATTTTTCGGAAAAACAGGCAGCTTTCTTAACGGATACGAAGCCGATATCCTGGTTTTGGACGATAAAGCCGAACAGTATCCCGTACCCGACGATCCCGTCAGCCGCCTTAAGCGGATATGCTTTCTTTCCGAAAAAAATTCCGTTTATGCAAAATACATCAAAGGAAAGCTCGTAATGATCAAAGCCGAATGAGCAGCGGCTTCAACCCTGCAATGTGAAAAAGCTTTTTCAGATCTCCCCGTTTCCCGCCGGACTGCTCCTTGAAAACGGCACAAGACCCGTACGGTTGAGGGCTATCATCACAGCCGGAATAAGCACAAGCTGAAGAATTATTCCCGGGATCGCATTGAGAAATGCGCCCGCAACAAACATATTAAGAGTAAAGCCGTTCTCACCCAGTCCAAGCATACAAGCCTTGGCGACGCCCCATACTATGCGCCCCGACAGCATTGCCGCTATCATACTGCGGTACAGGGAAACAACGCATTTCCAGCGGGAACGCGAATAAAGCAGTCCCACTGTCAGACCGTATGCCGCCAGCTCAAACGCCATTGCCGCTCCGTCATAGAAAAGAACAGGCTTTCCGAAAAGCACGCTGCGCAGCAGGGGCGTGATAAAGCCTACGGCAAAGCCGTATTTCCAGCCGCATATAAGTCCGCAGAGTATAACGGGAATATGCATGGGAAGCAGCATATTGCCGATCTTAGGTATCTGTCCGGTCAAAAAGGGCAGACAAAGTCCCAATGCAAGGAACATTGCAGCAAGGGTCATATCCTTAACGCGGTTTTTTCTTTTTGCTTCCATATTCGATCATTCTCCTTTTTGTTATACTGAGCGCCGGATCACAGCTTCACGCCGCTCTTTTATAATTATATATAATTATAGCATATGACTTTACGCGCTGTCAAGACCATGACAAACGGCCTTCTCCCCGACTGAGGCGGGAAGAAGGCTCTATGGCGTGTTGACACTATCCGAAATACATGATAAGGTCATTTATTTTTATATATAATATCTCCCTCGCATTTTACATCGCCCTTTATGTCGGTGCAGTAAATGTCGCCCCCGCATTCCAAAACATCTCCGCCTACATTGCCGCAGCTTATTCCGTCGCCTGCGGTAACATCTCCGCCTACGCTGCCGCAGTTCACACTGTCGCCTGCGCTTACATCTCCGCCCGCGCTGCCGCAGTTTACTCCGTCGCCTGCGCTGACATCTCCGCCTACGTTGCCGCAGTTTACTCCGTCGCCTGCGCTGACATCTCCGCCTACGTTGCCGCAGTTTACTCCGTCGCCTGCGGTAACGCTGCCGTTTATATCTCCCTCAACGGAAAGGCTGCCGTGAACCTCTACGCTCAAGGCAGGCTGCTCTGCCGCAGGAGGAAATACCGCCTTTATGGGGCAATCCTTTTTATACTCCTCGGCGGTAAGTATCCTGCCGCCCAGCGCAAAAACTATCCGCAAGACCCCGTCGTCGGGGAGAAGCTCCTTACGCTGCCGTTCGCTGCCTGTCAGCAGATAATCGCAGCTTACGCCGAAAAAGTCCGCCAGCTCGGGGATCAAGGCTATGTCGGGGCAGGAAAGTCCGTTTTCCCACTTGCTCACCGCCTGAACCGTCACACCCGCCTTTTCCGCAAGCGTTTCCTGGGAAAGGCTTTTCTCCCCTCTCAGCTTCCTGATAATGCTTCCGATAACGATCTCCATAACATTTTCCTCCGTTTTCTATTGGTATACGTCCTCACAAAACGTGTGCGCAGTCTGCAAAGACGGATCTGCAGGCGATCCCGTTCGGTATTGCCTATAGCTGTATTTTATCATATCGGAGGGCATATGTGAATATATCGTAGGTTTAGTTTATATCAACCGCCGGTTGAACCGTCTTTTTTAAGTCTATACTCTGCGTCAAAGGCTTTATTTTCCGCGTAAGCCATCATGCGGTTATTTGCCGAAACTGCCCATACCGCCCATAGAACTGCCGCCGCCGGCAGCGCGTTCTTATACATAAAAAAGCCTATGGCAGCTAAAGCCGCAATAGCCGTAAGCTCTGCGACAAGCTCAAAAACATGATCCTTTTTCCACTTTTTCTTAAAAAAATCCATTTTTTCCTTTACGCTGAATACGCTTACGGAAAGCACAGCTTTGATATTTTCCTCCGCAGCCGCTTTATATTCGCCGTTTCCCAGCCTTCTGCCGCTCAATATCTCGTTGACGGTGACGCCGTAAAAATCTCCGAGGATCATAAGCATATCCGCAGGAGGGAGGTATTTCCCCGTTTCCCACCGTGATATTGTCTTGCCCGTTACGCCTATGCGCTCTCCCAGCTCTTCTTGGGTAAGTCCTTTTGTCCGCCGCAGCGATGAAAGAAATTTGCCCGTTTTTATCATATCCGTATAAATCACTCCCATATGTTATTATGACAATATTATATCAAACAGCGTCGGAAATGTCTTTACCGTAAACAGCGAATCGGCGGACATTGAACAGGAAATTTACTCGCTCAGTCCGAAATTGCGTATAAGTCCCTCCCTGTTGCGCCAGTCCTCCTTGACCTTTACCCACAGCTTCAGATTTACCTTGATGCGGAAAAACTGCTCCAGCTCCTCTCTGGCAAGCTGACCCGCCTTTTTGAGAACGGTTCCCCCCTTGCCTATGACCATTCCCTTATGGGATTCTCTTTCGCAGTATATCACGGCGGAGATGTCTAAGATATCCTCGCCGCTTTTGGTAACGCTCTCCCCCATCTGCTCTATTGTAACGGCTATACCGTGAGGTATCTCGTCGTGCATGAGTATCATCAGCTTTTCCCTGACGATCTCCGACATTATGACCCGTTCCGGCTGATCGGTGATCTTATCGTCGGGAAAATAGTGGGGAGATGGCAGGGCAAGACCTTCCAGCTCGCTCATAAGGATATCAAGTCCGTCCCGCTCCCTGACGCTTACGGGAATGACCGCTTTGAAGTCCATCAGATCTCCCATTTCGGCGATCTTCTCCGCCGCCTCGGATCTGCTTGGCAGCAGGTCTATTTTATTGATAAGCAGGATAACGGGTGTTTTTCCCGCAGCAAAGGAAGCGACCGCATTTTTGTCTATTTCGTTTATCTTCCTTGTAACGTCAGCCATGTAGACGATAACGTCCGTGCCTCCGAGGGAATTTTCCACAGCCCTGTTCATATGCTCTCCCAGCTTGTTGTGAGCCTTATGGATGCCGGGGGTGTCCATAAAAACATACTGCGTGCCGCCCTCGGTAAGCACGCCGGTTATTTTGGTTCGGGTGGTCTGCGGCTTGTCCGTGACCATGGCTATCTTTTCGCCTATAATGGCGTTGAGCAGAGAGGATTTCCCCGCGTTTGCCCTGCCTGCTATTGTAACGAATAAAGATCTTGTTTCCATTTGACTGCCTTACCTTTCCGAAGTATATGTCATTTCTCTTGAAATGCCCAGTTCTCCCAGTATCGCCTCTTCCTTTTCGCGCATTTTTGCAGCGTCAAGGGGGGACGTTTCATGATCGTATCCCAGCAAGTGGAGCATGGAGTGGACGGTGAGAAAGCCTACCTCCCTTTCGAGCGAGTGACCGTAGGCGTCCGCCTGCTTTACCGCCGTTTCCATGGATATGACAACATCGCCCAGCAGCAAAGCGCCCGTTTCGTGGTTCATGTCATAATTTCCGTCTTCTCCCAGGGGAAAGGACAGCACGTCCGTGGATCTGTCCTTTCCCCGAAACTGCCTGTTGAGGCTGCGTATTTCCGCGTTGCTCACAAAGGAAACGCTGACCTCCGCATTGCTGCCGAAATGCTCGTGGGAAAGCACGGCGGCGCAGCATTTCCTCACCAGCAGCCGCAGTCCCGTTGGGATCCTTACATTTTTCTGACTGTTTTTTACATACACCTTCAGCTTTGGCATTTTTATCACTTTTTCCTTTCGTTATATGCCTTTTCATACGCTTTAATGATATCCTGAACAAGGCGATGACGAACGACGTCTTTTTCGGTAAACCTCGAAACGGCGATACCGTCGATATTTTTAAGCACCCGTATTGCGTCCACAAGTCCCGATTTTCTCTCGTCGGGCAGATCTATCTGGGTAATATCTCCGGTAATGACCATTTTGCTGTTAAAACCCAAGCGCGTCAGGAACATTTTTATCTGCTCCCTTGTGGTGTTCTGCGCCTCGTCAAGGATAATGAACGCGTCGTCAAGAGTTCTGCCTCTCATATACGCAAGAGGAGCTACCTCGATGCTTCCCTTTTCCATATGCCGTGCAAAGGCTTCCGCTCCCATCATATCAAAAAGGGCGTCGTAAAGAGGTCTTAGATAGGGATCTACTTTATTTTGCAGATCGCCCGGGAGGAAACCCAGCTTCTCCCCCGCCTCCACCGCGGGACGGGTAAGTATTATCCTTGTGATCTCATGATTCTTAAACGCCTTTACCGCCATAGCCACCGCAAGATAGGTCTTTCCCGTACCCGCAGGACCCACTCCCATTACAATGGTATTGGATGCTATTTCATCGACGTATTTTTTCTGTCCGACAGTCTTAGCCTTTACCACCTTGCCGGAAGCGGTGACGCATATTCCTCCGTCGGTGAGCTTTACCGCCTCGTTAAGGGAATTTTCCTCGACCGCGCCGAAAATGTATCTGATATTCTGCTCGGTTATTATCTCGCCCTTTTCCGCCATAGCCGCAAGAGCCTCCACAGCCGATTTTGCCTTTGCAACGCTTTCCTCCCCGCCGCTTATGCGGATATCGTTGCCGCGGCTGAGAACGGCAACGCCGTACTGACGCTGTATAATGTTGATATTTTCGTCAAATTTGCCGAACAGCGATATAATGCTGCTCATTGACGGCACATTTACAATAGCCTCTGCCAAGCAATTCACCCCGTGATAGTTAATATTTAGAATAGTATTCGTATATATTATAGCATATTTATTCGGAAAAATAAAGGGGGAAACGAATGAAAATTTAATGTAAAAAACGAATACGGCGGATCGATCGAAAAACCGCTCCGCCAAGCAAGGTGATACCGCATTATATTAATTTCAGCCGTAATAAAACATAACAAAGAAAAAGTAAACTATAGTTATCTAAACGCACTATATAATGCCTTGAATGTTTATATACTGAAAAGTTAAAATAGTTATGGTGATGTAAAATGAATGATAACTATAGTTTAGGCAAAACGTTAAAAGCAGTCCGCAAGCAGCGCGAAATGTCGCAGGAACAGGTTGCTTTGGAGGCTGAAATTACCACAACATACTACGGCTTGGTAGAGAGAGATGAAAAAAGTCCTACGGTACGTATGCTTGAAAAAATATGCCGAGCGCTGAATTACCCTATTTCGGAGCTTTTTTCGGCGAACGTGACTTGTGAAACCGATAACGACATTTATGTTTATCAAATTGTAAATCTGCTTAAATCGAAATCCCCCGAAGAATGCGAGCAGCTTTATAAGATCATTAAGGATATTGTTCAGTATAAAAATCAATAAAGCGGTCTGCATCTATGTTGATTTTGTAAACTTTTGGTTATTAAACTGTTAATCTTGCAAATAATAACTAAAGTTATTATTTTTTAAGCCGATAATAACTATAGATATCAAAACTATAGTTATTATTCGGAGGCGGAAAAATGATAATACAAAATAATATTGCAGGATTGAATTCAAAACGGCTGTACAGCAAGAACAGCTCCAAACTTGCAAAATCGCTGGAGAAGCTTTCGTCGGGTTATTGTGTAAACCGCGCAGCGGACGATTCGGCAGGACTTGCCGTGTCCGAAAAAATGCGGTCGCAGATATCGGGTATGAAGCAGGCTGTAAAAAACTGTCAGGATGGCATTTCCTTGATCCAAACCTTTGAGGGCGCGCTTGGCGAAACGGTTGCAATAATCAAAAGGATGAAAAGTCTTGCAGACCAGTCCGCAAACGGTACATATGACGACTGCGTTGACCGAAACGCCGTTGAAATCGAATATCTTCATCTCTGCGACGAGGTAAATCAGATTGCCGAAACGGACTTCAACGGCATTGTTATGCTTAACGGAAAGGGCATCGGCGTTAAAGCGGCGGAGCTTGAACGCGCGGTAAATTCGGCAATAGAGGGCAGTTCAAATAGCATTTCTTCCGTTTCTTCGCATTCGGAAATATTGCCGGCGACTTTGGCGGCTGATACTGCGGCGGTAAAAACGGCTGCTTTTGCCGCGCCTAAAACAGGCGGCGTGGCTTGCGGGGATTTTACGGTTTACGGCGGCAGCAGCGATTTTTCTTTTGATACGGCAAGCGGCGTGCTGACAATTTTAGGCGGCGATGTTACCGTTGAGGGTACGGGGGCGGCTACCGCGAACACTATTATGGTGGCTAAGGATAAGGCTGCAAACGTGACGTTGAGAAATGTTAATATTGATGTGAGCAGAACTGACAATGCTTGTGCTTTCAAAATTGAAGATAATTCTAAGGGTGATGTTACTGTTACTTTAGAGGGCAGTAATTTTTTGAAAATCGGAAGATTTTGTGCGGGTTTGCAGAAAAACGGCGGTGTTGCCACAGGCACTCTAACTATACAAGGAAAAGGTAGCCTTGTCGCAATATGCTCGGGCGGATTTGGTGCGGGGATTGGTGGAGGCCGCAATGAAAGTGGCAGTAATATAATTATTGTTAGCGGTACAATAACGGCAAGGTCACATTCGGAAGATATGCCCGATGGCGCCACAGGCGGAGGAGCGGGTATTGGTGGAGGAATTATAGGAAACGGCAATAACATTAAAATTCTTGGTGGAATTGTAAATGCTTCAAGCGTTTATGGAGCGGGTATTGGCGGCGGTGGAAATGGTGACGGAAATAATATATTAATAGACGGCGGTGTGGTAACAGCAATAAATTACGGAATAGCTCGGACTGACAGCGGTGCAGGTATTGGAAGTGGACATGCTGGCGCATGCAGCAGCATTATAATAACAGGCGGTGAAATAACTGCAAAAAGTATGGGCCACGGGGCTGGCATCGGGGGTGGAAGTTTTAGTGATGATGATAACTATATTATGATAAGCGGCGGTAAAGTTACTGCTATAAGTAAGGGCAGCGGTGCAGGAATTGGCGGCGGAAACAGCGACATGCACACCAGCGGCAATAACATTATGATAAAAAATGAAAAAACCATTGTAATTGCAAAAGGTGGAACAGGTGCTGAAAATATCGGAAACGGTGCAAATGGAACAGGTTCAAAAATTACCATAGATAAAATTTTATTCAGTGAACCTTATAGTGAAATAGATATTGTGGACGGAAATATTAAAATTGGAGAAATAATTGACGGAACAATAGTACATTATACGGGAACAGTTGCAGATATTCCCGACCTTGATAACCCAAATTCGCCAAATCCTGTTGTTCCCGATAAATCAAACGAATTGGATATTTCAAATAATAGGTTTATTGTCAGCATACCCAACGCATTCGGAAACGCAACCGCAAAACTGACGTATACCGACAGCTTGATTTTGCAGGCGGGCGCGCGCACAAAGGATAGCGTGAATTTCACATTCAGCTACAGCGCAGGCGGCATTGGCGGGTTGACCGCCGACCTTAACTGCACGGCTAAGGGGATTGGGATTGACATTCTTTCGCTGTCGGCGCAGGAAAGCGCGAATTTTGCCATTGACAGGCTTGACTGCGCGCTTAACAAGGTTTCGATGATCAGGGCAACGTTCGGCGCGGCGCAGAACCGTCTGGAGCATAAGATAGATAATCTTAACAATACAACGGAAAATCTCACCGCCGCCGAATCGCAAATCCGCGATACGGATACGGCTCGGGAGATGATGAATTTCACAAAGCAGCAAATTCTTACGCAGGCGTCCCAAGCAATGCTTGCGCAGGCAATTTCACTGCCGAAGCAGGTGTTGAGCTTGATCGGCTCGTAAAACCGGAGCGGAAAATAAAGGGGAAACGAATGAAAATTGCGGCAAATTCAACTTTTGCAGCAATAAAACGGGTCACGGCACGGGAGCGGAGCTCGCCGCAATAACAAATTTACCCCTGCTCACCGTATAGGCGGCGCAGGGGTAAAGTTCCCGTTCTTTGGCTTTTTTATCAATAATAAGGCTTCGCGACATACCCGTCCGTAAACCACGTTTCCGTTTTAAGGGTGCCGTAGCTGTTATCTCTTCCGCCCGAAAGCTCGCCTCCGCGCCGGACGGTATCAAGCATTTTCAGCATTTCCGCTCTGTCGGTGCGGCAGTACTTGGCGACAAATTCCTCCTCCTGACGTCTGAGCTGCTCCGCCTTTTTCTTTATGCGGACGCTGAAGTCTTCTTCCTCGGAATTATCGGGATCATTATCGGCGGAGCCTGTTTCCTCCTCTTCCTCTCTTTCCTCGGCTGCTTTTTCCATTGCCATCAAAATTCGGCGCAGTCTCTCGGCTTCTTCTTCGGTTAATGTTCCGCTGTCCTTGGTCTGAACGCCCATTGCCTCCAGTATCCTTTCGATATTTGTCTTGTTTCGGCGGATAGCCGTCAGATCTCCTGCCGACTGCGCCTGCCTTGCACGCGCGTTTTCCTTGTATACCTCGTAGGACGCGGCTTTAAGCTCGCACCTTGTTATGGCTTTGTCGTAGCTTTCCAGCAGCCCCGCGTTAAGTTCGTTATACTCGGCTTCGGTAAATTTTCCGTTGGCATATGCCTCGTCAAGCCGCTTTCCCATATCTCCGAAATGGGTCGCAAGCTGCTCCTTTGTCATGCCCCCGGCAATTCGGAAATTCAAGTCGTTGTCATATTCCATAAGGCGTTCGAAACTGTCCGTTTCGGGAACAACATTTTTTGATGAGCAAACAAATACGTCGCGGTCAGATCTGCCGCCCTCCGCGCTTTCGGATCGCTTAGCTGCCTGAGCGTCCTTCAGCACATCCAATACAGGCTTCCGCGCCTCTTTTCCGGTGAGCGTTCTGAATAATTCCGCACCGTTCATACTTGAAATATTCATATTATCACGCCTTTCGTTATTCGTTAAAAAGCAAAGCTTAACCCTTTTCGCAAGCCGCGAGGTCAATTTTATGCTTTGCACTGATCGGCATTTCCTTTAAATATATATCGGCAAACGTCCCGAATTCTTTAGCATTTCTAAAAAAATGTCTGTTTATACTATTTTGATATCACAGTATTGTGCAATATAAACAAATTTCCCATTATTCGTTCCATCTGTAAAGCATACACGGTCTTCCGCCCGTTTCGTAGTTCATACGTCCGGTTATCAGTCCCTTTTCAATAAGATAATTCATATATCTTCTTACAGTGACCCTTGACAGACCTATTTTGTCCGCTATCTCCTCACCGGTCATTTCGGCGTTTCCGCTGCCGGAAAGAAAGCCGCATACGGTTTCAAGCGTTTTGTCCTGTATCCCTTTGGGAAGCCGATCCCCGCCCGTATCCGGTTTGCCGTTCATCAGCGCGTCGATCCGCCGCTGATCCAGAGAGGACAGACCGCGGAACGCGTCCTGTCTTTTGAGAAACGTATCGAGAGCCTGCTGAAAACGCAGAGCCGCAAAGGGTTTTACAAGATAATCGACTATCCCCAGTCTGAGCGCCTCCTCGATCGTATGGCTGTCGTTTGCGGCTGTCACCATTATCACCGAAACGGGGATCTGCTTTTCCCTTATCTGTCTGAGCAGCGCAAGTCCGTCGGTTCGGGGCATATACATATCAAGAATGACAAGATCCGCCTTATTGCTTTCAAGATATTCAAGAGCGGAGGCTCCGTCCCTGCACACGCCGCATACGTGAAAATGAGCGTCCTGACCCACATACTGCCTGTTTATAAGCGCGACCATGGGATCGTCCTCTACGATCAAAACCTCATACATCTAAGCCGCTCCTTTCATCGGTAAGCGTTACCGTAAACAACGTTCCGGTTCCGCGCTCGGATTCCGCCGAGATAGTACCGTTGTACTTATTTACTATGCTTCGGACTATATAAAGTCCCGTTCCGCGGTTTTCGCCCTTGGTGGAAAAGCCGTTTTTATATATACTGTCAATATCCTCTTCCGAAATTCCCATTCCCGTATCGTCAACGTTGATTATCATTGCATGGGGACTTGTAAATATCCCGACGGTAAGCTCTTTCGGCGGTGAAGCCTTTTCATTTACGGAATCCATGGCGTTGTCAAGAAGATTTCCTATAATCGTCACAAGATCGGCGGATGGCAGGATAATATCGCTTCGGAACAGCCTGCTTCCGCTTTCAAGCGCAAATTTGATATTAAGCTCCGACGCTCTTGCATATTTGCCTATGAGCAGAGCAGCCACCGACGGATCTTCTATATTTTTGACTATATTATTCACAACCTTTTGCTGAATAGCGGTTATATTGGTAATATATTCGCTTGCCTTGACGGTATCCCCCATCTGTATAAGACCTAAGATAACATGGAGCTTGTTGATAAAGTCATGATTGTTGGCTCTCATGCTTTCCACCATGAACCTTACGCCGGAAAGATCCTCCATCAGCTTTGTGTACTCCGTTCTGTCCCTGAGAATACAAAGCGCTCCCGCGATCTTTTCGCGCTCCATTACCGGCATAAGATCCGCAAGGATATCCGCGCCTCCCCGAGGGTGCAGGGAAATTCCGAAATATTTTTCCCCCTCCGAAAGGGTGCTTTTAAGGGAAAGCTCCTCGGATACGCCGCTTATCACGTATTTCCCGCTTTTTTCCTCCGAAAATCCGAGCATTTTCTTTGCCGCGCCGTTGACGTAAATAATATTTTCGTCCGCTCCCACCGCAAGTATACCCTCTTCCAGGGATTCAAGTATATTATCCCTTACGGAAAACATTGCGCTGAATATATCGGGTTCAAAACCCAGCAGCAGCTTTTTTATCTTCTCGGAAAGGCGTTTTGAAAGGATCACTGCCACCATTATAACAGCAGCCGCGCTGACTGCATGAACCGCCACGGTATACATAACTATCCTGTTTATATTCTGCTTGAGCATTACCGCAAGAACGAAACCCTCATATTCCCCGTTTTCGCCGACGATCGCCGCATACGCTCTGCGCTGCGGACCCGACGGTCCGGTATCGCCGGCTGCGTACAGGCTGCCGCCGTTTTTTCCGAAATCGGGAGCTGTTCCGTCGTATACCGTGCCGATAAGCTCTTTGTTGGTGTGATATTTCCTTATACCGTCCGCTCCGATGACGGAAATAACGTCTATATTTGAAAATGAAGCCTCCAGTGAAGACAGATACGCCGCAAGAACGGAATTATCGGGAACATTGCCCGATACGCTTTCTTGAACCGCCTGCGAGGCTGCGACCGCCGCTGCGATGTTTTCCAGATTTTGATCCAGTCTGTTCCTGTCCGAGTAAACATTCACCAGAACGCTTATCACCGCGATCAGCGCCGTCATTACGGTCATAAGCAGGATAAGCGTTTGCAGTATTTCCCGCTGTATCTTTTTTATGGGGCGCGTTTTGGCTTTTGTAAAAATCACGATCATTTCCTTTCATTGCGTTTTTCATCGCATTATTAACAGCATTAAGGGATGCCGGCCGGCGGGGAAAAGTATTCGGGTAAGTACTTCTTAATTTGTACCTTGCTCTAATTATACCATATCGGCGGGATTTTGAAAATAGCCAAAATGAAAATGCCGGACTTTTGTAAGTAAAAAAAACGGCAAAAAATCAAAATAAGTTCAATAGTTACATATGCTTGCCAAAAACGCGGCTGCGATATACAATATAAGCATAAAGAAAACCAAAAGGAGTTGTACTTATAATGGAAACATTTGCAAGTATTATGGAAATGATGATGGTAGTGTGCTTCGGTATCTCATGGCCGCTGAACATCGTAAAGGCATGGAAATCAAGAACGGCTCATGGCACAAGCGTGCTGTTCTATTCGTTCATCTGGATAGGCTATGTTTTCGCAATGACTGGCAAGCTGGTGCTGATCCGTGAAAACGCTCCTCAGCCATGGTATGAAACGGTGCACTGGTACGTAATGCTTTTCTATGTGATAAACATTCTTATGGTCACAGCGGGAATAATCATATATTTCAGAAACAAGGCGCTGGATAACAGGGGCGCAAAAAAGGCCGGCGCTCACAGCCATGTACGCAAGCAAGCGCACAGCTTTTGAAATATCCAAAACGGGAGGTATTTATTATGAAAAAGTTTGAAAAGGAAAAAAACCGCTTCCGCAGGCTCAACAGGATCGCACGCAAAAACGGAGTAGTGCTGTTCGGCTCCACCTTTGCCGAGAATATGCCCGTATGCGAGCTGAAACAGGCGTTCGGCGTCGACTGCGACCTTTACAACAGAAGCCTGCCGGAGCTTACCGTATCGGATGCTTTGGAGGTAATAGACGACTGCGTTTCGGAACTGCTGCCGGGCAAGGTGCTTATAAATCTGGGAGAAACGGATCTGGAATACGGCTGCCTGATATCGGATATCATCTGCGAGTATGAAAAGCTCATAGAAAAAATCAGACGTTCCGCAAAACGCTGCAAGCTCGTTATTGTGAGCGTATGCGAGGACGGCAGGGGCGAGCTTCTCAACAGAGAGCTTGAAAAAATGGCTGACAGAATGAAATGCCAATATGCCGACATAAGTCCCGCAGCAGAGGCGGAAACTCCCGAGGTAAAGGCGTTCGGTCTGCTTAAATTCTTTATCCTCGACCGAATTTCCATAAGCGATATAATGTTTGCGGGTATCTGATTACATCGGATAACATAATACTAAATGAGCCGCACGGAAAATTTCTCCGTGCGGCTCATTTACGGCGTGAAACTCCTTCGCAGGATACGGGAGCGATTTTAATTCGCTCTCCTCTTCACAGTATTTATCAGGTAAAGAAGCTCGTCCTTAAATTCGTCGGAGGAGTAATCGTAAGCGGACATCTGAGAAGCTACGCTGCTGTATGTCACATCTCCGATATATTGGCTGCCCCGAAGCAGCATACCGAACTGTGCCGCGCATGAGGCAAGGGTCATATTCTCGGACATTTTCGGGGAATAAAGGGACTTATCCACGGGAACGCTTATCAGCCTGCTTTCGCTGCCGTCGGGATCCTTGTACCTTATATTTACCGTAAGCAGCTCGTTTTCAAGCATCGGAGAGGTTTCGCCGGAATATTTCAGAGCGCTTTCCCCTATTTCCATGGAACTGTCTGCGGGAACGATCTCATAGAGTACGGTAACGCTGTGTCCCGCGCCTATCTCGCCTGCGTCCTTGGTATCGTCGTTAAAGTCCTCCGCCGCCATTTTTCGGTTTTCATAGCCTATAAGACGATAACCCTTTACGTTTGCGGGATTAAATTCAAGCTGAAATTTTACGTCCTTCGCCACAGTGAACAGGGTTCCGCTCATTTCGTCCACCAGCACTCTCTGAGCCTCCCGCTCGCTGTCTATATAGGAATAATTTCCGTTGCCGTTATCGGCTAATGCTTCAAGGCGGTTATCCTTGTAATTTCCCGTGCCGAAGCCGAGGACGGACAGGAACACTCCCTTTTCGCGCTTTTCCTCTATAAGGCGGGTAAGTCCCGATTCGGAGGATACGCCTACGTTCAGATCGCCGTCTGTGGCAAGAATTATCCTGTTGTTGCCCCCGTCGATAAAATATTTTTCCGCTATGTCATAGGCGGTGGAAATACCTGCCGCTCCCGCCGTGGAGCCGCCTGCCTGAAGCCGGTTGACGGCGTTGAGGATCTCTTCCCTGTCATTGCCGTCCGCTCCCTCCAGAACCACCTCGTCCGAGCCTGCATAGGTCACTATGGATATCCTGTCGGCGGAGGTCAGATTATCGGTGAGCATGGAGAACGATTTCTGCACAAGGGGCAGCTTATCGTCGCTGTACATAGAGCCGCTTACGTCGATCAGGAATACCAAATTCATTGGAGGACGCTCCTCAAGAACGTTATCTATGCTCTTTGTATTTATTCCCGCCATGAAAAGCTGCGTATCGCTGTTCCACGGACAGTCGGACAGCTCCGTGTGAACGGCGAAAGGCTCATTGTCCGCGGGATCGTCGTAGTTATAGTTAAAATAGTTGATAAACTCCTCCAGCCGAACGGCGTCGGGAGGGATATAGCTGCCGTCGTATATCATACGGCGGACGTTGGTATAGGACGCGGTGTCAACGTCTGCGGAAAAGGTGGAAAGAGGTGCGGAAGATACGGCGGTATAGCCGTTTTCTTCTATGTAATTATATTCCTCGTCATAGGCGGGAGATTCATTGACTTCAGCCGGACTCATTCCATCGAACGCGGGAGATGCCTCGAGCACGGGAGATTCATTGACCTCGCCCGGACTTATTCCCTGGAATATGGACTGCGTTGCGGCAGGCGCTTCGTCATCCGCATTGATCTCATATCCATCATTAGGTGATGAATTTACCGCAACCGTTCCATAGTCCCGAGGAGCCTCGTAATATTCGGCTGAACCGGATGCTTTGTCGCTGCTTCCGCAGGCTGTCAGCATTGCGGGAGCAATAAGAGCGGAAAGCATTTTAAGTAAATTACGTTTATTTTTCATATTATCAGATCCTTTCATGCATGAAGCTCCCGCCATTTATCGAAAAGGGCGTCAAGGGAAACTTCCGCTGCTATATTCATGCGGTCGTAGAAATAATCGTCCGGGCAGGTCTGAGGGTATTCGATATAATTTCCGTTTTTGGCAAGGGTCTGCCAGCCGTTGTGGCAGATAAGCTCCCTGTTTTCGGAAAATTCTATCTGGGGAGCGCTGTCAAAGGTCACATAGGGGTCGCCCTCAGCCGTCAGCTTTATGGGCAAAAGATATTCTCTGCCTGTTTTAAGGTTATACGGAGAACGGGAATAGACCTGCATTTCCTCGGGTACCTCGGCTGTTTCCCCGCCTATAAGGTGTATGACCTCAACGGTAAAGGACGGAGTAACCGTATTACGTGACGAAACGACGCGGCAGTCAAGGAAATAATCCGTTTGAGCAAGAACATCATCCTCCACGAAATATTCACGGTCCGTATCGGGAAAAGGTTCTCCGCTGTAGGCGGGACTTTCGGTATAAGCAAGCTCAAGCCCTGCGTAGCTTAGACTTCCGGAAACCTCTTCGGAATAATCCCAGCCGCTTACGGCTTTTACCGTGTTCACATCTGCGGCGAACATCGCCTCGGTTTCGGCGCCGGAAAAAGCAAGCTCATTGACGGTATTTTCCGAACCTGCCATATCGTTAGCTTTATTTGCGGGAAAAACGAGAGAAATACAGAAAACGGCTGCAAAAACGGCTGCTGCGGAAGCGAATATCCTGAATATATTTGCGCCGCGGACGATATTCGGTTTGCAGCATTCCTCGGCAGCAGCAAGGAACGGGGTGATATCCCCGCCGTCAGCCTCGGAACCGGCTATCCTTTCCCAGAGCTTATCCATGTCGGGAGCGGATGAATCAACGCTGTTTATGTAATCACGGTCAAAGCTGTTATTATTCATTACCGCACCTCCTCATAGATTTTTCTGAGCTTTTTTATCGCCGAATTGTACCGCCACGACACCGTTCCCGGGGGGATCTTCAGCGTTTGGGATATTTCGGCAAAGGTCAGTCCGCAGTAAATTTTCAGATGTATTATCTCCCGCAGCCTGTCGTCAAGACCTTCAAGCAGTTTGTTTACGCTCATTTCGGACATTGCCTCTTCCTCTGTATCTGCGGCGGCGGGAATTTCGGAAAGGGGGCTGCTTTCCTCCTCCCCGTCCTGCATACTCACAGGAAGCTCGCGGCTGTTTTTCCGCATATGATCCAATGCGAGATTTCTTGCGGATATTATCAGCCATTTTTTATGACCCGTATTTTCCCTGTAAACCGCTGCAGCATTTTTCAGTTTAAGAAAAAATTCCTGGGTTATGTCCTCTGCCGTATGAGAATTTCTGCACAGCTTCAAAACTACGGAATAGATCATTTTTCCGTATTCGTCATAGACCTCTTTCAGTCCCTGCATCTGTCCCTGTGCAAGCGTTTCCATGCATCGGGCAAATCTGCTTTCAGTCATTCCTTTTCACCCCGTTTGACCGTTTTCATTATCTTATACGTTTGGAAGAGCGTATTTTTATGGGTATTTTTTGTTAAATAATTGTGAAATTTTATTTTGCTCATTAAAAAATATAACGGCTTTGTCCGCCGTTATATTGAATGTATGGCTATCCGTTTATTACCATTTGCCTTTAGCCGGTCAAATTCATTTTCAGATAATTTTCCGCCGAATTTGCGGCTTCAGCTCCGTCGGCGCAGGCGGTAATTATCTGGCGCAGCGGCTTTGTTCTTACGTCCCCCGCCGCGAAAATGCCGGGAACGGAGGTTATGCAGTCCTCTCCCGCCACAATATAGCCGTTGCCGTCGGTAAGGCAGATATCCTTTACGGGCGCGTTTACAGGCTCCATTCCCACAGCGGCGAATACCCCGCCGCAGTCGAGAAAATATTCCTCTCCCATGGTATAAAGAGAAAGTCTCGTAAGCCTGTCTTCTCCCTGAAGTCCCGTGCATACCGTATTTCTGATAATGGAAATATTTTTCTTTTCCTCGCATTTTTTCAGTGCAAGGGCATTTCCTCTGAAGCTGCTGCGGCGGTGAATAAGGTATACTTTCGAGCATATCTCCGACAGATACAACGCTTCCTTCAAAGCGGTATCTCCTCCTCCTATGACAGCGACTGTCCTATTGCGGTAAAATCCGCCGTCGCATACCGCGCAGTAGGAAAGTCCTCTGCCGAGATATTTGTCCTCGTCCTTTACTCCCAGCTTTCTGTGCTGCGCTCCCGCCGCATATATGACTGCTCCCGCAGTATATTCTCCGCTGTCGCAGACAACGGTCTTTACCCGTCCGTCCTTTATTTGCCGCACGGACGCGGTCATAAATTCCGCTCCGGAAGCAAGCGCCTGTTTCCTGATACTGCCGCTTATTTCCATTCCCGTGACGGAAGCCATTCCGGGATAATTGCTTACGGTATCGGTCAGATTCATCTGACCTCCCGCAACGGGATATTTTTCCATTACAAGAACATCGGCTCCCGATCTGCCGCAGTACATTGCCGCCGTGAGGCCTGCCGCTCCCGCGCCTATAACGATAACGTCACGCATATTATTACTGTTCCTTGTCCCGATACCGAGCGGGAACAGTCTTTGGGCGGTCTTACGGCTTCGGAATGTTCAGCTCTCGGTATGAATTTGTTTTTTCCCCTTCTGCAAAGAATACGATACCGCCGCTGTAAGTCTTTCCGGCGCTATCTTCACTGCCGCCGCCGCAAGCTGCATTCCGACAGTGGGGATTATCATAAGACTATTATGCCCCATACGCTTCAAAGTATACTCCGCGCACTGCTTTGCGGTGATGCTTTTCATAAAGCCGGATATCCCCGCTCTTGCGTTAAATTCCGTATCAACGGGTCCGGGACAAAGAACGGATACCTTTACGCCGCTTTTTCTGCGGCGCAGTTCCTCATGAACGGCCTGCGTCTGACGGATAACATAGCTTTTGGACGAATAATACGAGCTCATGAGAGGTCCGGGCATCAACCCCGCCGAGGAAGCTACGTTCAGTATCTGTCCCCTGCCCTTTTTTACAAAAAAACGCGTAAACAGCTTAAATAAAATATGCATTGCCTTGATGTTGACGTCTATCATCTCAAGCTCTCGGCTAAGCGACGTTTCGGTAAATTCCCCGTACACGCCGAAGCCTGCGTTGTTTATGAGGATATCGGGATCGAATTTCATCGCCTCCGCGCACAGATCGATACACGCCCTTGTATCGGCAAGGTCGGCTGTAATGACCGTGCAGCGTTCCTCGCCGATCTCGTTTTTCAAGGCGTTCAGAGCTTTCTCGTTTCTGCCGGTTATTACTAGATAATACCCGTTTCTGCCCAGTATCCTTGCAAATTCCCTGCCGATCCCCGAGCTTGCTCCCGTTACCACCGCGCAGCGCTTGCCGGACGCGCGTTTAATCTCTTTTTCCATGATTTACGACCGCCTTTCTGTCTTGTTTTCTTTTTTCCCTTAAATATTTTTTAATTTTTTCCGCAGCCATGCCGTAACCCTCGCAGGATATGCGTTTTTCCTCTTCGCCCGCGTTTTTTCCGCCGTATACCGTTTCCTCGGAAATATACGCTATGGGACTTATATCGCAGCCTGTTATTTCTTCAAGCCTCGACGCGAACTCATAGGGAGTAAGACAGCCGCTGTTTCTTATTATTTTGGACGCTGTTTTTGAAGATATTCTTTTGTAGACCATTATTACGCAGTCGTTCGGATCCGCCTTTGCAATATCCGAAACAAACTTTTTCTCCGATATAACGGGGTACAGAACAACGGCGGACAGGGCAAGGATCAGCAATATGCCCGCTATGGCGCAGATGACCGTCACAAGATCGTAATCCACACGGAACACTATATCGCCCGCGTCGTCTGCGGCAACGGAATTGTAATCGGACGGCACGGTAGGCTCAAAGACTATCCAGCCCATATTCTGGATATACACCTCCGGATATGCGTGAGAACCGCTGTCCTTTATCACATATGTATTCTCACGGGTGGTTATATCGGGCGAATAACCCTCCGTATAGCGAACCGTAAGTCCCAGGGATCTGGCAAGCAGGACAAATGCCGAGGCAAAATCCGAACAGCTTCCCCTTTTGGAGGTAAAAACAAAATACTCCGTGCTGTCGTCGGGAGAAACGTATTCAAGATCGTATATAAAATCCGTATTTGTAAAATATCGCTGAAGCGCTTCCGCTTTTTGCCAGTCATACTCAAGTCCTGCGGTCACTTCCCGCGCAAGAGCGGATAATTCTTCCGATATCTCTTCCGTATTGCTTTCGTATACCGACTTGTATTTTACCGCTCCCGCGTGGACGTCTATCAAAGCCGAAATATTATCGGCAAGCGGGTCGTCGTTTTCGGCGAGGATATTATACATTTCCGTAAGCATGAAAAGGCAGCCGTTATCGTCAAAATCCGCTCCTCCCAGTTCCATCCACAGAAAACGGGAGCCGTACTCGTCGTAATACTCTATCTGATACGCCAGAGTATTGCTGTGAGGACGCAGTCTGTTTCTGAACACGCCTGCAGGCGTGACATAAATATCCTCCGTCCTGCCGTAGGGGATAATGTTCACCGCTCTGGCGGGAGAAAGGTAATATATCGCCCCGAAACCCTCTGACTGTACGTACATTGTCTTTATTCCGTCGTCAATGGGAGAATATCCGGATATTCGGTCAAGGCCGTATTTTTCCGCAAAGCCGGGAGAATAGCCGTCCGCGTTCTTTATTGCCCGCTGCAGATCTCCAAGTCCGTAAAGCTGCGCTTTTTCCGACCATTCCTCCGACGTGACCGACGGTTCGGAATAGTATTCGTCGGGATACCACCTTTTATTTTCAAAATCGTAGTAATCGAAGGTCTGACGCTTGAAATAAGGGGGATATTCTCCGTACAGGGTATACATACGCACATTGGAAAAATTTCTGAACAAATCCGCGCCGCCCGAAAATTCGCTCATAAGAGAATAGTCGCTGAGCAGTCTGCCGTTCATGGTCCTGTCCATGAACAGCTCCTCAAATCTGTCGTAATATCTTGTTTCGCTTTCCTTTGGTATTGCAGCCGAAGCAATGAGCAGCACAAAAATAAAAAACGCCGCGGAAAAAAGAGAAGCTGCCGTTCCCGATCTGCTCATGGCACGCTCTCTTTCGCTCCTTACGTTCTGCATAAGCACCGCAACGCTCAGTATGGCTATGACGGATATGTAAACATTGTCGATATCCGTCAGCACCTTTACCGACACCGAGCAGGGTATCAGACAGATAAGAGTAAGAAACGACATTCGGTAAAGCACTAAAGTAAAATAATATATTACCACCGCGAAAAAAGGCACAAAGCTGACCATAAAGGCAAGAAGAAATTCCGTACTCGTGCTTACCTGATCCGCGCCCGTCAGAAACCACGCCTGGAAGCTCTGACCCAGATCGTGTCCCAGCGCAAGCCTGATAAACGTAAAAAGGGCAAGCATTATCACCACCGTAAGCGCCGTGCCGCCGATAAAATGATGCTTGTTTATAAAATCGCAGAAAAGAAACATCACCGCGCTTACAAGAATTATCGCAAGCGTCCAGACGGAAAAAAAAGAGATCTGATATATTGAAAAGAGAGAAAGACTGAGCGATACGGTAAGCAGGAACGGAAGAATTTTCCGAGTATTCTTCTTAAAGAAGCTTTCAAGCGTTTTCATCATTGACCTCCCCGACGGAACCGGATCCGCAGACAGCATAAACAGCGGTATTCAGCGCTCCCTTTGAATCGTTTCCCGAATACTGCGAGCAAGCGGCAGCAAGCTCCCTGTCAATGAACGGCGTGCAGAAAACCGAAACCGAACCCTTTTGCAGCGAAAGCTCCTCTGCGGGAAAGCGGGACATATCCGAAGCTTTTTGAAAGGAATATTTGGCAAGCTCGGTGCGCAGCTCGCTCAATGCTCCCTGATCGGGTATGCTGTAAGCCTCCCAGCCGTTTTTTCCGCACATCATAAAGCTGAGAGAATAGCCGCCTCCGAGAAGCATGGAAAGAACTCCCAGCGATCTTTCCACGGCAGTCTGAGCGATAAGCGGCTCGATATCCTCATATGTATATTCTTCAAATTCCTTTTCCGTAAGAAGAGCGCGCTTGTTCATTTCGGGCATATCGAACACACTGTCAAGAACGACCGTCAGCGACGTACACACAGCCTCGTCGTCAAGACGGACAAGGAGCTTTCCCTTTTTGGCTGACTGCTTCCAGTTTATTCTTTTGAGCGGATCTCCCGGTACATATTCTCTTATATCGTACCCGGGATATCCCCCGAAAACGTTCATGCCGCTTTCCGCTGTATCCTCGCTGTCGTCCGCGCTTGCAGCCATCTCTCTTATTTTTCGGGTAATGCCGTCGTTTTCGGGAATATCCGCTATATCCGGCAGCACCGCAATTTTTTCCGCAAGTCCGTCAAGGTCGATCCCCGAAGGTTCAATACTTATCAGACCGAAATAATCGGTTATCCTTATCCGGCTGACTCCCACCGAGGAATATCCGCAGAATTTTGCCGTAAATTCCGCATTTACGCTTTCGGAGGAATAAGGCATTACCGAAACGCTGAACTGCCTGCAGCCGCACCTTACCTGCGGCGAATCGTATATCTCCACTATTACGGGCGGAGAGGGCAGGAAACAGTCGTTTACTATGCTGATATCCACCGTGCAGCTTTCGCCCTTGCTCAGCAGAGCGGAACCGGCGCCGCAGCGTGCATATATCCTTGTCCTGAACAGCAAAGCGATACAAACGGATATAACAGGAGCCGCAATAAACGCGGTTACAAGAAACCAGCCTATTCTCGCGCTCATGTAAAGGGCAAACACCGTGCATAAAGCCACAGCCGCAAGAAAATTTAACACCCTTCCTATTATAACTGTTACCCTCATCTTCTTACACTCCGGCGCGGTCAATGGGAACAGGCACCGAATCAAGCACCCTGCGCACCGCCTCCTCCTCGCTGCCGCATACGGATCTGCCCTTCGGCGTTAAAATGATCCGGTGAGCCAGAACATAGGGAGCAAGGGTCTTCACATCGTCGGGGATAACGTATCCTCTGCCCGATATCATTGCATACGCCTTGGCAGTCCTGTAAAGAGCTATGCTCCCTCTGGGACTTACTCCAAGACGGATAAAATCCGCTTCCCTTGTGGCGTTTACCGCAGATACTATATATTCTCTTATATTGTCCGCACATCTTATCAGCTTGGTTTTCTCGCGCAGAGCCATTATATCCTCGCAGCTAAGCACCTCCGTGAGCTGCTTGGGAGAAACGCTTTGCTCGTTTCGCACAAGTATCTCCATTTCGTCCCTTTTATCGGGATATCCCATGCTTATCCTCATAATAAATCTGTCCATCTGCGCTTCTGGCAGATGATACGTACCGTAAGTTTCCACGGGATTTTGCGTTGCAAGGACCATAAACGGCTGAGGAAGCCGATAGGTATTTCCGTCAATGCTCACCTGTCCCTCCTCCATTATCTCCAGCAGGGCAGACTGCGACTTGGGCGAAGCGCGGTTGATCTCGTCGGCGAGAAGAAAATTGCAGAACGCCGCTCCCTTTCTGAACTCGTTTTCGTGAGTGGCTGTGTTTATCATCGTAAAACCCGTTATATCCGACGGCATTACATCGGGAGTAAGCTGTATCCTTCCGAACACGCCTCCGCAGGAACGGGAAAGGGCGGATACGAGCTGAGTTTTTCCCACTCCCGGCACGTCCTCTATAAGTATATGTCCTCCGGACAGCATTGCGGCTATAACAAGCTCGATAACGCCGCGCTTGCCGACGATGACCTTTTCCACACTGTCGGTGAGCGCCGTTATCTTTTCGTTTTTATCTGCTGGTCTTTCGGTCATGCTGCGATACTTCCTTTCGTATTTTGATAGAAAAACAGACCTACCGTTTCTTTCGGGTGTTTACAACCAACAAAGTAACCGTAACGGCAAGAGCGGCACAGAGAACCGCTATTATTGCAACGGAAAGTCCGCTGAAGCCGGAGTCTTGCCTAACGGTAACGTCGGCGGCAACTGCGGCGGCTGTATCGGTTTCCTCCTTATTTTCTGCGGCAGCCTCGGCGGACGGATCCGTTTCACGCACAGCTTCCGTTTCCGCCGCCGTGCTCTCCGTATCGGCTGAAGACGCAGGTTCGCTGTCCGAATATGCGGGATCTGTTCCGGCTGTTTCGGCAGACTGAGGAGGGATATACACGCTGTCCTCGCTCAGATCGGTATTTACGGACACAAAATTGCTTTCAAGGCTGTCAAAGCCTTCCCCGCCCTCGTAGGTATGGATAGTTACCTTTAGGTTCTGGAACGCGCTCTGATCGCTTACGGGAGCCGTTTTGCCGTAATAATAGATATCGGTAAGACTGTGGCAGTCGGAAAACGCTCCGCTGCCTATTTTTTTCACCTGAGGACCTAAATGAAGCTCCGTAAAGCTGCATTTTGAAAAGCACCGGTCGGGTATTTCGGTCACCGCCTCGGGCAGCGCAAATCCCGTAAGAGCCTTGCAGTCGGAAAACGCTCCGACGCCTATCGTTTCAAGCTGCGCGGGAAATGAAAAGCTCTCCGCGCTTTCGCAGCCCTCAAAGGCATAGTCGCCGATGTTTCTGACCGTATCGGGAACGGAGATCTTAAGCAGAGTACGGTTGCCCGAAAAAGCCCTGCTGCCTATTGTCACCGTATTTTTAGGGAGGCTTATATACAATATCTTGTTTCTTGAAGCAAGGGCGTTATCGGGAATGATCCCGTTCTCCGTTTCGCACTCGGAAAGAAATATGTACTCCAAATTCGGATATCCGCAGAGCGCAGAATAATCCGACGGGTTCAAAACGCCGCCGCTGACGGTTATCCTTTTGATAAGGTTAAGATCCGTGCCGTCCTTGGCTATTTCTATCGCCTGAGCGAGCTTTCCCGTTTCAAAAGATTCTACGGAAACGTCCGTGTTGTCCTCCTCTGCGGACACCTGGCTCAGCGGAAGAGCCACAAATGCAAGTATCATTAGGATCGCCATGACAAACATTACTATCCTTATCATCAGCTTCTTGTTTTTATCGCTCATTTTCTTCATATGTAAAAAACTCTCCTTTTCGAATAAACTTATCCGGTCAGTTATCGATCTCCGAAAAATGCCCCGCCGTCTGCACTCCCTGCGAGGTATACAGGAAAATATCCGTTGTAAGCGGCTTGGACGCCCAACGGTACTCTCCCACTATCGCCGAACCCAGCCGCTCAAGGACGTTGTTCGTAACCTCGGAAAGAACTATAAGAGAGTCCTTTGAGGGAGCAGCCACAAGAAATTTCGGACTCAGCAGCGACGATATATAATCCCTGAAATCGGCGCACATCATAAGAGCCACCGTAAGATCGCTGCCCTCGGCTTTGAAATCAAGGCAGCGTATCTCCTCTCCGGCGTTTATGACGCTTTCGGCGTATTCGGTTTTTTTCAGCAGTCTGCACATATTCCTGTCGGCAACGGAAAAAAGCACCTCACGGGGCACGTCCCACTTTTTCATATAGCTTTCATCGAGAATGCGGCAGGAAACGTCGTCGGCGGTATAGCAGACGACCTTGTTTATATTTCCCATAAAATTTTCCGAGATCATTCCCCTGCCTATCTCCTCGCCGCGCATTACGGTATACCTCAAAAATTCCTGTCCGTTGGTAAATGAAACAAGTCTTTCCAGAATATCAAAATCGCGCTTGACCTTTTCCACAAGCCTGCCGGCAGCGGCGGCGGATCTGTTTTTTACAAAATCGTATTTTTCGGCGGATATGTCGAAACCCAGGGAATCCTTTCCGTCCGTTATTATATAGTAATCCCGCGAACTTCTTTTTTCCACCGCAAGATGATTTTTCTTCAGAGTATTTCTGAAAAGGCGGTTGAATTTTTCGTCCGACCTCGGATCCACAAGCACTTCGCTCAAATCGTTCATTTGCAGACTGTACGCTCCTTTCACGGCGTATTATGATACGCAATAATATTATAACACATATTTATTCAAAAGTACATACCTATTTTTATTTTTTATTCAAAGCTCTGCTTCGTAAAAAACTAAAAAGCTCTGTTTCAGTCCGACGCCGTAAAAAACATTACAGTGCCGACGACCGCAAAAAGTATGCCGACTGCGCGCACAAGGAAAATACCTTCGTCGGACGGTTCCTTGTCCTTCGGCATACCGTGTTCTATCCGCCGGGCGTATTCGGGAAAGACCGCCTGCAAGATCTCAAGTATAACAAAAACAACCGGAAATACCTTGACCACAGCGAACGCCTCCGTAAAAATCGGCCTGTTTTCATATTTGCAAAAATGGGCATACGTCCGTGACCTCGGACATAAGCCCATGAATATGCTCACATCGGATACGTCATGCGTGATCCGCGTCGGGATTTTGCTTTAATATCTCCTCCACCTGATCCCTTATTGAAAGGAATTTGCTGACGATATCGGGATCGAAATGACTGCCTGCGGAATCTCTCAGCACGGCAAAGGCTCTGTCCGAGGAAAAAGGCGGCTTGTACACTCTTTTGCTTGTGAGCGCGTCGAAAACGTCGACCACCGACATTATCCTTGCACAAAGGGGTATGTCCTTTCCCGAAAGATTGGTGGGATAACCGCTGCCGTCCCATTTTTCGTGGTGATAAAGAGCCATGCTCTGCGCTATCTCGACATATTTCTCTTCTTCAATATTTGTCAGATTATTTTTTATAATATTGTAACCCTCCACCGTGTGCAGCTTTATCTGCTCGAACTCATATTCGTTCAATCTGCCCGGCTTGTTCAGTACGGTATCGGAAACCTTGATCTTTCCTATATCATGCAGCGGAGCTGCCTTATACATCAGCCTGCGCGTTTCGGCTGTAAGACTTTCTTTATATTCGTCAAAATTTGACATATATGCCACAAGCACTCTCAGATACTCGCTTGTACGCTTTATGTGCTTGCCCGTGCAGTTATCTCTTGACTCCACCATATTGGCAAAGCTCATAATTATCTCATTCTGCACGTTTTTCAGCTTTTCGTTTGATTCTCTTAAAAATTCCTGCTGCACATACGAGCTTACACAGTTATCCAGATTGATCATGAACTTGTGCATATCCGACAAAGCACGGGAAAAATCCTTGTGAGAAGCGCCGGAGGCAAAGCTCGTCATATATCCGTAAACGCACTGCTGATTATGCAGAGAAAATACTATGGGAATATCACGGCTGTCAAGGATCTCACCCCAATCGGGAAGCATCCGGCTGAGAGTGCATCTTCCCGTTTTCACCTCGTTGTCGCCGAAAAAGAAACGGTTGTAGTCCATAAGGGCGGTATGCGGTTCATTCTCGTAGCTGTGCGACTGGCGGCTGTCCGTATCAAAATCCTCGTTCATAAATATGTAAGAATTATACTGAAAATAATATTTTAGAACGCTTCTTATCTCGTTCTTGTCCGATACGTCCGTCAGCTTTGTAACCATATTGTTGAGAGAGCGGTCGTAATATGCGCCCTCGTTCATTTTGTTGACAAGCGAATTAATATTTGTATTGACACTTATAAGAGATTTTGGACAGCAGCCGCAGGATTCGGAAAAAACAGGTACATACGGGAACACGTATCTGCTGTCAAGCCTTACGCCCATATCCGCCAAAACAATGAGCTTGCAAAGAAATTCCGTCAGCTTATCCGTATCGCGCAGACAGGTGGTAAGTCTTGGAAAGTTGTATTTTTCCTCCTGTATGCCGTCGAAGCCTGTTACGACAATATCCTCGGGAACGCTTATGCCGTGCTCCGCAAGCACCTCGCAGGCAGTTATAGCCATAGAATCGTTAATGCATACTATCGCTTCGGGAAGTCCTCTTTCGTCCGCGATAAAGCGCTCCATAACGGCTCTTGTGGGGAAAGAATAAAAATCTCCGTATCCCAGACGGGTTTCGTCGAAAGGTATACCTCTGTCCGAAAGAGTTTTTTTGAACACCTCCACCCTTTTTTCGGAAATATCATTACCCTTGAATCCCGCGATACAGGCAAATTTTTTTAAGCCGTGATCGTCGGCAAGATGAGCTACCAGCCTGCCGAACGCGTCGGACTCCTCATAATTGATATTTATGCAGCCATCCCTGACCTGCGCGTCGTCAAGAACGATGACCGGTTTGCCGTGCCGGTTTGCACCGTCGATTATATCTCTTATGATATCCTCGTTTTTTACGGAACTGCCCATTATTATCACAACGTCAACGATATCATAGCTTATAACGCTGTACACGCTCGCCTCCCCTCTGTCGAAAAGGGTATCGCAGAACATATCGGTACACGCGGCAAAAACCATCTCTCTCCATCCCTTTTCCGCCAGTATCTTGTGAAAGGAATACAGAAAGCTCTGCGTATCCTCGTTATGGACCTCGGATGTGCAGACGGCTGCTATTTTACAATCGTTTACCATGGGTCGGACTCCTTTCGGACGCAGGATACATCGGGCGCGTCGGACGGAAAAAGGATCCGCGCCGCCCCTCGTTCTCCCGCTGATATATTGTCTGTTAATTCTCTCCCAAGAACCCTGTTTCCCAAGAGCTTGTTCAGTATCTCACCGCACACGCCGAGATACTGAACAAGCTATAAGAAACGCTATTCGGTAAATTCAAATCTTTGTATCAGATTGTTGAACACGTCGAACTGATCCGAAAGCTCTCCCGATACCGCCGCGTTCTGCTTAGCGGTGACGGAATTGCTCTGAATGCTGTTGTTTATGGTGTCCATCGCTTCGTTTATGCTGTTAATGGATTTTGCCTGCTCATTGGCTGAAACCGCGATGGAATCCGTTATGCCCGATACCGATTCGACCATTTCAAGGATCTTATCCAGCGATCCGGCTGTTTCATCGGCAAGCCTTGCGCCCTTGTGTATGCTCTTTATGGAGCCTACTATGAGCCTGCCCGTCTGAGCGGCCGCCTCGGCTGATTTGGAAGCGAGATTTCTCACCTCGTCGGCTACCACCGCAAAGCCCTTGCCCGCTTCTCCCGCCTTTGCGGCTTCCACCGCCGCGTTAAGGGCGAGGATATTGGTCTGAAAGGCTATATCGTCTATGACGTTGATTATCTTTTCTATCTCGGAAGACGAGCTTTCGATCTCGCCTATGGCGCTCATCATCTGATGCATATTGTTTCTGCCCTGTCCCGCAAGCTCGTTGGCTTCGGAGGTCATCTCCTGCGCCCTCTCGGCTTGTGCGGCATTGCCGTTGATCTTTTCGCTTACATCCGCGATAGCCGTTGTAAGCTGCTTCATCATATCAGCCTCGGACGCCGAATTGTTCGACAGCGCAAGAGTACCGCCGGAAACCTGCTCCGAACATTCCTTGACCGACATGGCTGCCTTGCTGACCTCGCTGAAGGTTCCGTTGAGAGATTTGAGTATCTTTCTCAGAGAATGCCTTATGGCCTTGAAATCTCCGGAATATTCGGCGTCCGAATTAACAAGGAGATTGCCCGCCGCAACTCCGGAAAGCACCGTTCTTATGTCGGATATGTATGCGTTGAGAGCCGTTATCGTATCGCACAGAGAGGTAAGCAGGATAAGCGTTTCGTCGTTTCTCATTGTATAAGGCGACGGCGATGTAAGATCCCCCTCAGAGAGCTTCTGCAGGCGTATTGTGGCGTCCTTGATGGGTTTCGTGATCTTATTCGCCACACCGACGGACACAATGATCGACGCTGTAAGCAGCATCACCGTCAGCAGCAAGGCGACCGCAAGCAAACCGTAGAAAGGCTTTATCACATTGACGTACGGAAGCACTATCATCGTATAGCAGCCGTCGTAATTTTCAATGGGAGCCCAGCCCACAAGATATTTTTCACCCTTTATTTTCAGCGTCCGCATACCTCTTGTGCGGTCAAAGCCGTCTATGACGGCGGCAAGCTCGCTGTAACCCGCGTCGCTTTCGGCAAAGGTAACGATATTATCGCCGTTTTTTATTATATCGCTCGACGTTTCGGAAAAGACTCCGCCATGTTCGGTCACGGCAAAGCCGAATCCGCCGTATTCGTTTATACTGTCAAAATCGGCGAATATTTTTGAGAGGAAATCCCTGCTCCTTTCAAGGTCGGCATTGGATATGGCGGAGGAATACGCCGCCGTAAGCAGCTCCATCTCGTCCCTCGCCGAGCTTGTTACAAGACGGTATATGCTTATAAGGCTGAAAACCGTAAGCACAAAGGTAGATACTATCACCGAAATAAACGACAGTCTTATTATCCTTGCGCGTATGGTGGTCTTTCTTCCCAGCTTTGGGTAGCTGTTTATGCTCCTGCTGTAATCTATCTTTTTTTCCGTTCCTCCGGACGAATTGCCGTCCGCGGCGGTTGGAGATATCTGTTCGGCATTGGCGCCGTTCGCTGCTTCCGTTTTGTTATCCGGCATTTTTATATTTATCCTTTCGATCGGCTGCCTCAGGCGAATATGAACAAACTGAAAAATTGTATATATTTTTTTATTTAACAAGTTTACAAATCAACCTGCAAAAACCTATTTTGATTTATTATAACCCAGTAAAAACCTGTATTTGATAATTTTATGTTACAAAAAACAATATATATTATAATTTCGGTAAAAAAATTAACACCTAATGTAAAAAAAGCGGCTGCAATTATGTCTAAAACGCCTAAGTTGGATAAAAGCGGAATAATTTTGGAAATTTTACTGGAATTATGCACGGTTTTGATGTATAATTAAAATAAATATAGATATTTGAGGCATATGCTGTGCCGAAAAACGCAGAGAAAGGAACGATCTGATTATGGCAGCATACCTGGACAACGCCGCCACCACAAAACCCTGCGAGGAGGCTGTAAACGCCTGCCTTGCCGCCATGACCGGAAACTACGGCAATCCGTCGTCGCTGCATAAATACGGTCTGAATGCGGAAACCGCCGTCGATGAAGCGAGGAAAGCCGTGGCAGCCGCTCTCGTATGCCGCCCCGAGTGTATTTTTTTTACATCGGGAGCTACGGAGGCAAATAACACGCTTATCCTCGGAGCTGCGGAAAATTACGGCAGGCGCAGAAAAAAGATCGTCATTTCCGCCTCGGAGCACCCGTCCGTGAGCGCTTCGGCGGAATACCTGGAAAAGAACGGCTTCGAGGTGGTGCGGGTAAAGCCGCAGAGCGGCGGCGAAACCGATCCGGACGATTTCCTGTCGGCAGTGGACTACAACACGGTTCTTGCTTCCTGTATGCTTATAAACAATGAAACAGGGGCGATAAATCCCGTAAAAAAGATCTTTGCCCAAATAAAAAAAAGCTATCCGGAATGCATAACTCACTGCGACGCCGTGCAGGGGTTTTTGAAAATACCGATCAAAACCGCCGATCTGGGCGCGGATCTCATTACGGTAAGCGGTCATAAGGTTCACGCGCCCAAGGGCGTGGGAGCTATGTATATACGCAAGGGAGTGCGCATAGCTCCGAGAATGCTGGGAGGCGGTCAGGAGGCGGGCATGCGTTCGGGTACGGAGGCTGTTCCGCTGATATCCGCTTTCGGCGCGGCTGTGAGAGTTCAGCTCCCCGTTATAGCAACGGCTTACTCAAACGCGGAGGAGCTTAACGGCAGGCTTCGGAAAAAGCTGTCGTCAATGGGATACGTCACCGTCAATTCAAAGGCGGAGGAGCAAAGTCCCTTTATCCTGAATTTTTCCGTAAACGGCATAAAATCGGAGGTAATGCTGCATTTCCTTGAAAGCAGGCATATATATGTTTCTGCGGGTTCCGCCTGCTCAAAGGGCAAAAAAAGCGGCGTTCTCACGGCAATGGGACTGCCGGACAAGATAATCGACACATCCATAAGAGTGTCGTTTTCAAAAATGTCCTCCTGCGGCGAGATAGAGGCTCTTGCAAGCGCATTGCAGGAGGGTTACATGACACTTGCAAAAACAAAGTAATACTTATTCGGAAAGGAACAGCGGGTCTGATATGATAAAGGAAATCATACTTCTTAAAGAGGGCGAGATCGCCCTTAAAGGACTTAACAAAAGAAACTTCGAGGACGCTTTCGTAAAAAATCTCAAGCACAGGCTAAGACCCTTGGGAAAGTTTAATTACACCCGTTCCCAGTCAATGATATACTGCGAGCCGGAAGATAGCGGGACCGACATGGACGAAGCGTTTCTCCGCGCGTCGCGGGTATTCGGAGCCGCGGCTCTGTGCCGCGCGGCGGTAACGGAAAAAAATTTTGAAACGATCTGCGGCGACGTTGCGGAATACTGCGGCGAGGAGCTGTCCTCGGCAAGGACGTTCAAGGCGGCGGCAAAGCGCTCGGACAAGCGTTTTCCCATGACATCTCCCGAAATATGCGCGGAGCTGGGGGCGTTCATACTGGAAAAATATCCTCATCTGACCGTCGATGTAAAAGCTCCCGACGTTACGGTAAACGTAGAGATCAGGGATACGAACGCCTACATTCACACCGGAAACAGGGAAGCTGCGGGCGGTATTCCCGTGGGTACCTCGGGAAAAGCCATGCTGCTGCTTTCCGGAGGCATCGACAGTCCCGTGGCAGGCTATATGATGGCAAAGCGCGGGATCGATATTTCAGCCATACACTTCGCCGCTCCTCCCTACACCTCCGACAGGGCAAGACTGAAGGTCGAGAAGCTCTGCGAAAAGATCGCCCCCTGGTGCGGCGACACGGATTTTTACTGCGTTCCCTTTACGGAGATCCAGGAGGCTATACGGGATAACTGTCCCGAAGAGCTTTTTACCGTCATAATGAGACGGCTGATGATGGAGATAGCTCAAAGGATCTGCGAGGACAAGGGGATCACCGCCCTTATCACCGGAGAAAGCGTGGGGCAGGTGGCAAGCCAGACTATGGGCGCTATCGTATGCACCGACAGCGTTTGCCGTATGCCCGTTTTCCGTCCCGTTATAGGCATGGACAAGAGCGAGATCGTCGAAATATCGCGGAAGATAGACACTTTCGACACCTCAGTCCTCCCCTATGAGGACTGCTGCACGGTTTTTACCCCCAAGCATCCGAAAACAAAGCCCTCTCTCGAAGAAGTGACCGCCGCGCAGAACGCGTTCGATTTTGAACCCCTTATACAAAAGGCTGCGGAAAATACGGAGATGAAAAGAATAACCGTCAATCACAGCGGACTTTAAGGCGGTTATTTTGTTAGATATAAATAAACGCTTTGAAAGAAGAGTAAAAAAGACGCTGTATGTTTTGATAAAAGTCACAAACTTTTTCCGCATTTCTTGACATTCGCGCAAATTGAGTGTATTATTATAATATATAGGTATCGCTGCCGGAGGATATTTCCGGCATAGGGGTAAATATATTTTTTCGGAGATCGTTATGGCAATGTCAAAATCGGCCAGAAAGGCTTACAAAAAAGCCGCCAAGGCTAAGAAAAAGGCGCAGAGAGGTCACTGGCTGCTTATCCAAAAGGGCGACAGCGTTAAGGAAATAGCTTCAAAGCTGTTCACCCAACTGGCTGTGCTGGTGCTGATAGGCTGCGGCGTCGTTTTGCTCAACGAGTTCAGACTGTCCTTTTCCGCAAAGCAGTTAAACGACGCGCTGAAAAATCTGTATCAGTCCTATATCGGCCACGCGGGCGAGGGCGAAATACTTCCCGCGGCGGCGCAGATGCTCAAGCTTAATCCCGATACGGTGGGATATATCCAAATAGAGGGTACGGAGGTGGATTTCCCCGTTGTTCAGACTTCCAATAACGAGGATTATCTGAAAAAAGCCTTTGACGGCAGCAGCAACAAGGCGGGTACGGTCTTTCTCGACTGCCGCAACACCCTTTCCTATTCGGAAAGCTCGGACAATCTCGTTTTGTACGGTCACAATCAGAAAGACAGGACGATGTTCGGGAGCCTGAAGGATTACAAGAAAAATCTTGAGCATTATAAAGCTCACCCCACCGTTAATTTCAACTCAAATTACGAAAGCGGCGTATATAAAATATTCGCCTATTTCGTGACCGAGGTGCAGCCGTCGCAGACGCCGGACGGTTACGTTTTTGACTATCACAATTATATCGATCTGTCAAAAAAGGAAATTTATGACAGTTTCATTTCAAATATATACAGCAGAACTCAGATAATCACCTCGGTGGACGTGGAGCAGGGAGATAAATTTCTCACGCTGTCCACGTGCAGCAATGAGTTCGAGCCGTCAAGATTTGTCATTTTTGCAAGAAAATGCAGGGAAGACGAGGATCCGTGGGTGGACGTTTCCGCGGCTTATATAAATCCGCAGGCGAAGGAACCCGACTGGAACGTAATATTCAAATAAATTTTTCACGAGGTTTTGGGTATGAGATCAAGAAAGATAATTATCGTTATTGCTTCGGTCATTTTGGTATGCTCGCTGGCATACCTTGCATATTATGTTATCCAGGAGCAGAAAGCGAAAGAGCTTAACGACGAACTTGCGGACCGCCACCACACGGAGCCTGTAGTCATCACGCAGCAGACCACGGCTCCTCCCCCTCCGGAAGATGATGAAACGGAAACCACCACCGTTCTCGAACCGCTTACGGTGCTGGACTCCATGCAAAGCTTTGCGGATGACAACCCCGATACTGCCGGCTGGATAACCGTGGACGGCACGGATATAGATAACGTTGTGGTACAGGGAGCGGACAACGATTTTTACCTAAATCACAACTTCTACGGCAGCTACGCCCAGCCCGGAACGGTTTTCGCCGACTTCCGCAGCGTGGTCAACGACTACGATTTCAATCAGAGCGACAACATCATACTGTACGGCCACAACCAGGCAAACGGCACGATGTTCGGCACTCTGCAAAGATACAAGCTTACTCACCAGAACACGAGCCGCTTTGATTTTTATCTTGAGCACCCGACCTTTACGTTTTCCAATCTGTACGAGGAATACACATATAAGATAATAGCCGTATTCATATGCGAGGTCGAGCCGCAGCAGACAAGGGACGGCGTTGTTTTCGACTATCACAATTACGTCCGCTTCGGCAGCAGCCAATACACCTATGAGGATTTCATGGCAAATGTGGAGGAGCGCTCCCAGATAATCACGGGCGTAGACGTGAAAAAGGGCGATAAATTCATGACCCTGTCAACCTGCAGCAACGAGTTTGAGCCGTCGCGCCTGGTCGTTATCGGCAGACGTGTAAGGGACGGCGAAAGCCCCGAAGTCGACACATCGGCGGCGCAGCTCAATCCCGACGCCAAGGAACCCGACTGGAACTTCATTTACGGTCAATAATCTTAAATTTACAGAGGAAAAACGCCATGTCAGATGAAAAGAAAACCTCGGAGGGCGACAGCGCCCCTGTGGGGAAATATTTTGACAGCCTTATAGAAGATTTCAGCCTTGAAAGCTCCGCGGACTCAAAGGAACGTCCCAAGGCGCTGAGAGATTTTTCTAAATTTTTCAATGACGCAGCCGCGTTCGGCAGCGGCTTTCAAAGCACAATAGACAAGCTGCCGGATAAAATTTCGGACAGCAGCAGCTCGGAAACCCTCAGCTTTTCAGCGGACGAAAACACTCTGCCGGAAAACGAGCCTCCCGCTGTTATCAATGAGCCTGTAACCGACGAGGATGGTATGATCGTGATATATGATGAAGAAGCGGGGATCGACGCTACCGATAAAAACGGCGCGGAAAGCAAAGACCCTTTCTCTCCCGACAGCAATATTTCCGAAAACGCCCCCGATAACGGCAGCGAAAGCCTCCCCCCAAAAAAACCGGGATTTTGGCAGAAGCTGCTGCCCTGGAAGGGCGACGGTATCGCGGAGATCATACGGAAAATAGTTTTTATCGCCTCGACCTGCGTTTTCATAGGCGCGGGCGTTATGCTTGCAAGCACCCTTGCGCAGTCCGAAGAAATGCTGGAGGACGTAAGCCGTATCGCCGAAAGCGTTACCACTACCGTGGCGACCTCCATCGGAACGGACGGCAGCGTAGTCACTATCCCTCCCACCTCGGAGGAAAGACAGTCCCACGCCTTGAGCGTCGTAAAGGATTTCATAAGCATTTCCGACAGCGTTAAAGGCTTTCTCGAGATCCCCTCCTGCGGGATCCATATGCCTGTTGTACAGGGTACGGATAACGAGTATTATCTGACCCATACCTACGACGACAGGAAAAACAAGGCGGGTTCCATATTTATGGACTACCGCTGCACCATGACCGCCGATTACACGTCGCCCAATATTGTGCTTTACGGTCACAACCAGGAGGACGGCACCATGTTCGGCAGGCTGAAAAGCTTCAAGAACAATGTGGACTTCTATCAGCGTTACCCCTCGTTTTCATTCAATACCGAGTTCGGCGTTTACGATTATGTTATCTTCGGCTATTTCGTTACCAACGTTTACGAAAAGCATGATTCCAACGGAGAGGTTTTTCACTATCATGACTATATCGAAACGCTGGCTGACGAAAACACGTTCAAGTGGTATATGAGCCAGGTCGAAGAGCGGAATCAGATAATCTCCCCCGTGGACGTAAGCTACGGCGACGAGCTGATGGTTCTGTCCACCTGCAGCAATGAGTACTCCGATTCTCGGTTCGTCGTACTGGCAAGAAGGTTCCGCGAGGGCGAGGATCTCTCATCCTTCGACTTTGCGTCGGCGGCTCTCAACCCCAACGCCAAGCAGATAGACTGGGACGTTATACTTTCCCGGAACAGCTACTCCGAGCCGGAAACTACCACTACAACTGCCGAAACCACGACCGAAGCTGCCACCACAACTGCCGAAACCACAACGGAAACTACCACTTCCGCTGCCGAAACCACCGAGTCGCAGACCCGAAGAACAAGACCGAGAGAAAATATAGCTTCCCGCCGCAAATCGGCAACCGAAACAACGGCTTCCGAAACGGAACCGTCAGTTCCCGCCGCTGTAAATACGGAAGCTCCTTTCTCCGATCAGACGCTTCCCGTCACGGGCGCGGATACATACGGCACCGAAAGCGAACCCGTACTCCCTGCGGATAACGGCAGCGCAGAGGCAGCCTGAGCAAGGATATCCCAAATTTATTATTCGAGGTTTTTCCATATGTCCATGAGCGATGAAGCGAGAGCTGTTAATAAGCACTCCAAAAAAAGCAAAAAAAAGGATAACAGACCCTTTGTGCAGAGAGTTTTCCCCTGCAAGGGCGACAGCTCGTCGGAAATAATCAACAAGCTGATCGTGCTTATATCTTTTGCTGTGCTGGTCGTATGCGCCGTCATTCTGGGCGATTACTTCTACCAGATGTACGAGGCGAAGAAAAACCACAATACGTTAAAGGTGATCTACTCCCAGTCGGGCGGTCAGTCCCTTGCAAGCGTAGATCCGGGACAGTCGGCTTACGATATAGCCGAAACCGGAGCTGTTCCGGAGGAACTGCCGGAGCTTACGGTGCTTGCGGGAGCCTCCGAGCTGCTTGCAATAAACCCCGATACGGTCGGATACATAAATATTCCCGGCTGCGTGGACGAGCCCGTGGTAAAATACAGCGACAACGATTACTATCTCGACCACAATTTCTACGGAAACCAGCGTCAGTGCGGCACCTGCTTTGCGGATTACCGCAACGAAGTAGGCGGATATACGCGGTCCGATAACGTTATCCTTTACGCCCACAACCAAAAGGACGGAACGATGTTCGGAAACCTTGACTACTACAGATGGGATCCCGCATATTGGCTGAAAAACCCCTTTATCTACTTCAACACCAATTACTCCGAGGACACGTATGTGATAATTTCCTCCTTTGTAATAAACATCAAACCCGAACACGACGACAACAGACCGCTGTTTGATTATCAGAATTACATCAATTTCAGCGATAATTACTCATTCCTTACCTTTATGGACGAAATAACAAAAAGAAGCACCATAATCACGGGAGTTGAGTGCGGAGAAACGGACGATTATCTCACACTTTCCACCTGTTCCACAGAGTGGGACGATTCACGCCATATCATAGTCGCAAGAAAGCTGCGCGCAGGAGAAACAAAGGAATCCATCGACACCGCGCGTTTCTCCAAAAATCCAAATCCGAAATGGCCCGCCATCTACTACAAATATAACGGCGGAACATATATAGATGAGTAATTCATCGGGGAATATCTGCATTACGGAGCTGCACCGGACGAAGGTCAAAAGATAAAAAAACACAGCCTCGGCGGAAAGGACCGTAAGTTCCCAAAAAAACAAAAGAAAAGACGAGAAAGGATATTATCATGAAACTGCGATCAATACTTAACGGCATTGCCGCGCTTGCCGCCATTGGAAGCTTTTACACATTTGCTTTCCTGATGGTGGACGATGTGGACACGGCACAGATATCAAGCGAATATTATTACAACACCGCTACGCAGACCGCTCCGGCTCAGACCGAACAGGAGCGGGAAAAAACCGACGCGGAAACAGATCTGAGCGGCGCTTCATACGGAGTTCCCGTTATTAAAGCCGAGCTTTCACCGAAAACCGCCATCGAACAGGCGATCGAAGGATCCGGCGGTTCACCGCAGACAGGCGAACAGATCGTTTACGGAGCCGAAGCGGAAAGAAATATCCCCGTTCAAACGGAGGCTACATATGTTCCGCAGCAGGAAAGCGACATCGAATACACCGAAAACGTTTCCCCCGATGCCGAGCAGCCGCAGACGGACGCCGCAAACGACAATACCGATTACAGCAGCTTTCCCGAGGAATCGGCGGATGATATGATCTTTTCGGAAAATATTCTTTCCGAAGCGGTGGTCGACGATCAGAACGCTTATGCCGACGCGGACGACCGCGATCCGGATCTCCTTTCCGAGCTGGACAGGCAGCCGTCGCAGGATGAAATAATGAAAAATCTGAGCGATATGCAGGCAGCCGCCGAAACGGAAAATACCTATACCGCTCCGGTAACGGACTACGGCTATGTTTCCTCCTACGGCACATATTTTGAAACCGTTCCTTACATAACCGACTATACCGTGCCGGACTCCGAACCGGTGACGGAGCTTACCACCGTTTCCCCCGAGGGCAATGAGATATTCACGGCAAGGGTAGGCGGCAAAACCGCGGAATACGACGCATACGAGCTTGTGTGCATGATAGTTTCAACGGAAATGTCCCCCTCTTTCGGCACTGAGGCGCTAAAGGCTCAGGCTGTCGCGGCTTATTCCTATGTAAAATACCACAATCAGAAAGGACTTGTTCCCTCGGTGCTTACCAAAAGCGACGTTCCCGATGAAGTAAGAGCCGCTGTTTCCTCGGTATGGGGAAAGTGCTGCTACTACAACGGAAGCGTTGCACAGACGGTCTATACCGCCTCAACTGCGGGTACTACTGCATCCGCAGTCAATGTGTGGGGCGGGGAAAACGTCCCCTATCTCACAAGCATATCAACGGCCTTCGACGTTCAGTCAGACCCCAATTACGGCGTTATAACAACATTTTCCGAGGATTATATCAGAAGATCCCTTGAAAACGGTCTTGGGATCACCCTTTCGGATAATCCTTATAACTGGCTGACCGTTACCTCGAGAATAGACGGAAACTATGTAAGCGGCGTAAGCGTCGACGGTCAGACGACGGTTTCCGGAAGAAAAATAAGAGAGCAGATACTGAATTTCGGCATAAAAAGCTGGTGCTTCGACGTCAGCTATGCCGACGGAGAATTTACCTTTGTTACATACGGCTACGGCCACGGCGTGGGAATGAGCCAGAACGGCGCAAATATCCTCGCAAAGCAGGGCAGCACCTACGATCAGATACTGATGTACTATTTCCCCGGTATCGAGATAAGGTAAGAGCCTGCTCAGGCTGTAAGCGGAAGAAAGGATAAAGCGGTTATGACGGCATATGATATCATTATGAAAAAAAAGCGCGGCGGCGCGCTTTCCGATAAAGAGATCGGCTGGTTTATAACGGGATTTGTCAAGGGAGATATCCCCGATTATCAGATGTCCGCACTGCTAATGGCAATATGCTTTAACGGAATGAACGCCGACGAAACCTCCGCGCTTACGGTCACAATGATGAATTCGGGATATACCTATCACCCCTCGGACGAGCTGGGAGGCGTGTGCGTCGACAAACACAGCACCGGAGGCGTGGGAGATAAAACCACGCTTATCGCAGGTCCCATATGCGCCGCCTGCGGGATTTACGTTCCGAAAATGTCGGGACGGGGGCTCGGTCATACCGGAGGCACCATCGACAAGCTGGAAGCGATACCCGGCTTTACCGCCTCGATCAGCCATGAAAAATTTATCGAAACGGTAAGAGAGAACGGCTTCGCGATAGCGAGCCAGACCGAATCGCTGGTTCCCGCGGACAAAAAAATATACGATCTGAGAAACGCCACCGCCGCGGTGGACAGCATCCCTCTTATCTCATCGAGTATCATGAGCAAAAAGCTCGCTACGGGAGCAGACGGCATCGTGCTTGACGTCAAGACCGGCGACGGAGCGTTCATGAAAAATATCCGCGACGCCGAAGAGCTTGCCGCGTCAATGCTTGACTCCGGCAGACAGAACGGCGTAAAATGCACGGCGGTAATAACGGATATGGATAAGCCTCTCGGACGGGCGGTGGGCAATTCCGTGGAGGTGATCGAGGCGGCGGAAGCGCTCAAGGGCAATTGCCGCACAGATCTGTACGAGGTAAGCATTTCGCTTGCAGCGGAAATGCTTATGCTTGCGGGAAAGGGTTCATATCTTGACTGCAGAACAATGGCGGAAAAGGCGGTCGCAAGCGGCAAGGCTTTTGAAACCTTGGAGAAAACGGTTTATCTTCAAGGCGGCGACCCCAACGCGCTGAGCGATTATTCGCTGATGGGAGAGCCGTCGCGCAGTATCGCCGTCAGAGCCGCCTCAAGCGGCTATATAAATAAAATATCCTGCGAAAAAACAGGACTTATTTCCTTAAATCTCGGCGCGGGAAGAAAAAGCAAGGACAGCAGCATAGACAGCACAGCGGGCATAATTTTTGAAAAAACCGTAGGCGACAGAGTGGAAAAGGGCGATGTATTGGGTACGCTGCAAACATCCTCGCAGTGCGATACGGCAGCGCTGGCGGCTGATTTTGAAAACGTTTTTTCGATCGCACCGGAAGCTCCCGAAAAACGTCCCGCTGTGATCAAAATCATAAGGCGGAACTAAGACTCCGCCCGCATTCAAAGCTCTGCTTTCAACAAGCAGAGAGCGTGCTGCGCACGCTGCATTCAGCGGGGGATTGTACCCCCCGCTGAATGCAGATGGCACCCGCCGCCTTAGAGGCGGGGGACATCCTCTGCGGTTATAATTTGCTCTGATCACGGAATGCTCCGGCTAACGGAGCATTTTTTATAGAATGAGAGGATCTGTTATGATAAACTACAACGCTTTGCAGCAGAATGCGCCGCCGGACGACAGCGAAAAAAAGGCTCTGCGCAGATATTATTTTAACGCCGCATGGATAATCATCGCCCTTGTCCTTGTGTTCAGCGCGGTCAATACGGGAGTTATGCTCCTTTCCGCGTCCGTCCTCGGCGGAGGCTTTTCAAAGGAGCAGCTTGACGCCGGAAAAGAGGCAATTCAAGGGATACCCGTTATGAAAGCGGTATACTCCTACGGTTTCCCAATCGCCGGCGATATAGCTGCGATAGGCGTGGGAATTCTTGTCACCAAAAGGAGCATAAAGGAAAAATTCAAGCTGCCGTGTATCGGCGGAAAAGAATTTTTTAAGTTTACCGCTCTGTCATTCGGCGTTGTTACCGTAGGATCCTTTGTAAATATGATCCTGCTTGCGCTGATAGAGCTGCTTTCGGGAAATTTATCGAATTTTTCCATAGAGGAAACCGCGCAGGCAGCAAGCGTTGCACCGCAGGGAAATCCGCTCTGGCTGGACGTTCTGATATATATTTACATCTGCGTCCTCGGTCCGGTGCTGGAGGAGCTGGTTTTCAGAGGCGTGCTGCTGGACGCCCTGAGAAAGTACGGCAACGCTTTCGGGATAATCGTTTCATCGGTAATGTTCGGACTTATGCACCAGAATTTCATGCAGTGCATCCCCGCCGTGTGCATGGGACTTGTATGGGCAGTCATGGCGGTGAAAACAGGCTCGGTAATACCGTCGGCCGCCGTCCATATCCTCAACAACACCATGTCTGCCGTTATCATGGTAATGCTCGAATCGGTATCCGTGTCCTCACTGACCGATATAAACGCGGTCATGAACGATATGATCCCCCTTATCGTCTGCACGGGACTGAATGTTATAATACGGCTTGCCTGCATTATCGCCTCGGTAGTGATAATGATCGGCTTCTGCTCAAAAGGAAAGAAGCTGGTCGTATCGAACGCATACACAAATTCGCGTACATGGAAATATATCCTGACGTCCGTTCCCTGGCTTATCGTGACCGCGTATATGCTTTACGGAACTGTGGCGTCGATCGGACTTATATCATAAAATATAAAGACCCGCCCGCATATCCTCGGGCGGGTCTTTATGACCCGGGATACGTCCCTCTCCGGATTTTTCGTCAAATATGCAAGCAGGACGTGCGCAAAGCCGTCAGCCGAGCCTTGCGCGGCGCTGCTTTTATTATTTTCTAAAAAAATATCCGTCGATTGTTTATTTCGGCAATAAACGGTCAAAATATAAACAGACGAAAAAACTCCTTACACTGTCAGGAAAGGATGATACGAAAATGTCTGTTAAAAGAGGAGAGATATATTACGCCGATCTGAGTCCCGTTGTAGGCTCGGAGCAGGGCGGCATAAGACCCGTGCTTATAGTGCAGAATGATGTGGGCAACAGGCACAGTCCCACGGTGATCGCCGCGGCTATCACAAGCCAGAAGGAGAAGTCCAGGCTGCCCACTCATATTGAGCTCAACGCCGACAGATGCGGCCTTTCCAAGGACAGCGTCGTGCTGCTGGAGCAGATACGCACCATTGATAAAAAAAGACTTAAGGAACGCATGGGAGAGCTTGATCCTCCGTCCATGACCCAGGTAAACAACGCCTTATCCATCAGCTTCGGTTTAGGCGGGGAAGCTCCGCGTGCAGGCGGCGGGGTTACATAAGCTCCCCCGCCGAAGAATTATAAGAACCCAAACAGCCTGCAGGCGCACCGATGCCTGCAGGCTGTTTGAAATAAGACCGTAATAACAGACCTCCTCGGAAACCGGAGAAATGCTGAATGACGCAGGATTTTTTGTATC
>JAMPAO010000119.1 GCA_023667165.1 Ruminococcus sp. | reverse complement strand
ACAAGCAGACCATCGAGGAAAACGGTCTGGACGATCCCTGGGAGCTTTATCAGGCGGGAGAATGGAACTGGGACACCTTCACAGCCGCTCTGGAGAGCTTTGTGGATCCCGACAGCGACAGGTACGGTCTGGACGGCTACTGGAACGAAAAGGCTCTGTTCCTTTCCGCAGGCGTTCCCTCCGTCGAGTCCGTTGACGGCTCTCTTAAGGTGAACTTAAACGACGCTACCGTTGAAAAGGCTATGAACTGGATGTACGATCTTTACAACAGAGGTCTGGTATTCGACCTGTCGCTGTTCGACTGGTCGGAGCAGCCCCAGTTCATGGGCGAGGGCAGAGAGCTTTTCTACATCTGCGGAGCGTACACCGTTTCGGCTAATCCCGATACATGGAGCACCAAGATACCCGTCGAGAACCTGGGACTTGCACCCGTTCCCTCGCCCGCAGGCTCCGATCCCTATCAGGCGGCTACCCTTGACGGCTGGGTAATATGCAAGGGCGCGGCAAATCCTATCGGCGTAGGACTTTTCGCGGACTGCACACGCCTTGCCAACACCAACGACGACGCCATCGCCATCGGCGACAAGAAGGTCATGGAGGATTACAAGTGGTCGGAGGAGCTTGTGGCTATAAACAAGGAAATAAACGACCTTGCCCGTCAGTACCCCGTTGTTGACCTGGCTACGGGCATTTCCACGGACGTAGCTTCCATCACCACCGACGGCGGAGCTACGATCGGCCTCAGAGCGGCGTTCCACGGCGTTGAATGGGCGACCAACCGCGAGGAGATCTCCGGCGTTGTCGAAATGCTGGTGGAAGAGGCTGACGCTTCTCTCAAGAGCATCGGCTGACCGTTTATCGGCGCGGCTCGGAAAATATTTTTGAACAAAAAGACAGCCGGTCTGTACGGATCATTCCGCACAGACCGGCTGTTGATATTATTTGATATCACTTGATCTTTTTCCTGCGGAAAACCGCCGCCGAAAGCAGAGCGGCAGGCACGAAAGCTCCGCAGAAAATGTACGGTATCATGCCGGAACGGCTGTTGTCGGCGTTCGACCGCATTCCCGCTCCCGCGGAAACGTCCTCGAAGGCTTGATCGCCGATAACTGCGGCATAATCGGAGGCGTGCTCGAATCCAAACTCCGCGCAGCCGTCCGATATCCGCGAGAAGTTCACATATTCGTAATTTTCGCCCTCTACGCGGTACAGGGCGGCGTATTCTCCGCCGTACCTCTTCACGGGCAGATGAAGAACGCCCTTGAATCCCAGCTCGCCGTTGTGGAGCAGGGTGAACGGAACGACGCTCCCGCCGTCGGACAGTTGCTTTGTCACAGTCCTTGAAACGGCTTTGCTGTTCAGCTTTACGCCCATATCGACCGTCCGAGGGGCGTAAATATCCTTGCCGTTGACGGTCCAGTATACGCTGCGGTCAAGCATGAATTTTACGGTGACGTTTCTTCCCGCTATCTCCTCGAAAACGTCCTTTTCGACTACGGTATTGCCCGAAAGCTTTACCGTTACCGTGCTTCCGTCCGCCGCGCCTATCAGAGCGTCGAAAAGCTGCTCCTGCGGGGCGGTGGTCGAGTAGGCTATAACCGCCGCCGGAACGCGGTCGGAGGATCCGGAGCCTGTTCCCGTTGAGGGACGTCCCGTAACGGGAGATGTGGGCGTATAAGATGTGACCGTGGTAACGGCGGTATTCTCGGTGACGGGTGATGTGGTTGTTTCACCCTCGGGGGCGGTGGTTTCATCGGAGCTGTTCTCGGCGGTGGGTGATGTTGTTTCACCCTCGGGGGCGGTGGTTTCATCGGAGCTGTCCTCGGCGGTGGGTGATGTTGTTTCACCCTCGGGGGCGGTGGTTTCGTCGGAGCTGTCCTCGGTGACGGGTGATGTTGTGGTTTCACCCTCGGGAGCGGTGGTTTCGTCGGAGCTGTCCTCGGTGACGGATGATGTAGTTGTTTCCTCCTCGGGGGCGGTGGTTTCCTCCGCCGCGCCGGGGTCGGGCGTGCCGCAGAGAGAGCATACGCCGTCTACGTAGCTGTGAGGCAGCTTTGCAAGGATCGTCTGCCCCTTTATTACCTTATCGCACACGGAGCAGTGACTGCCCGCCGTCAAGCCCGTTTGGGTGCAGGTAGCCGCGACCGCTTCGTCGGCGGTTACCGTGTGAGCGGCAAGGTCTTTTATCTCATCGCAGTTTTCGCACTCATGCCAGTGGTTCGTACCGTCCGCCGACCAGTCGGAGGAGAAGCTGTGTTCCGATATCTCTCCGTATTCCTCGCCGCAAACGGTGCATACCGCTTTTTGCGTGCAGTCCGCCGTGCCGCCCGTATGTCCCGCAGGTTCATCGCCGTATTCGCCGCATATCGAGCAGACCGCTTTTTCGGTGCAGGTCGCTTCGCTTTCGGTTATGTGGGTATGTCCCGTTTCGGAAACCAGATCCCGGACGTCCTCGTTCACCTCTGTGACAGAGTACTCCGTGCCGCCGATATCTATTTTATCGGGGAGCGTAACGGTATCCGTTTTGCTGCCGGGCGTAATATCGGTGACCGTCACCTTGCCGTCCGCGCTTATCTCGTAGGCTATCCTATCGGGCGCGAGATTGGGCAGAAATACCATTTCGCTTATATCCAAGCCGTCGGGATATATTATCTGTTTAATAGTGTAGGAGTTTTGGAACGCGTATTTATTGACAGACGCAACGCTGTCGGGTATTGTTACGGATGTAAGTCCGAAGCAGTTAGCGAAAGCGTTACTCTCGATAGACGTAACACTTTTGGGTATTGTTACCGACGTAAGACCCGAGCCGGCAAATACGGACACGCCGAGGGAAGTAACGCCGTCGGGTATTTCCACGGACGTAAGGCTGTTACAGTCGGCAAACGCGCTGTTGCCGATAGAGGTAACGCTGTCGGGTATTGTTACGGACGTAAGGCTTTTACAGGCGGCAAACGTGCTCCTCTCGACAGAAGTAACGCCTGCGGGTATTTTTACGGACGCAAGGCTCGAACAGGCATAAAACACACTTTCCCCGATAGAAGTAACGCTGTCGGGAATTGTTACCGACGTAAGTTGAGAACAGTTACTAAAAGCGCTCTCCATCAAGGCGGTAACTCCGCTTTCTATGACAACGGTTTTAACGTCTGTTTTTCCAATGTTAGCGTTGGCGCGCCAGGTTTTCGAGCCGTTGTCGGAAGTGATCGTAAGCGTACCCGTTTCACTGTCGAACGAATATCCGTCGTCGGTTATGACCTCCGCGCTTACCGTGTTTGCCGTGAGCACGGCAAACCACCCCGCCGCAAACAAAAGCGCAGCAGTAAAAAATGAAATTATTTTTTTGTACATAAAATACCTCCTAAAAATTTTTTATAAAATTTATAAAATAAAACGCCCCAAAGCCTTGGAACACTTCCAAGACTTTGGGGCGTTTTACCGTTCTTTTATATTATAAAAAAGGAAAAGGGCGCAGTTATCCCTGTCTGTCTGTCTGTCTGTCTGTCTGTCTGTCTGTCAAAAGTGTAGCAAATCATCATAATTCGGTCTACTCCTTTTTGATATATTTTCTGTAAATAAAATGTAAATTTTAAGAAACTTGCTTTAACTATTATATCATAAAACGCCGTGATTTGCAAGCCTTTTTTTGAAAATAACCCGCAATTTCGGCAAAATATACCGAAAAATAAGGATAATTTCGGGGAAAAAGCCGCTTATATCACAAAGCAAAGGGGAGAGGATATATTTTACGAATATATTTTACTATAATTAGAAACAGTATAGTAACAAAACAGCAATAAAAACGTGGGAGCAATGTGTTATAATAGAGATATCGGAAAACCAAAAAACGGTAAAGGAAAGGTCGTATTATGAAAAGATTTGCGGATATATTTTTAAGAGCGATCCTCACAGGCTTCGCCATAGGCATAGGCGGCACGGTGTTCCTCTCCTGCGACAACAAATACATAGGCTCGTTCATGTTCGGCACGGGACTGTTTGTGATACTGTCCTTCGGCTTTAACCTGTTCACCGGCAAGGTGGGGTACGCCGTGGAAAACAAACCCGCCTACATACTCGATCTCGTTGTCATATGGCTGGGAAATCTGGCGGGCACGGTCATAACGGGCGGTCTGGTGCTCTGCACGAGAATCGCCTCACTGGGCGAACGGGCGGCGGAAATATGCGCCGTGAAATTCGGCGATAATATGCTTAGCATATTCATTCTCGCCTTTTTCTGCGGTATGCTGATGTTCATCGCCGCGGACGGCTACAAGAAAATAGAAAACCCCGCGGGAAAAATCCTTGCGGTATTCCTGCCGGTAATGACCTTTATCCTCAGCGGCTACGAGCACTGCGTTGCGAATATGTATTACTTCACCGTGGCGCGGGTCTGGTCGGTCAACACCTTTGTATACCTTATTGTAATGACCCTGGGCAACGCTGCGGGGGGGATATTCATTCCCCTTGTGAGGAAAGGCTTCGAGAAATGATAAGATCGGGGAATGTGCGCATGATACCGTACATTCCCCGATTTTTTATCCTCACGTTCCCGAAACGACTGCCGTACTGCCGCCGGAGCGGTTTTTTTTCACGTTTATCTGCTTGACTATCTCGCGGCGCAGCTCGGACACGTGGGAGATTATGCCGATGAGCCTGCTGCCGTCCGCAAGGCTCGCCATCGCCTGCATAGCCTGCCGCAGAGTTTCCTCGTCGAGAGTGCCGAAGCCCTCGTCGATGAACATGGAGTCAAGCCTTATCCCTCCCGCGCTTTCCTGCACCTCCTCGGAAAGTCCCAGCGCGAGAGAAAGGGAGGCAAGAAAGGATTCGCCCCCCGAAAGGGTCTTTACGCTTCTGATACTGCCGTTGTAATGATCCGTAACGTCGATATTGAGGAAAAAACCGCTCCGGTTGTTGTCTGCCGTTTCCTGCCGTCTTAGGCTGAACCGCCCTCCGGACATTGCAGTAAGGCGCACGTTCGCTTTATGCAGTATTTTATCGAAATATCTGCCCTGAACGTAAGCCTCCAGAGTGATCTTCTCGCCTCCCGCCACCTGTCCTTTAGCCGTTTTGCTCATCTGATCAAGCATTCTGTACCGCTCATTCAGCGCGCCGAGGCTGTCAAGCGCTTCCGAAAGTCCGGAAACGGCTTTTTTGTTCAGCGGTATGTACGGCTTTATACCGTCGTACCGCTCACGCAGGGCGTTTTTTTCCTTGATAAGGCGTTCCTGCTCCGCTTTCAGCGCGGCGGTTTCCTTGGAGCTGCCCCGTGCAAGCTGATCCTTAAGGGAGCTGATCTGTCCCTCCAGCGACTGTATTTCCCCCGCCGCTTTTTTTTGCGCCTCGGAGGATATTTTTATCCCGTTTTCAAACCGCTTTATTTTTTGCGCCGCCGCAGCCGCTTCTCTTTCGGCTGCCGCTATATTTTCATGGGGCAGACCCTCGTCAAGCTCCCTTAGCTGCTTTTCCAGCACGTCCGTTCTTGCCTTATGGGCGGATATGCTTTTTTCAAGCTCCGTTACAGCTCCGGCGCATTCCTTTATGCCGCTCCGTATCTCGGGAATGAGCTTTTTTTCGAGCAGCTCTCTGCGTTTTGCGTTTTTTTCCTCCGCAAGGAGCTTTTCGGCTGCCAGGTTTATTTCCCCGCGTATGCGGACAAGGTTTTTTTCGGCTGTTTCCTTGATGTGTTCAAATCCGCAGTCGGGGAAAAGCTCCGCCGCCGCTTCGGAAATGTGCTTTTTTTCAGACAGGATATTGCCCGACAGGACGGTATATTCCCGCGCCGCCCTTTCCGCCGCTTTTCCCGCTTTCTCCGCGGCTGCTTCCGCCCTTTTCACGCTGTCCTCCGATACGGAGTTTTCCGGCTTCGCCGCCTTTTTCGGGTGATGTACCGAGCCGCATACGGGGCATGGCTCGCCCTCGTGCAGCCCCAGCGCCATTATGCCCGCTTGGGAGCTTATGAATATCCTGTTTATGCTCGCGGCGTTCGCTTTAAGCTCTTCGTACTTGACGTTTTCGATATCCAGCTTCACTTTCATCTCGGAAAGGCGGCTTTCGGAGCGTTCAAGCTCCCCGCAGCAGGATATTAGCTGCAAAAGCGTTTTTTCCGTACTGCGGGCGGCTGCCGCTTTCCGCTCCAGCAGGACAGCGTTTTCTCCGGAGGCTTTGAGTACGTCAAGCTCGTTTTCATATGCCCGTTCCTTTTCTTTAAGAGAGTCGAGCAAGCGGATCTTTTCCTTCGAGGCGGCTTTATCCGCCGCCATGTCCGAGGCGGTTTTTTTGATATCGGCTTTGATACCGTCCATTTTGGCGTAATCGTTCAGTCTGCTTTCTATGACCGCTTTGTATTTTTTCAGCTCTTCTATTTCGGGGAGCTTACTTTCCGCTTCGCCGCATTTTTCCGTTATTTCGGAAAGCTCCTCCCGTTTGCGGGCGAGGAGCTTTTTTGCTTCCTCCAGACGGGTTTTCAGATTATCCAGATTTTCGCTTTCCGCTATGTCCGAGGACAGCTTTAATATGAGCTTCTCCAGCCGCGCAAGCTCCGACTGCATTTTTTCGGCGGCTTTTTCGCCGGCGGCTGTCACCGTTTCAATTTCCGACAGGTCGTTTCGGCTCAAAAGCGCCGCTCCTCTTGCCTTTATCTCCTCGATACGGGCGTAACGGGGATCGTCCTCTCCGCAGTGAACGCTTTTGAGGAGATTATCCGTCAGCATTTCCGCCGACTGTATCTCCCGTTTCAGCTCCGCCGCTTTTTCGGAGAGCGTTTCGGTAAAGCCGACGTAAATATCCGTTTTGAAAATGCTGCGGAATATCTCCTGCCGTTCAGAGGTGTCCGCAAGCAGGAGCTTGAGAAAATCCCCCTGTGCGATCATTGCGATACGGGAAAAGCGGTTTTTATCGAGCTTCAGAATATCCTCTATCCTGCCCGTTACCTCTCTGACGCCGACCACGATACCGCCGTCGGGCAGGATAAGCTCGGCTTCGGCGTTTTTTGGCTCGCCGTTTCTTTTTCTGCCGATGGTTCGGGTCACGGTGTATTTCTTTGAGCAGTGGAGAAAGGTCAGGCTCACGGAGGAGGGAACGTCCTTGGGCGCGTACTTGGAAATGAGCATTTCCGCGGTGCGCTTGGTTTTCCTGTCATTTCCGCTGTCGCTCTCGCCGCTTGTCCTGCCGTAAAGGGCGTAGGTAATGGCGTCGAAAATAGTTGTCTTGCCCGCTCC
>JAMPAO010000118.1 GCA_023667165.1 Ruminococcus sp. | reverse complement strand
GCGGAAAACGTACTTTGCCTGACAACAAAATTGCTGCGTCATTCGGCACTTCTCCAGTTTCCGAGGAGGTCTATTCTCAACAGCATTGCGGCGCCGGATCACAGCCAAACAATGACGGACGGAAAAGCGGGCAGGCATATTATCAGCCGCCGGCTTGAAAACCGGTATTGCATCTTTTTGAAAAATACGGGGCAATTCCCTGCCTTGCTGTAAATTACAGCGAGGATATGTGCCTGAATGCCCTGTCGGTGCTCCAGAAAAACATATCGTCATGGAAACGTTCCTTTATGCCGCAGCGCTCAAGCATTGTCATAACAGGCGGCTGAACACAGGAAAAGTATACCATGATACCGCTTTGGATAAGCCTCTCGCAGTATTCGTGAAGAGCCTCCACTCCGGAAATGTCCGCTATGGTCACTCCGCGCATTGAAAAGATCACGTTGAAATTCTCGCCCAATGCGGATATCTTCTCCTCCAGCTTTGCGCAGGTCCCGAAGTAAAGCGGTCCGGATATGTATACAACGCAGGTGTTTTTCAGCTTTTCCGGATCTATGTCGGGATCGTCCAGCTTATGCGGATCTACCTCCGCTACCGTCACCTGCATATCCGATACCTTTACCACAAACATCATTACGGAAAATACCACGCCGATAACGATGGCTACGGTCAGATCGAATATGACAGTAGCCGCCATTGTTATGAGGAACTGCATAACGGCGGTCTTGATCTTTTTTCCGAAGATGTATCTTATCGACGTCCAGTCGTTCATGCGCCATGCGGTAACTATCAGTACTCCTGCCAGTGCGGACAGGGGTATCATGGACATTACTCCGCCCAGAACGAACATGGAAAGCAGCAGTATCCCCGAATGGACAAAGGACGCCATTCTCGTCTGCCCGCCCGATTTTATGGCAACGCTTGTTCTTGCGATAGCTGCGGTGGCGGGTACTCCGCCGAAAAACGGCAGCAGCATATTGCCTATGCCCTGAGCGGCAAGCTCCACGTTTGCATTCAGCTTCTCGTTTTTCATTTTTCCCGCGGACGCGCCGCAGAGCAGAGATTCGATAAGTCCCAGCGCGGCTATTGATATTGCGGGAAAGATAAGCCCCTTTACGGTTTCCGGATCCGCAAGCGCGGAAATGTCCAGGCGATCGTCAAGAAAAACGGTTTTGGGTATCGCTCCCACGACGGGAACGTCGAAGCCGAATATCATATTCGCGCCGGTGGTCAGAATTATCGCCGCCAGCGAGCTTGGAAAATACTGATTTATCTTTTTCGGATATAAAAACATAAACACCGTCACTGCCGCTCCGATAATAAGACCTGCGGTATTTATGCGCTGTTCGAGAACAAAATAGCTTTTGAGCTTGTCAAGAGTTTCCGTTCCCTCCGAAACAAGTCCCGTCAGGTTATTTATCTGTCCCAAAGCGATAGTAACCGCTATCCCGCTTGTAAAGCCCGTGATCACGGGTGACGGAAGATATGATACAAGTCCGCCCAGCTTGAATATTCCCGCAATAAGCATCAGAACGCCCGCCATAAAGCCTGCAATGAACACCCCCTGTATGCCGTACTGAGCCGCCAGCGACACCAGGATCGCCGTCATAGCGCCGGTAGGTCCGCTTATTTGGTAAGAAGCTCCCGCAAGACCGCCGATTATAAGTCCGGCAAATACTGCGGTTATAAGTCCCGACGCCGCCGTTGCTCCGGAGCTTACGCCGAACGCCAGCGCCAGCGGCAGAGCCACTGCGGCAACGGTCACACCCGCAAGCGCATCCTTGCCGAATTTTTTGACGTCATACCCTTCGAATTCCTTTTTTACGATATTTACATATTCCTTGATAAGCATAACAATATCTTCTTTCCCCTTTTGATATTTATTGACAAAAAACCGCCTTTTTTATTTTATACCCATATGCCGGCAATGTCAAGCAAAATTATCAAAAATATCGCAAACGGGCGCTCACGCCCTATTGACAAACGGGAAAATATATGTTATAATCAAGAAAATATTCAAAAAGCTGTGAATCGGAGGAGTACGCGTTACGGATGCTTGGCAGAGAAAAGACGGCAGGTGCGAGTCTTTAGCGGGGTAATGCGGAAGTAGCCGAGGAGCTTCGGGTGTGAAAACGCGCTTATGCGTAAGGTGCGCAGCGTACAGGATAATGCCCGGCGGTGTTCCCCGTTACAGGATATAAGAGCGCGTACGACGTTTCGTTTTCGGAAATGTTGTTCGCAATTTCAGGTGGTACCGCGGAAAATTTCGCCCTGAAGCCGTATTGTCGGTTTCGAGGCGTTTTTTTATTTAGAGCGTGTTCACGATGTGCGATATTGCCCTAAAAAGCGCCTTACGCGCACAGGAAAGGAAAAATGGAAATGAAAAAAGAACTGCCAAAGGTTTACAATCCCCGGGAGGCTGAGGACAAGATCTACAAATACTGGATCGACAACGATTGCTTCAAAGCAGATCCCGATCCCGAAAAAAAGCCTTACACCATAGTCATCCCGCCGCCAAACGTCACCGGTCAGCTCCATATGGGTCACGCACTCGATGAAACATTGCAGGATATCCTTATCCGTTGGAAAAGAATGTCCGGCTACAGTACCTTGTGGCTTCCCGGAACGGATCACGCCGCCCTTGCCACGGAGGTCAAGATCGTGGCTGCCATGGCGGAGGAAGGTCTGACAAAGGAAAGCGTCGGCAGAGAAAAATTCATGGAACGGGCATGGCAATGGAAAGAAAAATACGGGGGACGTATCGTCGAACAGCTCAAAAAGCTGGGATCGTCCTGCGACTGGTCGAGAGAACGCTTCACCATGGACGAAGGCTGCTCCAAAGCCGTCAAGGAGGTTTTCGTAAAATATTACGAAAAGGGACTTGTCTACAGAGGCGAGAGAATGATCAACTGGTGTCCTTGCTGCAAAACCGCTCTTTCCGACGCGGAGGTCGCATATGAGGATCAGGCGGGACATTTCTGGCACATCAGATATCCTCTTACCGACGGCAGCGGCTATGTGGAGCTTGCCACAACGCGTCCCGAAACGCTGCTTGGCGATACCGCCGTAGCTGTTAATCCCGAGGACGGCAGATACAGGGATATTATCGGAAAAACGCTGACGCTCCCTCTTGTGGGCAGAGAGATACCCGTTATCGCCGACAGCTATGTTGAACCCGATTTCGGTACGGGCGTTGTAAAGATCACCCCCGCTCACGACCCCAACGATTTTGAGGTGGGAAAACGGCACGATCTGCCCGTTATCAGCGTTATGACCGACGACGCAAGGATCACGGAGGATTACCCCGATTACGCGGGAATGGACAGATACGAAGCGAGAAAAAGGATAGTTGAGGATCTTGACAAAGGCGGCTTCCTTGTGCGTGTGGAGGACTATTCCCACAACGTAGGCACCTGCTACCGCTGTTCGTCGACCCTTGAGCCTAAGATATCAACTCAGTGGTTCGTTAAAATGAAACCCCTTGCGCAGCCTGCCATAGACGCGGTAAAAAACGGCGAAACAAAATTTGTTCCCGAAAGATTTGAGAAAATATATTTCCACTGGCTGGAAAATATCAAGGACTGGTGCATTTCCCGTCAGATTTGGTGGGGACACCGCATACCCGCGTTCTACTGCGACGAATGCGGCGAGATGACGGTCACAAAGGAAAACGCACCCGTATGCTCCAAATGCGGCAAACCCATGCGGCAGGATCCCGACACGCTGGACACGTGGTTCTCGTCGGCTCTTTGGCCTTTCTCCACACTGGGCTGGCCCGACAAGACCGCCGATCTTGAATATTTCTACCCAACAAGCACACTTGTAACGGGATACGACATTATCCCGTTCTGGGTAATGAGAATGATGTTTTCGGGAATAGAGTTTACGGGACAAGTCCCCTTTGACACTGTGCTTATCCACGGACTTGTAAGAGATGGTCAGGGCAGGAAGATGTCCAAATCCTTGGGCAACGGCATTGATCCGCTGGAGATAATCGACCGCTACGGCGCGGACGCTCTGCGCTTTATGCTGGCAACGGGCAACGCTCCGGGCAACGACATGAGATTTATCGAGGACAAAGTAAAGGCTTCCGCAGGCTTTGCAAACAAGCTGTGGAATGCTTCGAGATTTATTTTGATGAACCTCCCCGACGGATTCGGCGCACAGAACCTTCCCGAAAATCTCTCCGTTGAGGACAAGTGGGCCGTAAGCAAATTCAATACCCTTGCCAAGGAGGTCAACCGCAGTCTGGAGGCGTTCGAACTTGGAATTGCCTGCCAGAAGCTGTACGACTTTATTTGGGATATCTACTGCGACTGGTATATTGAGCTTACAAAGCCGAGAATACAGGCCGGAGGAGATACGGCTCTTACGGCGCAGTCCGTCCTTGTCTGGCTGATGCGGGGAATACTCAAACTCCTGCACCCCTTTATGCCGTTTATTACCGAGGAAATATGGTCGGCTCTCACGGACGGAGAAGCTCCCCTTATACTGGCGGATTTCCCCGTATTTGACGAAAAGCTGGTATTTACCGAGGAGGAGGAAAGCTTTGAAAAGATAATCGGCGCTATAAGAGCGGTAAGAAACCGCCGCTCGGAGATGAACGTTGTTCCCTCGGTAAAGACAAAGCTGTTTATAGAAACGGAATTTGAGGACGTATTCAAGGCGGGCAGAATGTTCTTCGAACGCCTGGCGTACGCCTCCGAGGTCGAGATCGGCGGCAGCTTTGACATTGCAGACGCGGTCACTGTGGTAACGCACTCCGCAAGGATATTTATCCCCATGAGCGAGCTTGTTGACAGAGAAAAGGAGCTTGCGCGGCTCAACAAGGAAAAAGCGTCGGTGCAAAAGGATATTGATTTCCTGCAAAGCAAGCTGAACAATCAGGGATTTCTGGCTAAAGCTCCCGAAAAGCAGATAGAAACGGAGCGTGCAAAGCTGGCAAAGGCTCTTGACAAAATGGAAAAGATAGAGCAGTCGATAAAAGCGTTCGCCAAGTAAAATAAAAAGCGGGAGGCGGGTATCCCATTCCCGCTCTTCACGCTTTCGGGGGTGCGGTCATGATAACAATTACAAGAGAACAACTGGATAAGCTGTACAAAAAGCAGAAAAACAGCATTACCTCCTGCACGGTCATGACGACGCTGTGCGTTATGATATCCGTTGTGATCTTCCGATATGCGCCGTCCTCTCTCCTGACCGATCTTCTCGCTGCCGCCGTATTTATAATTCCCTTAATATTTATCGGAGTTATGCGGAAAAGGATCTTTCCCCCGGGAAACGGCAAAAGGGTCACGGAGGCAATGAGGCTGCTGCAGCGGGATTTCATTTCGGACAACGCCGTCAATATGCTTTACGCGAAGATGGAGCAGGCGGACAGCTATCCCGACAAGACAAAGCTGAAGCTGCTGCTTTGCGATATCTTTTGTCTTAGAGGACAGTACGGAGAAGCCATAAGTCTGCTGGGATCGGTAGATAGAAACGAGTTCGGGAAATATCCCGAGGTAGGAGCCAGCTTTTACGACGACACCTTATCCGTTTACGACGAGATAGGCGACAGCGACAGCGTTCTCCGCGCGTTTAACGACGCAGAGCCGTTTATACAGCACAGCAGCGGCAGCAATTTCCTGTGCGCCCAGACTGCGGTGAATATTCTGATAAAGGCGGAAAAGGCGAAGAAAAATTACAGGGCGGCGCTTGACCTGCGGCTGATGAAAAACGAATTTGACAATCTGACCATGAAAACCGTGACCGCGCAAATGGGCAGCACTCCCCTTAACACCATGATAACAGGACAGATATTCTGCGAAACGGCGGAGCTGTTTTTCCTGTGCGGCGATATCGGCAACGCGGCAAAATACATTGACATCGGCGGTCCTATGGTGACGGCAAGTCCGTCGGCGCTGGAGAAAGCAAATAAGCTGTCCGAAAAAATAAGAGAGGCAGGAAACTCAGCCGTATAAACGTTTCAGGCGTTCTCCCTCTTCCTGGCTCCCACCTCTTACCTCTGATAAAGGCGGTCTTTCTGTGAACGGTGAAATAATTAATTTTCTTGAAAGATACACAAAATCGGGTGAGCCTGCCAAAAATCTCACCAGATTTTCCATTCTTATGGACAAGCTGGGCAATCCCCAGAATTATCTGAAATTTATCCATGTTGCGGGAACCAACGGCAAAGGCTCCACGGTGAGAATGCTTGCCAATTCCTTTATCCTTGCGGGGTACAGGACGGGAGAATTCACCTCTCCGTTTATTTTCAGATACAACGACCGCATAAAGATAAACAACGCGGATATCCCCGACGAGGATCTGCTCAGGATCATAAGAAGCATAGAGCCTGCGCTCAACGGCGATCTGGCGGGGTACTCGCAGTTTGAGATAACAAACGCCATTGCGTTTATCTGGTTTGCGGAGCAGAAATGCGATATCGTGGTGCTGGAAACGGGTATAGGCGGACTTTGCGACAGCACCAATATCATAAGCGACAACGTATGCTCGGTGATAACCTCGGTTTCCTACGATCACACGGCGGTGCTGGGGAACACTCTTGAGGAGATCGCCTTTCAGAAAGCGGGGATAATCAAGGATTACTGTCCGGTGACGCTTTATCCCGACAATCCCGAGGCGGTGAACAGGGTTACTGCCAAATACGCCGCCATTCACGGCTCGAAGCTGATAATACCGGATCTGAAAAAGCTGAAGATACTGCGCACGGGTACGGACGGCTGCGTATTTTCCTATAAGCTGAAGGATTACGCCACGGCTATGCCCGGGACGCATCAGATACTCAACGCCGTTACAGCCATTGAGGCGGCATTGGCAGCCAAAGCCAAATTCCGCAGGCTGACGGACAAAAAGGTTTTCGAGGGGATCGCAACGGCGGTAATGCCTCTCAGGTGTCAAGTAGTCAGGGAGCGGTCGCCAATGATAATAAACGACGGGGCGCACAATCCCGACGGAATGAGGGTACTGGCGGAATTTATAAGCTCACTCCCCCACTACCCCAAGGTAATGATCTGCGGAATGAGCGCAGACAAGGACTGGCAGACGGCTTTGTCGTACATATCCCCGCTGATAGACAAGGCGTTCTGCATAGACGGGTTCTGTCCGAAAACCGTTTTCGCGCCGAGGCTTGCGGAACGGTTTGCCGACGCGGAATGCGTATCTCTTTCGGAGGTATATCACAGGGCGTATTCCTATGCGGGAGATAAGGGTCTGCTGCTTATCGCGGGGTCGCTGTACATTCCCTCGGCACTGAACAAATTTTCAAAATAGGCGGGATACCGATAAAAATAAAACGGATGCAAAGGCTTTTCAAGGTCTTTGCAGCCG
>JAMPAO010000117.1 GCA_023667165.1 Ruminococcus sp. | reverse complement strand
AAATCACTTGTATATCTCATACTTCTTATTTACCATATTTTTTCTATGTGGTCAAATTCTCAGTTATTAATGACAGTACATTTGACGATTTGTACCAATATTGCGGAGCACGGTCAAAATCTGAGAAGTTACTTGATGAATATAACGATGTTTGCAAGAAACGTGATGAATTAAAAGCAAACCCGTTTTTGCGGGCATTATTCAGTTTGGTAGAAAAATATCAGAATGAACTAAAAAATATTGAAGATGAAATCGGTGAAGTAAATCGGAATATCGGCGTTTCCAATAAATCAATTATCGACGCCGAAAATTTAAAACAGCGGCTTCAACAGGAAAGTCTTGAAGCAGAAGAAACCTTTGATAGCTTTTGCAGAGAATTTCCTATGCTGATTGAAACGGTTCGTTCAAAATATAATGAAAATATAAAACTAAAATCCGCAAAGGAAATTGTTAAAAATCAAAACAGTTATCATTTCCAACTTAAAAATGCCCTCAACAAAATCATTAATGAGGAACTTGTACCGTTGCAGCGGCAGTATAATTCAATTTATATAACGGATTTTCTGGAGGGAATTGATAGCTTTTCTGATTTCGATGGACTTTACAATACGCTTGTTAATATTGAACTCGAAAAAAATATTGAAAGCCTCAGAATTGCAAAAGAAAGGTGCAAGGAACGCTTTAAGGATGAAATTTTATTCAGACTTAAAGACGATATTCACAATGCAAAAAAACAATTCAGAAAGCTTAACGCCATATTATCTCAGTTTAATTATGGCGAAGAAAAATACTATTTTGAAATGGACAGGACAAGCAACTCAGAGCTTGGCATTTTCTATGATGTAATAATGAACGGAAATAATGAAGCGGTAGACCTGTTTAATATTAATGAAATAGATATGGAAACATATGAGGTTCAAATACAGGATCTTATGGATAAAATTATGGCAGACATAAATTCCGCGTCGAAATCAAGACTCGCAGGAAAAAAATTTAATGAAAAAGTATGGCCGAAATATGCCGATTACAGAACCTATCTTGACTATGATGTCAGAATAACAAATGTGATAACAAATGAGTATACTTATTTGTCAGATGTAAGCGGAGAAGGAAGCGGCGGAGAAACACAAGTTCCGTTTTATGTGGCTATTTGCGCATCTCTGCTGCAAATATACAATCAAAGCAACAACAGTATAAAACTTGTATTGTTGGACGAAGCGTTCAGTCATATGACAAGCGACCGTATCAAACCGATGATCAAGATGTTCAAAGAAATGCAGCTTCAAGTAATGCTTATAGCTACTGCGGAAAAATGTACAGGTATACAGCCGTTTTGCGATGTTATTCATTCCGTTGTACGGAAAGGAGCTCGAAATGCTGTTATGCCATATATAAGTGAGGATGAGAAAATTGGAATATACCAAAATAATACTTAACGGATTAATTGACGAGTATGAGAAAAAAGGCTGCTGCATTTCAGATGACAGCCAAAAGATTTGTTATAATGTTTACAAGAAAATAAACGAATATTCAGACAGATATAATTTTGATGCTTCATGTGATGTTGAGGAAGCCATTGAAAAACTGTTGTCAGATAAATATATTACTGCCGCTCCAAAAGATGGGCACGGGTTTTATCACAAGCTGTTTTTGAATTTATTGATGAAATATATTCATTTTTAAATCGAACGCCGATAAATTTGATTCGCAGTAATCTGAAAAAGACTTTGGAAAAATATTTGCATAATTCCCATGAAAACAGTGTTGTGTATAATTATTGTACACAGCAGTTATCAAGACTTGAAAACAACAAAAATCTTGATAACCAAATAGGCATTGACAATGAAAAACTGGAAAATATTTTAATGGCATTAAGCGAAATAATGAAGCTCGACAATGAAACATATATAAAAAATTTTTCAGTATTGGTATTCAAAGATTCAAAAAAATATTCAAAACTGCAGTCTGCCATTGCTTCTATTTTGCAAAAATATAGTTCCGAGCCGCTTGAAGATGATAAAAAGGTTCTTGAGTGGTTTAATTTATTTGAAAATCCGATATATCTGTACATAAAAGGAAACTGTATAATTTACTATTCAAATGGAGAAATAAATGCGGGAGCGGCTAAAGGAGGCATTGCAATTTCTCCCGATTCAATATGTGACATAAAACACATTAAAATCAACTGTGATAAAGTTATAACTGTTGAAAATCTTACCACATATCATGATACTTCTGAGAATAACGCTGTTGTAATATATCTTGGCGGGTTTCATAATTCAGTCAGGACACAACTGCTTCGTTCTATTTATTTTCAAAACCAACAAATTGATTATTTACATAAAGGTGATTTGGATATATACGGTTTTTTAATACTTGAAAATCTAAAAAAAAAGACAGAGATTGATTTTAAACCATATGAAATGGATGTAAAAACATTGAAACAATGTTTTTACAGCGGATTTTTTAAACCACTGACAAAAACAGATATTGAAAAATCCAAAAGTCCTTTACTGAATAAGTATCGTGATGTTATTGATTTTATGCTAGAAAATAATTGCAAAGTCGAACAAGAAAGTTTGGAAGCAATGAAGCTAACATATAAATTATAATTGGTATCAACCGCTTTGCTTTTAGCTTCTTTAATAAAATCTATTGGCCTTCGGGTTATGAGATTTTTAAAAGCCGTGATATTAAGGTATATACAGTGCCGCAAACCGCGTATTTAAACAAGTTTGCGGCATTGTAAATTATATCGGGTACCATTGAATTATATAAAATATCAAGTTTTTTACCGTCAATTATACCGTCAAAATCAAAGAAAAAATTAAGGTCATAACACAAAAATCAGTACATTCGGGACAAAATCTTTTTTAAAATTGAGAAAAATATTTCTGCTTTTTGCTCTTGGGCTTATCGGGAATTGCAAGAGCAAGAATACCTTTTTCCGTCAGCGGGTGAATGTATTTCGTCATAATATACGCAATTGTCATTCTACCCTCAAATAATTTTTCTATTTCGGAACGGCTTTTCGGGGTTTTGCAGAAATCAATTATTTCCTGCTCCGTATCGTCTAAAACTGTATCGGACACAGTTTTGTTATACAAAGTAACTTTAAAAATTCCTCTGTCATTTTCAAATTTCGGCGGCGGCAATTCCGCTTCTTTCATTGCATTAATAACAGTCGGAATACCGCTGTATCTGTTTTCGGTTTCTCCCATAATTTCAAGCGCGTTTGCAATAAACGGATTTCGGGTATCGGCGGAAACCTTGCCAAGTCTGTCAAGGGTCATACGTCCGTAAAGACCGCCGGGATTTTCAACTTCAATTCTGTCTGTAAACATTCTGATTGTAATCGGGGCGGAATCGGTGTAAATACTGTAATCGCGGTGAATAAGAGCGTTGACGATAATTTCCCGTACTGCTTCGATAGGGTACTCCGTTTTATCGGTTCTTTTTCCCGTATTTTTATCAATAATTGTTTTTTTCTTCATATTTTTTCGTACGAAAAACAGCGCGTCATTTAACATCTGCGGAAGCGTACCGTCAATTTTTTGATTGTCAAGAAAACGTTCGCCTACATTGCCCGTCATACTCATTTCCGTTCCGGGGACTGAAACCGCCGTTATGCAAAGCTGCGGATAATACGCCTGCGGATATTCCGCAAAAAGAATAATTCCCGCAAGGGTAGGCTTGTCATTCGCACCGAAACCCTGAAGCTTTCGTATTTTTTCATCAGCCATTGCCGCAAAATTATGCTTTTGGCTTTTCAACGCCGCAAGATATTTGTCAAAGGCGGGCGTGGATATATCGGATATTTCCGCGCGTTCCGTTTCACGAAGCTCGTCCTGAGTTTTTTTCTTGAACGCCTCAAAGCTGTAAACCTCGTATTCGGACATAATCCTGTCACTGTCTCCCACCCGTACATAAGAGCCTTTAAGACGTCCCGCGCCCTTGTAAAAGCAGGGCTTTAAAAAAACGTCAATTTCCTGAATTTCGGTGCAGACAACGGTTTTCCCGTCAATATTTGCAACCGTACAAAGCGGTCGAATAGCAGGTTCCATTTGCAGGCTCTGCTCCATTATTTTTTTCTGCAAATCCGCCGCGTCGTAAACCCCGCAGACTTCATAATCGGCATTTTCATTTATGCCGAAAATTATTTTCCCTCCGTTCTGCTGATTGGAAAAGGAAGAAAACGTGTCAAACAGCCTCGGACAGCCTTTTTCGGCGGCTTTCAGTTCAATATAATTGCTTTCGCATTTCTGACGGCGTATGTTTTCAACAAGTTCTGTAAGTTCAATTTCAAGCATTTTATTCGCCTCCCAAACAAATTATACGACTTTTATTAGAATTTGTCAAGAGAATTTTCTTATAATTTGCGGATTTGTCTTATAAAATTCGTATAAATTTGCTTAAAGAAATTACCTTTAATCAAGTCGCTTGAAAAGCTTGACAATGCGAAAAATGTACAATTTAAAAGATTTGAACTGCACGCTCACCTCCGCCCGCCCCGTTTTTTCATATCGTTTCTGATTTTATCCAAATATTCGGACGGAACGGTGCTTTTCCTGCGGAAAGCGGATACAGCCTCGTTCATCACGCAGAAATTCAACTCCGTACCCTCGCTGTCGGGAACGTAATCCACGGCTCTGTCCGCGTCAATGCCGAAACGCCCCGCTGTTTCAACGGCGTCGATATTCGCGCCCAAAAAGATAAATTCCCAACCGTAATCTTCCTTCTGCCGCTGTATCATCTCTTTGACCTGTGGCGCGGAGTAACGTCTGCTGGCGTTTTCCTCGCCGTCCGTGATTATGACGAACATAACCTTTTCCGCGCGGTACTCCTCTGCTGTATTTTTCTGTGCGGTTTCAATTTTGCGGACTGTCTTGCCAATTGCGTCAAGCAAAGCCGTAGTGCCGCCCACAAAATATTCTTCCTCGGTAATCGGCTTAACCGCGCGAATGTCAATTCTGTCGTGGAGCAGCTCGTAATAATTGTCAAACAGCACCGTGGTAATAACGCACTCGCCGTCCTCCGAACGCTGTTTCTCCAACACTGAATTATAGCCGCCGATAGTGTCCCTTTCAAGACCGCTCATAGAGCCGCTTTTGTCGAGAATGAATACAAGCTCGGTTAAATTCTTTTTCATAAAAATGACCTCCCGTTTTTTATTGTACTTATATTGTACATCGGGAGGACTTGTTTTTGGTCGCTTTCAAAGCGACATTAAATTTATATTATGCGCCCGTGCCCAAAAGCGGCTGGTCGTATTTGAACAGAACCTCGTTAATTTCAAAAATATCGTACTTTCCGTTTACGATAAAAAATTCCACAATAACGTCAAATTTTTGGCTATGAGATAAGGCGTACCCCGCCCGTTTAAGCAGGTCATCGGTTTCATTCAAAGTCAGCTCAAGCGCGACGGCGAGCGCGAGAATTGTCCGCTTGCTCGGCATATAGCCCTTGCCCGTGCGGATTTTTGAGAACAGCTTTCGGTCGATATTGGCGCGTTTGTACACCTCGGTATCGGTTTTTCCCTTAGCGTCAATCAACCGCAGCAAAGTTGTGTTGAACGGTTCGTCCAGTTCCTCAATAAAATCCTCCAGCGCAACAAACGACGGCATTTCGCAGTAATCTTCTCTCGGCGTTGCCTGACGACTGATAAAATGCTCGTCAACATAATTTTCGTCTATGTAGCTCTCCACATCTCCAAGCAATTCCTCGCTTACCGCAAATGAAGCGCGGTCGAAAATCACAAGATACACGTCCATATCGTTTTCGGCAAGAAAATCCTTTATTGCGGAAACCGCAACCCGCAATGCCTCGTCTTTCGGATAACCGTAAATCCCGCTTGAAATCAGCGGAAAGGCAATGCTCCCGCAACCGTTCTTCGCCGCCAGTTTAAGGGAATTGGTATACGCCGAACGGAGCAGTTTTTCGCATTCCTCGGCGCTGCTTTGCTGATACACGGGACCGACGGCGTGTATAACATATTTTGCGGGAAGAGCAAAACCCGGCGTAACAGCCGAGCCGCCTGTTTTTACGGGCGCAATTTTATAGCACTCCTCCTGCAGTTTGACATATCCCGCGGCTTTGAAAATAGCTCCGCAAATGCCGCCTCCCATACGGAGTTGGTTGTTTGCGACGTTGACTATCGCGTCGGTCTGCATTTTTGTTATGTCCTGTCTGACTATTGTAAATGGCATAGGTTTTCCTCCTATCAGTCAATAAAATTATTTGCAATTGAATTAAGCTGAGCTGAAATTTTCGAAAAATCGCGGCTCAAATCCAGCGATTTTACACTTATGCGATTTCCGCTCATTAAGTAAGTATTGTCAGGCTGTATTTCCTCGTCTGTTTTTGCGTAAAGCAGCATACCCGACACTTCTCCGCCGTCAGCGGATTTGTTCTTTACATAGGTAAAAATTTGATATAAATTGCTTGAATAAATTTTATTCTTATTATATTGCATTTGCGTATTATGACTGTAATATTTAGCGTCGATAATAAGAACTTTAGAACCGTATGCCAGCAAAATATCGGATTGCATAACAGGCAGCATATTATCAAAGCCATCGTCAAGCGCCCAATTGATTTGAGACGCGCTCGGTTTGATTTGCGGGTAATGCTTTCTGTAATATTCAAGAATAAATTTTTCGTACAAACGGTGCATATACTGTTCATCTAAAAACTTCATTAATTTTACCGAACCGTCCGAATCTGTCTGCAATAAGCCTTTGACAATAAGACGGCATACGGACATCAGCATTTGGTAGCTTTGATTATTTCGGTTGAAACGGAAATTCCAGTCTATCGAATATATATCCAATGTTTCGACTTCTTTGAAATAAAGGAGCAAATTACGCAGTTCTTTTTTTCTTGCCTTTGGAATTTCACATCGCAGCAGCAAAACCATAGTTGATTTGAGAACACGGTTCATATAAGAGTTTACCGAAAACTCGTCATATGTGCAGACAAGCTGATGTTTAATAACGGTCTGCCGCTTGATTGATTCCGTAACGCCTATTTTACCGCGCGGACAGTTCAAAGGTTCTGTTGTTTCAATGTACGCGCGGCTCAAGCCATGTTTTATTTGCACGGTTATACCCTTTACAAGAATGGCGGACAACAGGTCTGCGGTATTTTCAAATTCCTCTGTTCCGCAGCTTGCGTAGCCCTGTTCCCGCAAAACTCGGAAAGCGTACGCAAGCATATAATATATGTTTTGAATTTTAATCATCTTACAGCCTCGCGCAGTATATTCTCCCAATTACGAGCTTTGCTCTGTTCGTCAAACCAGTATTCGTTTATGAGAGGAATAATTTCATAGTTAATAACAGAATTCAGCCACATATCGTCAATTTCAATTCCCGTACGGGTCACCATTGCCATACCCCGCAAACCTTGTCTACAAAAGGGTTTGCGGGTTTTGCATATTCGCCTGAAACG
>JAMPAO010000116.1 GCA_023667165.1 Ruminococcus sp. | reverse complement strand
AATTGAATACTTAACATTTCTAAAAATTAGGAAATATAAAATAGAACCTTGACAACTGAATAATCTAATCGGGGGACTTGAAAAATACTCCCCGATTGGAAACTTTTTACAAAGTATCTTGAAAATTTAATAACTTCCATAATTTGTAAACTTATATTATGGAAATTCGTACCCTACCATTTAATATAGTATACGTTTCAAAACAGACTTAACAAGGACGGTGAAAGCTATTGTAATTATTTTTAGGAGTGGTTTTACATAGTGATTTGTTCTCAAAGTAACCCCGACTTTAATATTATCAAAGAAAGGAAAATCGGAACAAATTCACGATATGTCAAAATTCAGTCTTAATAAATTTTTAGAGCTTTTATTTGAATTTGATACTGAAACAAACGATTTTGCACTTGAAACAGATGAATACATCAGGACGGTTGCTATCGGGCAAAAATCCGTCAAGAACGATGACGGGGAAACGGAAATAGAGTTACCCATAGCGATTACCAAATATTTCAAGTCAATGTCTGAAATTGAAAACTTCATAGACAAATACAAACATCGTTTTAATTTGTTTATAGGACTAAGCACTGTCAAAGGACACGGTAATACTGCTGAATTTATGTATAAACGAAAAGTTTTGCTATTAGATTTTGACCGTAAAGATTTCCCGCAGTATCAAGATGTAAGAGCTTTTACGGAACATATAAAAAATACCCTGCCGTTGTTTGTTCATTTAATTGTTGACAGCGGACACGGCTACCATTGTTACACTTCTATCGAAGCAAGCACAGATACAGAACGTGTAACTAAAATAAATAAAGAGCTTGCAGAAATTTTAGGGGCAGATGTAAAAGCGGCACTGGCAACACAAATTATACGGCTGCCATTTTCAATAAACCACAAAGACCCCGACAATAAAAAGCCAGTTTCGATTATCACGAATAATCTTGAAACATCTCCCGATAAATTCAAGCCATATCAATTGGCGAAAATCGAGGGATTTATAGAACAATTTCATAGAAATGAAGTGTTTTTTGAACAGGTGCAAAAGTGTAATTCGTCAATCGAATATGAAAAAGAAACTCGCTTTTATTGTATTGAAAATATGTTATCCAAAGGCTGCGTAAAGGGCGAAAGAAATTTTGCTTTAGGCAGGATTGTAAAATATTTACAGCTTATAAAAGGCTACACAAAATCATCGGCTTTAGAGACTTGTCAGCAATGGAATTTAAAGTGTGACCCTCCCAAACTGAAAAATGTTATTGAACAGGATTTCAACGCCTATTGGAACGGAGATTACAAGCTACTCGGCTGTAATGTTCCTAACCCAATAGACCAACAAATATTAAATCGGTACTGCGACAAAACATTATGCAGAACCGTATTTGAAAATAGAAATACTGACGATAAAGCTATAGAAGTATCAGATAATCGACAAATGATGTTTGATAACAATTTGTTAAAAAATAGCTTTATGCAGAAGTTTACAGGCTTCCATTATGTTATTTTGTCCGTACTTGATTTCAATAGTCACGGACTGACCAAAAAAGAGCTTGTAGAAAAACTGACAGGTGCAAAAACTAAGAAATGCTGTGTATCTGAAAAAACTTTAAACAAGTATCTAAAAGAACTCTTGTCTTTGAAGTTTATCTCATACAAGAATAAAGTTTATAAAAAGACTGATATTCCTAACTATGGTTTTGGATTTTCCAAATATTCATATATGGGAACGATTATGTTAATTAACAGACTTATTTCACAAAAAGAATTTCTTGTGTATTTGAACTTGATAAGAAATTTACAGCAACAGAAAAATGTAACTTATGAAACCATCGCAGCAGATTTAAGGCTTGATAAAGCTAATATAAGCAGATACATAAAAGACCTTAACACTGTAGGACTTATCGCTGTAAACAAAAACAGTGTTGATAACGGTCGATGTTTCAATGTTTACAAAATCCTTATCTAACTGCATATATCCTATTTATGGTATAGCATTACTGTTATATGTACTGTTTAACCTATGTACTGTAGTGCAATATAATCACAAATATAAAAGGAATATATTCATTTATATTAATGGTTGTAATTTTTACCGAAAAGCAAAAAACAAATGGCTATATAACGTTGATTGAAGGACTTTTCAAGGTTAAAATCACGGTTGTAATTTTTACCGTTTTTTCTTGAAACGAGTAGATAAAACCGTGATTTGATACCTTATACAATAAAATCAGAATTTGATAATAAACGAAAGGAATATGTATAATTTATGAATAGTAAGCATATGAAAGAAAAAATAAACCAAATACAGACACAAGAGACTGCACAAGAATACTTTTATTTTGTAAAAACCTTATCATTTGAATTAACTCGCCGCTGTAATATGAAGTGTGCATTTTGTTCCCGTGGAGACGCACAAAATCTTGATATGTCTAAAGAAGTTATTGATAAAGTTTTAGACGAAATGGAATTTTTTGACTTATACGATTTAAGGCTGAATGGCGGTGAACCGCTTTTAGCAAAGGACGGATTGATTTATCTTGTTAATGAAATTATTCGCCGTGGTATAAAAACTCACAAAGTTTTTATTTTCACCAACGGCACAATTCAAGACCCCGATATAAAAAATGCTTTAGTAAAATTAGGGGAATATTGTAAAAAGTTGTCAAATACTCCGTGGGGTAAGAGAATGAAAGAAATAGCCAAACAAACCCATTTAAAGGATTTTTATAATATTAACTCATATGTTAGCATTGCCGTAAGTACAGATTTACACAATAACTCAGATGTGATTGACCAAACTATAGATTTTTACAATTCTGGTGTAGACCCTAAAATATTGCACGCAGCTAATCAAAGCAAGTCATTTATAGGATATGGAACTACACCCAAACAAGAGAAATCGCTGTTTGATACTGCAATTATTTTGCGTGGAAACGGTTTAAAGAATTTTCAAAAACTCTATAATGAAGGTTACAGAAAATTTTCACTGCACGAAAACGATTTTAACATCATTGATGATTCGTACATAAGGGACGGTTATGTTATATTCCTTAAAAGTTTTTCGGTATCTGCTACAGGTGCAGTTTTTTCAGGCTGTTTACAACCGTATGCCGATATTGACAGCGGCAAAGATATTATATGTGACAATATTCGGAACTGCAACAATAATTTGTGTGCATACATTGTTAATTATTGCTGGGAAAAACCATTGACCGAAGAACAATCACAACGGTTAGATGTGTGGAACACGGTACTATTCTATTATAAAAACGGTTATACCGACTGTTGGTTACACAAAGAACCTTTAAATGAAGAAATCGTTGCAGTTGCGGAAACAAACATAGAATTAATGAAAAATTTTGAAGATGGCTTAAAGAAACTGCACGAACTTTTCCCGAATATGTTACATTCGGAATTGCAAAATATAGGAATTTTAATATGTGCATACGAAATGAAAGATATGCAAGTACGCAAGTATTTTTTAACCGAAATCTGCGGGTTTGATTTGGAAAACAGTACAGCATACAGTTATTCAGACAAAAGTCTCGGAAAGCGTATTGATGATTACGAAAAAATGTATTATGACCGTCAAAATACACTTTATGGAAATCCGTACCCGTCAACGGCTCTAATTCAACACGCAACTAAAAACGCTGTCAAGAAAGCCATAAACCCCGCAACTGTTACAGGCGGGATATTGCTTGCCTTGTTAGCTGGTGCTTTGCTTAAAAACAAAGAGCAAGACGGCGAATAAGGGGGCAATGTCAATGGAAAACTATGCAGAATTTAACGATTTGCTTCAGCAAGGATTTATAACAGATGATATGGTAGTAACTGCTTATAGGCTATTCCTAACGGTTGAATACTGCGAAAGACGGGTTATGATTAACAAGTCTTTACAATGTTGGGATTTAAGCAGTGAACAAAAGGAATTGCTTAACAAGCCGCTTGAAATAACCGAAGAAGCCGAAAAATTTCTTGATAACTTGTGCAGTATATTAAGACCGTCATATAAAGATGAAGAACTGGCTATCCACCCTATAGGTTATCTTGATGATATAATTGAAGAAATTCAGAGAAAAAAGAAAGGAAACGATGTAAAATAATGGAATATAAAAATATGTTCTCAAATTACCCCGATGTAGTCGATGTAGAAGATTTAACACATATGCTAAATATTGGTAAAAATAAAGCCTATGAGCTTGTAAATACAAAAGCGATAAAAAGTGTAAAAGTTGGCAAAAAGCACATTATACCAAAATATTGTGTTATTGAATTTTTACATAATGTTCAATAAATATTAAAATTATGTTTGACTGTCTGCTGTTATGATTATGCTATAATAGTGTAGTCAAACGGCAGACAGTTGTTAATTTTTAGGAGGTTATAGTTAATATGGCAACTGGAAGTTTACAGGTAAAAAATGGCAAATATTATGCCGTTTTAAATTTTAAGGACAGCGAGGGTAAACGTAAGCAGAAATGGATTTCCCTAAATATGGAAGTCAAGAACAACAAACGTAAAGCCGAACAGGCTTTAAAGGAACTGCTTGCAGAATATGAAGGCTCTGATTATGTAGAGCCATCAAAAATGCTGTTTTGCGATTTCTTGAAAAACTGGGTTGAACTGAATAAACCTAACGTACAGATAACAACCTATGACGGGTATCAACATATGTTGAATAAACATATATACCCTTATTTCAAGGAAAAGAACATCAAGCTAAGCAAAATTCAGCCTATGGATATTCAAAGATACTATTCCGACAAGCTGAATACTGGGTTAAGCCCTAACACGGTTATTAAACATCACGGCATTATCAGAACCGCCCTGCAATACGCTGTAAAATCAAAGCTAATCAGGGAAAACATAGCCGACCTTGTGGACAAGCCTAAACGGGAACGCTATCACGCAGCCTTTTACACGTTAGAAGAATTAAACAAGCTGTTAGATGTTTCTAAAGGCTCTACAATTGAAACGCCCGTGTTGTTTGCGGCTTATTACGGTTTGCGGCGGTCTGAAATACTCGGTTTGAAATGGGAAGCAATAGATTTTACAAACCGTACTATTTCAATCTGCAATAAGGTTGTAAGAGGTAAGGACAAAAACGGCAAACTTTCTCCCATACCGCAAGACAAGATGAAAACGGAAACAAGCAGACGTATATTACCGCTATGCGATACAATAGCCGAATATCTGACAATCCTGTTAGAAAAGCAGCGGGAAAACGTTAGAATACTCGGCAACTGCTACAATCAATCGTATTCAGATTATATATGCGTTAATGCACAAGGTGACTTGATAAATCCCGATTATGTAACCGATACTTTCGGCAAGCTGTTAGAAAAGAACGGTTTACGGCATATCAGATTTCACGATTTAAGACATTCCTGTGCAAGTCTGTTGGTTTCTTTGGGCTATTCTATGAAAGACGTGCAGGAATGGCTTGGACATTCAGACTATACGCTGACAGCAAATACATATTCACACGTTGATTTAAGTGAAAAGTTTAAAATGATTGATTCCGTTAATAAAAACTTTACATTTAGTAACGATTAGTTTCTACATCAACGGACGTTAGACAATCGTATTCAAAAACGTGTTGGTTAGAAATACGTTGGAAAATGTTCAAAAACGGCATAAAAATACACCGTCCGAGAACCCTCAAACGGCGTATTTACGTGGTTGCGGAGGCAGGATTTGAACCTACGACCTTCGGGTTATGAGCCCGACGAGCTACCGAGCTGCTCCACTCCGCGGAAACTGACAAACAAAAGGCATAATTTTGAGTGCTATATTATTATATCACAGTAAAATGAGTTTGTCAATAGTTTTTTGAAATTTTTTTCAAAAAACCCGCTCATTCCATGTAAAACCACCTCGGAAGAGCCTGAATAAACGTTTCGTCAAGCACATAGCAGTTGTTTTCGTTGTACGTGCCCGACGGAATAACAAGCTGAGCGGGCGAATCGGAGTTGTTGAGTACATACTGTATCGCCGCTTTTTTCTCATCGTAATCATAGCGCGTGATATCGGTTTCGATATCGCTGTTTATCACATCGGTAAATACCGTGTCGAGAGCGTCCTTCAATATTCCCTTCGAGCCGGAATTTATCAGATCCGCGGCAAGAGCGCCGACCACCTTCGCGCGGTATTCCTCGCCGCCCTTGAAATTGGGAAATGTGAGTATCTTTCTCAGGGACGTGGAATCGAGGGTCTGATCCCCGCTTTTTATGATCGTGCTTTCACCCGTGCTTTCGTTTTCGTAGATCAGATTGTACGGCACATCGTAATTGACATTCCCCATAAAATTAGAGAACGTCACAAAACTGCTTTCGGTAAATTTGATGTATTTGTCTATTTTTATACCCGTTGACTGTTCGGCTGCGCGCTTTGCGTCGGGTATCCCTCCAAGACGGTAAAATTCATACAAGGTATTGCTCTTGCCGTCAAGGGTCGTGCAGATATCCGTCTGGAGAGGGACGATCACGACCTTGTTTTCCGTCGGCACGAACCTTGCCAGCACAAAGCAGGCGGCGGTGCTGCGCTTTTCCGGCTCATATACGGCGAGCAGGGTCTGCCCGTCGGCTTCGGAAGGCTCGTAATCCTCCGACAGTACCGAGGGAGCTTCCTCCGACGAGGACGGCTTTATTGCGCTCTCATCGACCGAGCTTCCGTTAAGATACGACGTCAGCAAAAAATATCCCGCGCCGCCTATTATTGCAAGCGCGGCTATGATCGTTATAAAATAGGTCGCTGCGATTTTGGCGCTTTTTTTCGACATAAAATATATCCCCTCGGAAAATCATACTTGCGGAGCGCCGCGGTTTATGCGAAAGCGCTCTGATATTACTATACCACAAAAACGTTCGTATTTCAATAAAATATCCGTTTTGAAAGCTAATTGTAATAATTGTGTAATTTTTCACGGACAGTGCCGCCGCCTCGGGGGAGGTGCGGCGGCGCACAAAAAACGGCTGCAAAGGCTTTTCAAGGTCTTTGCAGCCGCTGTTATTTTTTTATTCGGCAGTCGTATATTTAATATCGACAGTACCGGTGTAGATGATGTAATCCCCGGGCTTTGTGATATCAAAGGAAACCTTCCTGTCGCTGCCCACCTTTGCCTCGGCTACGAGGATATATTTTCCGTCGGCGGTGCGGAGCAGGAGCTTTGCGGTCTTGCCCTTGGAGTTTCCTCTCATGGTAACGTCCAATGTCACGGTGCTTATGCCGTTAAGGCTGCCGGACTTAAAGACGAGCTGCCTTACCTCCGCCGCGCCGGAAAAGCGCTTTTCCTCGGATTTTGTCATGAATTTCTTTTTGGAGGAGAAATCCAGATCTCCCTGCCTTTTGGGGTCGATATTGTCACTGTTGACGGAAACGCTGTAGCCGGAGTATTCAAGGCTTACTGTAACGTTTTTCTTCCTTGCCAGATCTCTGACGTTCCTTTCGGAGATAGGCTTGCCGCT
>JAMPAO010000115.1 GCA_023667165.1 Ruminococcus sp. | reverse complement strand
GCTTTCCGTCGGAAAAAGTTCCCGGGCCGCCCCCGCCGAACTGCACGTTGGTCCGGGGGGAAAAATTCCCGTTTTTCCAAAAATCCTCCACCGCCGCAGCGCGCTTGTCCACCTCCGAGCCGCGCTCGAAAACCACCGGACGAAGTCCCGCTTCCGCCAATATCAGAGCCGCGAGCATACCTGCCGGACCGAAACCCGCCACAGCGATCCTTTTGCCCTCGGCTTTAGCCGAAGCTGTCGGCAGAACAAAATCAGGCGCGCCGACATAGACGCAGAAGCTCTTCAGACGGCATATTTTTTCTTCCTCCTCCGCGCTCTCAAGCTCCGCCCAGACTGAGGAAACCGTTTTTATACCGTTCTGTCTTCTTGCGTCAAGGGACGTTTTGTGCAGTCCCGTCCGTGTAACGCTTTTTCGTGATATCCCCGCTTTTTTAAGTCCCGAGGAAATTATTTCCTCCTCCGGCACGCCGAACGGAAGAGAAACGCCTTGTATTATAACAGCCATAACGGTATTACTGCATATCCTCCCATATTTTACCGACGCAGGCGGTTATGAGCTTTTTGAACATTGGAGCGGTGCGGTCGGCGGTTTCCTGCACCTCACGGTGGGAAAGCGGCTTGCTTGAAACACCGCAGGCAAGGTTTGATATACAGGAGATCCCGACTGTTTTCATTCCCATGTGATTTGCGGCTATAGCTTCGCAGGCTGTGGACATTCCCACGGCGTCCGCGCCGAGGGTACGCACCATTCTCACCTCCGAGGGCGTTTCGTAATTGGGACCCGTAAGCTGGATATACACGCCCTCCTTAAGAGGGATATCCAGCTCCCTTGCGGCGCTTTTTACAAGCTCTCTCAGCCTTTTGTCGTATATCTCGCTCATGTCGGGGAAACGCACACCCAGCTCGTCGGGATTTTCTCCTATGAGGGGAGAGGGCGCCATGCAGATATGATCGTTTATCAGCATGAAATCGCCGCACTCAAAGTGCCAGTTTACGCCGCCCGCCGCATTGGTAACAAAAAGAGTCTGCGCGCCCATCAGCTTCATAAGCCTTACGGGAAGCACCACATCTTCCATGGGATATCCCTCGTAATAATGCACTCTTCCCTGCATTATAACAACGGGAGCGCCGCCCGCATAGCCGAAAACGAATCTGCCCCTATGACCTGCCACCGTGGACACGGGAAATCCCTCGATATCCTTGTAATCAAGGGTTGCCTTGATATCTACCCCGTCTGCGTAGCCGCCCAGTCCCGAACCCAGTATCAGGGCTATCTTGGGGGTAAAATCCACCTTTTCCTCAAAGCATTTGAAAGCCTTTTCCAATCTCTCGTAAACCTTTGACATTTTTTACATCCTCCTACTGTCGGAGATAAGCTGTAAGAAGGACGAAAGCAGCAGTAAGTGCAGCACGCCTCTTGCTTCTTATCTCTTATCTCTTACCTCTTACCTCTAAAAGAGCTTTAAGCATCTTTTTTCAAACATTTCCTGAAGCGCGCAGAGAATACCCATTTTGCCCGTAGCATAAGTAAGTCCTCCCTGAACATAGGCTGCGTAAGGCTCTCTTAAAGGAGCGTCCGCCGAAAGCTCTATAGACGAGCCGTTTGAAAACGCTCCCGCCGCCATGATTATCTGACTGTCATAACCCGGCATATCCCACGGCTCGGGAACGGCAAAGCTGTCCACGGGAGAACCTTTCTGCACTCCCTGGCAAAACGCGATAAGGTTGGCGCGGTTTTTCATAAGCACCGCCGTTATGATATCCCCTCTCGGCTCACCCGGCTTGGGGAAGCACTCAAAACCCAGACGGGTCATCACCGCGCTTGTGAAAGCCGAAGTTTTAAGAGCGTTTGCGACGATCTCCGGCGCGTAAAAAAGACCCTGATACATACTCTTGTTCCTGTCAAGGGAGCAGCCGGCCTCGCGCCCCACTCCCGGACAGGTAAGACGGTATGAGCAAAGCTCCACCAGCTTTTTGCTTCCCGCTATGTAGCCGCCTGTTTCGGCAATGCCTCCGCCGGGATTTTTTATCAAAGAACCCGCTATGATATCCGCTCCCGCGGCTGACGGCTCGGTCTTTTCAACAAACTCTCCGTAGCAGTTGTCGACCATTACGATTATATCGGGATTTGCTCCCTTTGCCGCCTTGACTATTTCGGCGATCCCGCCGACCGTCAGCGAGGGCCTTAGGGAATATCCCCTCGAACGCTGTATATACGCAGCCTTGGCTCCCTTTACCTTCTGGAATATCTCCGCAAGATTAGGCTTGCCGTCGGGGGTGAGATCCACCTGCTCGTAGCTTATGCCGTAATCCTTAAGAGAGCCGTTCCCGCTGCCTCTCAGACCTATCACCTCTTCAAGGGTATCGTAAGGCTTTCCGGTAAGAGAAACTATCTTGTCACCGCTGCGCAGAATGCCGAACAGGGCGACGGTAAGAGCATGAGTACCCGAAACTATGCTGTGCCGCACAAGAGCGTCCTCCGCTCCCATGACCTGCGCGAAAACAGCGTCGAGAGTATCTCTTCCGGCGTCGCCGTAGCCGTAACCCGACGTGCCTTTCATGCACCCCTCGCTTACCTTGTTGTCGATAAACGCCTTGAGTACCTTTTCGCCGTTTGCGGCTGCTGTGCGGTTTATCTCTCTGAATACGCTTTCGCAGTCCTCCTCCGCCTTTGCGGCGGCTTTGAGGATCCTTTCCTCGATTTCAAAACCCTTTGCCGCGGAGGGTTTGGGATCAAATATTTCTGCCATCTTATCCTCTCCTTAATATCTATCTTCTTTTGAACGTTTTTTCGGGCAATACCTAACAAAATCGCCGCCTGTATTTAATGCCTTTTTTCACTTCCGCAAAGCCTATTTTCCGGTAATATCCCGCCGCGCCGTCCTCCGCCCACAGATAACCCTCCGTACGCGGAGGCATATTATCTGCCGCATAGGACAGCAAACGGGCGGCACAGCCTTTCCCTCTGCTTTCGGGAAGCGTACCCACACAGGAGATATACGCTTTTCCGCTGCCCGAAAAATCCACCGACAGAAGCGAAGCGTTCCCGTACATATAAAGCCTTGAAACTCCGTGTCTTATCCTATGGGACATATCCGTATACCACAGGCTGATATCCGTTTCCGGAAAGCACTCTTCAATAACGGCGACAGCCGCTGCGAGAGGCGGGTCTGCCGTTATATCCTCCCCGGAATATTCAGCCGTTTTCTTTATCCCGAAAAGGGTAAGGCCGATCTTATCGTATTCGGGCATTCTCAGCTTTTCCCCCGTTTCCGCCGGACATTCGGCGGTCTGAGGACACAGCACGCGGAGGAAGTCCGATATCTCGGAAATATCCCCGCCGCCGCTTATCACCGCGTTTGAATTAAATAAAAGTATATGCCCCGAGCCGGTACCGTACAGCCTGCAAAAATCATACGGCAAGCCGTAAGCCTTAACATATGCCGCCGTTTTGATACCGTAATAGTCCGCGGCGAATACTTCGCCGCGCGGATCGTAAAGCCGCCTTATCATGTACCGCCGAGGATCCTTTCGCACATTGCGGCTGCAAGGGCAAAGCTGTCAAAGAGATCCTTTTCGTGTATCACGCAGCAGGGGGTGTGCAGATAACGGCACGGCACGCTTACGGCGATCGTGCGGACTCCTCCCCTGCTCAGATGGATAGCTCCGCTGTCGTTTCCCCCCGCAATAACGGTCTTTGTCTGCCAAGGGATATTATTTTCCGCGGCGGCTTTTTTTGACATCTCGAAAAGCTCCCTGTCGTAAACCGTGCTTCTGTCCATATACGATACCACAGGTCCTTGAAGCAGCTCGCAGCATTTTTTATCCCCCTCGGACGCGGGGATATCCGCCGCTGTGGTAGCCTCCAGCACAAGAGCGGTATCGGGAGATATATCGAACGCCGCCGTCCTGCTTCCCCGCAGTCCTATTTCTTCCTGCGTTACAAAAGCAAAGGTACAGTCGTACTCAAGGGTATTTTCCAGTATCATCGCCAGCATTACGGCGCAGCCTGCCCTGTCGTCTATCGCCTTTGAACGGATATATCCGTCCGGCGAGCGGTACAGTCCGCCGGTAAAATACGCGTAAGCTCCCGTCTGTACAAGGCTCTCCGCCTCGGCTCTGTCAGCCGCGCCTATGTCGATATACATTCCTTCGTACTTCGGGGGAGCGTTCTTTTCCTCCCTTGTCATATTGTGAACGGCTCTTGAACCCGCCGCTCCCCGCAGACCGTTTTCCAAAACTACCTGCCTGCCGATAACTGCGTCGGCCTCCACTCCGCCGACGCAGTTAAAATTAAGAGTACCGTCTGAGTTGAATCCCGTGATTATCAGTCCCACCTCGTCCATATGAGCCGATATCATAAGCTTTTTATCCGCTCTTTTTTCTCCCCTGTACTCTGCGATAAGGCATCCCAGGGGATTTACGCGGCAGACGCATTTATCTTTTATTTTATCCAGAATATACTCTCTTACTCCGTTCTCCGCTCCGGACGCGCCGTTTATCCCGCAAAGCTCCCTTAAAAGGGTAAGCAGCAGCTCCTTGTTTACGTTTATCATACGCCGCCCTCCTTCAAAAAGGCGCATATAAGCCGCGCCGTAGCCTCTATGTCGGAAATGTCCGTTACCTCGCATGGCGTATGCATATAACGCAGAGGTATCGACAGAGTGACCGCCTTGCAGCCTCCCCTGCTGACGGAAAATCTGTCTGCGTTCGTTCCCGTTGTTCCGTTCATTACCTCGTATTGAAACGGTATGCCGTTTTTTTCCGCGTATGCCGTGAACCACCGGGACATTTCCCTGTCAAGAGAAGGAGATATGCCTATCATGCAGCCCTTTGCAAGCTCTCCGCATTTTTCCGGCTTTTCTCCGCCGCACACTGCAAAGCTCACATCTACCGCAACGGCTATATCGGGCGCTTCGTCGAACGCTCCTATGCACGCTCCTCTTTCGCCCAGTTCCTCTTGGGCGGAAAACATTACCGAAAAGCTGTACGGCAGACTGCCGTATTCTCCGTTAAGCAGATCCACCGCCTGTATCACCGCCGCTATGCCGCAGCGGTCGTCAAGAGCCGCTCCGCATATCCTGTTTCCGTTCAGATCGGAGCATGGCGAATCGAAAAAGACGCTGTCCCCGGGGGATATGATTTTTTTTGCGTTTTCCGCGCTCATAAGGGGATCTATATATATCATGTCCTTATCCGTCACGGCTCCGTCCTTTTTAAGGTGCGGAGGGAGAGTGCATACGACACCCGCAGCCTCCCCGTCTTTGCAGCAAATCCTCACCCTCTGCGCGGGAAATATCCTTCTGTCAAGTCCGCCTATGCAGTCGGCCTTGACAAATCCGCCGTCGGTGATATACGTGACTATCATACCCACGCGGTCAAGATGAGCGTCCAGGAGAACGTGAGGCTTTCCGTCCGTGCGTTTTCCGAAGCGGGCGATAACGTTGCCGTTTTTTATGCGTATATCTTCGGTATATTTTTTCATAATATCCGCGCAGAGGAGAGCCGTTTCATTTTCGTTTCCCGAAACTCCGCCCGAATTTGCAATGCTTTTTATAAGCTCTTTTAACTTCGTCCTGTCCATTTTCATCACGCCCTTATTCTTACAAGCCGTTTACGAGGCTTTTGAAATGATTTCCCCTGTCCTCGAACATTCGGTACATATCGAAGCTGGCGCAGGCGGGAGAAAGAGAAACTATATCGCCCGCCGACGCCTCGGAACGGGCTGCTTCCACAGCCTGAGCCATATCGTTTACGGTGATTATCTTTATGCCGCTGCCGCCGAATTTTCCCGAAGCCTCCACCGCCGCTCTTATTTTGTCCTTGGTCTGTCCCATAAGTATCAGCGTCTTGACCTTTTGGCAGATAAGATCCGCCATAGGCTCAAAGGAAACGCCTTTGTCCGAGCCTCCCATTATCATTATCTGCTTCTGCGGGAACGTGTTCAGACAGGCTATGACCCTTGTGGGACTGGAAGCGATGGAGTTGTTGTAATACCGGACCCCGTCAAGCTCCCTTACAAATTCTATCCTGTGTTCCACTCCTCCGAAGGTCCTTGCCGTCTTAAGCACCGTTTCGGGAGATACAAGACCCCATGTGACCGCTATTGCGGTCAGATAATTCTCCACATTATGCATACCCGGTATTTTTATGTCGTCCATATGCATGACACTCGATACGCTTCCGTGATCGTTATGGCACAGATAACCCTCGTTATCAAGAAACGCGCCGTTCTCGGGCGTTTCGCGGCGGCTGAAGAACGCAAGCTCTCCTCTTACAAGCGGCGCAAGTGCGCGTACGTCCTGACTGTCGGCGCTCAGCACCGCCCTTGAGAACGCGTTCTGATGAAGCAATATATTAGCCTTTGCGTCGATGTACTCCCGCATATCCTTATGAACGTTAAGATGATTGGGCGTGATATTGGTGATCGCCGCGATATCGGGAGAACGGCGCATGGAGATGAGCTGAAAGCTGGACAGCTCCACAACAGCCGCGTCCTCCTCACCGACGTTCTCTATAATGGGAAGCAGCGCTCTGCCGATATTTCCGCCTTTATGGACCGTTCTGCCCTCCGCCGCAAGAAGCTCCGCTATGACGGTAGTGGTGGTGGTTTTTCCGTCGGAACCCGTCACGGCGTATATGGGGCAGGGACACAGGTCGAAGAACACCTCCAGCTCGGAGGTAACAGCCGTACCCATAGCTCTCGCCCTTTGCAGCGGCGGGGAGTTGTAGTACATTCCGGGAGTCCTGAAAACCATATCGAAGCTGCCTTTTTCGATATCCGCAAGGTAATTTTCCCCCAAAGAGAATTTCGCTCCGCATTGGGAAAGCTCGTTATATTCGTTCATCTGCTCCGCTGTTTTCCTGTCGCAGACGGTAACGTCCAGTCCTTTTTTCAAAAACATTTTGATAAGCTCGGTGTGGCTCACTCCCACGCCGATAAAGGCTATTTTCTTTTTCTCGGCGTTTTTGAAGAATTTTGCGGCTGTAATGCTCATAGCTGCCTCCGTTTGAAGCAACGCGTAAAATCGATCCCGTATTTTGCGGAAAGAGGTCAAGGATCGCCAACCGTCCGTTTCTTCCGAAGCTCCGTATGCATTGGGTAATTTTACGGATTGCCGTAATTATATTTATTTATAAGCAAAGCAATAAATATCCGGAAACAGACGAAAACGGCGGGTAAGCGCCGCGTCAAGCCGCATACTTGAAATTTCCCGCCTTTTTCCGCAAACCGCAGGGTCAATTTTTGCTTTGCTGTAATTATTATACTACATTTCTTCCGGTTTAGCAATATGTATATTTACAAATTTTCGCACAGGGACAGGCGTTAATTTCAGCAAGGGGCAGACATTAGGTTAATAAAATATTGACATTATCTGAATATTTTGCAACAGGATATAATAGTTTGTTGTTTTTTGGTCGATTGCTTTAGTTTGCACGTTACCCCTCTTATGCTATAGGTTTGTTTTTTGGCAAGATGTCTT
>JAMPAO010000114.1 GCA_023667165.1 Ruminococcus sp. | reverse complement strand
GTTTCTGTCGCCGCTGTTCTCGCTGCTTCCCTTGCGGCAGGCTGCGCTGAGAATGATAACGATTCCGAGGCTCTTCTTGATCCGAACGATCCTGTGACTGTTACCATATGGCATTATTACAACGGAGTTCAGCAGACATATTTCGACAATGCCGTCAGTGAATTTAACAATACCGTCGGACATGAAAAGGGGATCATTGCAGAGGCGTTTACAAAGAATTCCATTTCGGAGCTTTCCGACAGTGTTATCGCCGCGGTCAACAAGGAGCCGGGATCGGAAAATCCGCCGGATATCTTTGCAACATACTCCGAAACGGCATATGTTATTGACAAGCAAGGGTATCTTGCCGATATAAAGAATTATTTTACCGACGGCGAGCTTTCCGAATATATTGATGAGTACATAGACGAGGGAGAGTTCGGAGAGGACGGCAGCCTGAAGATATTCCCCACCGCCAAAAGCACGGAAATAATGATGATAAATCTTACCGACTGGCAGAAGTTTGCCGATTCGGAAAACGTAACATACGACGATCTTTCAACATGGGAGGGCGTTACGGAGGTGTCGGAAAAATATTATAATTACACCGACAGTCTTACTCCCGACACCGCCAATGACGGCAAAGCGTTTTTCGGACGCGACAGCGTTGCAAACTATATGTATATAGGCGCTAAGCAGTTGGGCTGCGAGTTTGCGTCCGAGTCGGACGGAACCGTCACAGTGGACGCCGACGAAGCTGTTATAAGGCGGCTTTGGGACAATTACTACGTTCCCTACGTAAAAGGATATTATACCGCTCAAAGCCGTTACAGAAGCGACGACGCCAAAACAGGAAAGATAATAGCCATGATCTGCTCTACCACGGGCGCGGCGTATTATCCCACCGAGGTCACTGTAGGCGACGATTATACTTATCCTATAGAAAACGCGGTTCTTCCCGTGCCCAATTTTGAAAATACCGATCCGTATATCGTTCAGCAGGGCGCGGGTATGTCGGTAATAAAATCCGATGAAAGAAAAGAATATGCCAGCGCATTATTTTTGAAATGGTTCACCGAGGAGGAGAGAAATATCGAATTTTCCGTAAATTCGGGATATCTTCCTGTTAAAAAGGCTGCAAATGATTTTTCAAAAATTTCCTCGGTAAGCAATGATATGAACGATACGCTTACCCGTTCGCTGGAAACCGCCATCGGGCAGATAAATTCCTATAATCTGTATGCCGCAAAGCCTTTCTCCAATTCCACCGAAACAAGAGATTTTCTGGGCGACTACATTCAGGACACCGCTTCTCAGGCTCATGAGGAAGCGTTTGACAGAATTAACGCGGGGGAGGACCGTGCGGCGGTCATGGACGAATACACCGGCGATAAGGCGTTTGAGGAATGGTATAACAGCTTTATCACTCAGCTTACAGACATAGCTCAGAGCGACTGAATATATGGATCTTCGGCATACAAGCGGTCTGCCCGGGGGCGCCGCTTGCCGGTCTGACATATGATCCAATACTTTGTCAAATCGGAGGCATTATGAAAAAAATAAATAATCCCTCAGCCGCGAACAAGCGGAAGAAACCGTTTTCGGCGATCCTCTTTTCCTTGATGATAATTCTTCCCGTGCTGGAATTTGTAATATTCTTTTCGGTAATGCTCATAGGCGGTGAATTTACCACCATCAAAAAATATGCCTATGATATACTCTCCGAAAAAACAGATACCAGGAGGATATCTATAGAAAATCTGCTCAATTCAAAAACCGCTCATGTTTATCAGTCAAGCGAGTCTGTAAACAGAACGGTGGAGAGAATACTGGCGGATATGGATCTTGATATCGGAGCGCTTAAGACCGATAAGGAGATAAATCGCCGCATATTGTCGGAAACAGCGCAGGCATTGATATATCTCCTGCGCACAGATCAGGTAAACGACGCATACATTGTCCTTGATACGGGAGAACTATACGGCGAGGACGGCAGAAGAGCGGGTATTTATCTGCGCGATACCGATATCAATGATAGCAACATATCGGAAAACACCGATCTTTTCATGGAAATGGGCAGCTCGGAAATAGCAAGGGAGCTTAATATAGTTCTTGATTTTGAGTGGGCGGCGCATATGCCTGTAAACGATTCGAGCATCGGCGATTTTGATTTTTTCAAAACTTCCGTTGACGCCGCAAAGAACAATCCCGATCTGTCGCCGCGTGATCTGGGTTATTGGAGCGGTTATTCAAGAATATCGCGGTCTGCGCAGCCAAGCATAAAATACACTATCCCGCTGAGAACCTCCGACGGCGCCGTTTACGGCGTTATAGGCGTGGGACTTATGGAAAAAACCATACTCAGCCAGATGACGACAAACGATTATCTCCGCGACGGAGCCTGCTATATGCTTGCAGCGGATTTTGACGGTTCGGGTGACTATGATGTCCTCAGTCATTCGGGCGCGTTTTATTCGCGGGTAAGATCCTCGGGAGCCGTTCTGAACGCCGAAAACGGTGTAAGCGAGCTTATATACCGGTTCGGGAAGACCGACGACCGCGATATAATCGGCTGCATACACGATATTAATCTTTACAAAACGGGAAGTCCTTATATATATCAGGACTGGGCGGTCATTTCCGCTGCCGATTCCGGCAAGATACTTGAGATATATAACGGACTTATTACTATGCTCTTTATATCCACAGCCATTTCCGCCGTACTCAATATCCTTTTTGCGCTGCTTATCAATAAGCGGATCACGTCGCCTGTGGAAAATATTATCAGAACGCTTGATACGTATAATGAAAGCAATGATATTATTTCCTTCGGATCATCGGATATTGCGGAGATAGACAGACTTGCCGACGCCATTGCCGAGCTTCAGGTAAATGTGCGCGAAAGCTCGTCGAGAGTTTCCAAAATAATCAGTATGGCTGATATGGGAATAGGCGTTTTTATGTACGATATCGCGGCAGGAAGCATTTTTGTGGGAGAAAGCCTGCTCAGCCTGCTCAATTATGACAAGACCGTCAGCGGAGATATGAATATTTCAATAGATTTGTTTATGGAATATATAAACCGATTTGACAAAAAGAAAAAGATAAGCCGCAGTCCCGTTTTTACCTCCGATGATGCGGATAACATCGCCGATACGATAGAGGTGGTCTGCGCCGACGAACACAACAAGACCGCCCGCTGGCTCAAATTCAGCATTACAAAGGATAAAAACCATATTATCGGTCTTGTTCAGGATACCACAAATCTTGTGATCGAAAAGAAGAAAATCGAATACGAGCGGGATCACGATCTTACTACGGGACTGCTTAACAGACGTGCGTTCTACCACAAGGTGGAGCATATATTCTCGCGTCCGGAAAAGCTGCGTACAGCCGCGTTTATCATATGGGATCTTGACAATCTGAAATATGTCAACGATACCTACGGTCATGATTTCGGCGACGATTACATAAAGACCGCCGCTAACGTTTTTAAGCTGTTTTCCGATCATAACGGCATTCCCGCAAGGCTTTCGGGAGATGAGTTCATCGTGTTCCTTTACGGCTTTGAAAGCAAGGACGAGATCAGACAGATCATTGCGGACGTAAGAAATTCCCTTGCCGCAAGCTATTGCATACTTACCGACGGCACTCACTATAAGATCAGAGCAAGCGGCGGCATATCCTGGTATCCGGACAATTCCACCTCCTACGAAATGCTTATAAAATACGCCGATTTTGCAATGTACGAGATAAAGCATTCCACAAAAGGAAATGTCGCCGAGTTCAATATGTCCGATTATAACAAGGATTATATATTGACAACAGGCGTTGAGGAAATGAACCGCATAATCGAGGAGCAGAGCGTCAAGTACGCTTTGCAAAGCATTTATTCGGTTGATACGGGGGAAATATACGGCTATGAAGCGCTTATGCGCCCCCAGTCGGAAATATTCAAAAGTCCGTTGGAATTTATCCGCATTGCACGGACGGACGCAAAGCTGTACGAAGTGGAACGTCTTACAATGATGCTTGCAATGGCGCATTTCAGAGATCAATGCCAAAAGGGGCATATTGCGGAAAATGCAAAAATATTTGTCAATTCGCTCCTTAGCTGTATGATGAAAAGCGAGGATATGGAGATATTTGAGCGGGAAAACAAGGATTATCTGAGCAGGATCGTCCTTGAATTCCTCGAGAGCGACAGTTCCAATGATGAGTATACCAACGCAAAGCAGAAAACCGTTAAGAAATGGAACGCTATGATCGCGCTTGACGATTTCGGCAGCGGCTACAACAGCGATTTTGCCATAATAAACTACAATCCCAATATCATCAAGATAGATCACGCCATTATTTGCGGATGCGACAGGGACGTGAGCCGAATGAACATAATCACAAACCTTGTCGCGCTTGCAAAGCCTAAAAATATCCTTGTTCTTGCGGAGGGCGTGGAAACATATGCCGAGATGAAAACCGTTATAGGCTGCGGAGTCGATCTGATGCAGGGATATTATCTGTCGCGCCCCATGTTCGATCCTCTTCCCGCCGACCCGAAAATTTCCGCTGAAATAAGGGAGCTTAAGGCTTCCGCAAGATAACGGTCAAATTTTCCACACAAATTAAAATGTTTTCAATAAATTATAAATATTGTAACATTTGCTGTTATTTTTATAAATTTTTATATAATATTTTTTTAAGAAAGATATTGCAATTTGCCGAAAAATGTGATATAATACTATTCAAGGCAATTCGCATATTAGCACATCGCAAGGTTTTAAGCACATAAATGTGATTATACAGTCTTTTTCCTGCCTCATGTCTATGATCCTTTAAAAGCATACAATGTTCAGGTAATTAACGGACTGCCATGATATTCTGTGTGTTTCGGATAGATAAGGTTTCTCTGCATATACCCGGCAGCCTCGAGTTATGTTCGCGTTCCTTTGATATCTGTTTCGGTGCGGAATATCGTAGGAATAATCGTTTTGCAGTTATGTTCAAAGGAGAATCGACATGGATAACAGACTTTTGAAAATCACAAACCCCTCCGTTCTGATACCCGCAGATGAAAGCGGAGATCTGTACAGAGATCTTTTTAACAGTATGCATGACGGCATAAGCGTTTTCGAGGTAAAGGGCGGCAAGGTAAAGGCGCTTTATCTTAACGAGCGCTATTTTGACAGCGTCGGCTATACTATGGAGCAGTATCTGCCCTATATAGACAATATTACGGTGACATTGTTCGAGGACGATGAAAAGCGTATATTTGAACACGCCGCCGAGTGCATAGAAACAGGTTCGGATTTTTACTGCAATGTTCGGGGATATCGCTTCGACGGTTCCGTGGGGCAGTTTTCCGTACACGCAAAGCTCGTTGACTTTATAAAAAGCGAGTATCCCGTTTTTCTTGCGGCTGTAAACGATATTTCCGATATAAATCAAATGTATAACGATTTGAATATAGCCAAGGAACGGTGCAGACTGCTTGAAAGTATATGTACTGCGCCGATCTTTGAGTACGGCTGCGCCGACGATACAATGATATGCACAAATATTAACGCCGCCGGCCGCACAGTTATCGAAAATTACAATATGTATCTGCGCAGATGCGATTATATAAATCCCGATGATATCTCATATTATTACAACTGCCTTTGCAGAGCGTGCAGAAAAGAATATAAGGGGAGTATGGATATCCGTATAATTCAAGATGGGCATAAGGATTACAGTATGTACCGCATACATTACGCAAGCATTACGGACGCTTACGGTCAAGTGATAAACGTTATAGGGCGGATTGAAAGCTCCGGCTGTACGAAGTCATCCTATGAAGCTTGCCTCTGCGGCAGCGAAATAAATGAGATAAAGACTGCTGTTGCCGAAAACAGATCCCGCTGCTATATGGCGGTGGCGGGTATAGACGGTTTTGAGGAGTTCAGAGAGGACTTTGGAAGCGCAGAAGGCGACGAGATCATCCGAAAGATCACGGATATGCTCAAAAAGGCATATAAATCAGCCGTTATTTTTAGGTATTATGTAGATGAGTTCGTTATATTCATCACCGATATTTCGGAGGTTCAGTTTTATGAAATGACCGAGGAGTTTATAAGCGGCACGGAGAATATTATTCTTGACAGCGGCGTAAACGCCGGTCTTTCCGTCAGTATGGGGGCGGCATGGACTGTAAACGACGGCAAGGCTGATTTCAACGATTACTATATAACAGCGGAAAAAGCTCTGCTCAAAGCAGGGATTGATGAAAAAAATAAGCTATGGGTGGAAAAAATCATCTACTGATATTCGTAAAATATGTCAATTGAAAAAGCTGTTTTGATATGATATAATTTAATATGATTTTATTTTTACAGCGTTGAAGCGTCAGCCGAGCCGCTGTATTTTTAATGAAAAGAAAGGTTTGAAACAAGATGAACAAAAAAGAAATAGCGGAGATCAAGCGAAACTTTTCCGAGGGATGCGGTTTTTTCACATTAAACCGCATACTGTACGCTTATGCGGACGCGGAGAAAAACATTAAATTCACCGACGCAAAGGGTTACGGCTTGATGCCCGAGGACGAGGGCGCGGTGGTAATGGAAACGCTGAAGAAAACTTTCAGCGGGAGCCTTGGAAAAAATCTTACCGAATATCCTTTCCCAAACGAGTCATATGAGGAGGGAGGAGCGCAGGATATACTGTATACGGCAGTCAAGACTCGCCTGGAGGACGAGGAGGCTAATAAGAGGCTGGTGGAACGGATAGTGGAAAACGTCGATTATTCCGGCGCATATACCGTTATTGTGGGTCACTGTACATACAGTATTCTTGTAAAGGATAAAAACGATGAAAGGCATGACGAAAGCGACAGTGAATATAACTTCATTACCGCAGCCATATGTCCTGTGAATACGGGCGACGACGGACTTTTTTACGATGAGGCCGCTCAGACCATTGCAAAAAAATCCAACACCGAGATGATAATTGCCAGAAATCCTCAGGACGGTTTTTTCTATCCGGTATTCAACGACCGTTCTCCCGACGTCAATAGAGTTATGTACTATACCAGGTCGCCTAAAAAACCCAATCTTTCCATTGTGGAGGCCGTTCTGGACTGCAAATTCGATTTCACTCCCGACGGGGAAAAGGAGCGTTTCCGTGCGGTGCTTACCGACGTTTGCCGCGAGGAACTGGACTACACGGTGATAACCAACGTAAATGATATTATACAGGACATAATAGACCAGAATAAAAACGAAACGGAGCCGCCAGTTATCGACTGCGCACGAATGAAAACCATTCTTTCCGACGCGGGTATAAGCGGAGAAAAGCTGGATGCGCTGGACAGCGTGTACAGTGCAGCTATCGGCGACGCCGTTCTTAAAGCGTCTAACCTTGTGGAGAACAAGACCGTTCTCTCCGCAGCGGAGATAACCGTAAACATCAGCAAGGAAGCCACAGACAAGGTGCGTACTACGGTTATACAGGGCAGAAAATGCCTTATAATAGATTTAGACGATCCCAGCGTTACCGTCAACGGTATGGAAACTACCATTGAAACGGCGGGAGAGCCGGTAACGGTTTGAGCGGTTTAAAAAGACGCGGATAATAAAGGCTGAACACGATAAAGAAGTATTTTTTAAATTTTGAGAAATGGCTTGTTGCAGACCCAAAGGAAAAAAAGAGCTTGACACACCCAGAAAAGGGAGCGGC
>JAMPAO010000113.1:5826-7787 GCA_023667165.1 Ruminococcus sp. | reverse complement strand
GAAATAAAAAAGAGCCGAGATAATTCTCAGCTCCTGCGAACGATTTCATAATACTTTCCGGCCATGTATAACAAAGTATGTAACGGCTGCTCCTGCGGCAAAGAAAGCTATTGTCCGAAATGTGTTACGGTCATTCTCGATACATTCCAAAGCCCGTCTGCAGATATCTTCCGGTACCGACGGATCACGCACTATTGATATAAGCTCGGAATTTTCTTCTTTACGGCAGGAAAGAACCTTTGACAGAAAATTGTAACTTCTTTCTTCGCCGGTTGTTAGTATCAGCTCATTTTCTCCGTCCATTGACAAACCTCCTTTCACAGATATATTATACCCGTGAAAATTCAGCCCGTCAAGAGAAATATAAAATTTCTTCGGCATAAGCCGATATAATATCTTGTTCAACTTTGTTTTCCTCCTTTCCGAGAATATAAAAAAGAGCCGAGATAATTCTCAGCTCCTGCTCTGTTCTGTTTTGGTATCGTAGTCGATAAGACCGCCATGTATACACGTCTTGGTGCATTCGGGGTAACTGGACATTCCGCAAACCGTGCATACATTGCAATGCCTAACTTGTTCATCGGGGATTTCCTCGTCGTACTCATAATCCTCAAGATCCCATTTTCCGTTGATTTTAACAGGCTTACAAACCTTATGATGTATTGTGTACACAAATATCAACCTCCTTTTTCTATATTATAACACGCCATTTCTCAAAAGTAAAGAGCCTTTGTAAAAAAGACTCTTTACCGTTGCTGAAAGATAAATAATTCCTTACGAAATCATTATCCTGTAGCGTTCCCTAAGTTTCTTGTAAGTGTCGTTATCAACTTCAGCATTGATTATGTAGTTTATCTTGCCTTTGTTGTTTTCAACAACTTTAACAGAATAACGTACTTTCTCCGCATAAAGCATTTTCAGACAAATACCTAACTGCTTAGAGTTCACCGCAAGAAAATCTTGCATCGGAATCACCTCCTTTCTCCCCTCATAGTAGAGCTTGTATATTTTGCGAACTTATGTTAGTTCATCCCCAAAGCTATCCCAACCAATACGTGTATTTCGAGCAAACAATTCGAGCTTGTTTCCGTCAAACATGTCCTCAATCATTTCATAAGCACGCAGTGGTTTTTTGCTATGATAAGTAGACGGCTCTCTTATTACGGTCGTGTATTTTCCTCTACACTCTCTTCGCGGCATAAGCATTCTTCCTTTTGGATAAAACCAAAGCAAGTACTCATGTGAAAAACGAACAGTAAAAGCGGGAGCAATTCCATTTCCTTTATCCCATATAATTCGGGCATGTAAAACATAACCCAACTCGTTCATTTTTTGCTCAGCGTCGTGTAAGTATTTATCAATCACCCACATGAATACATTATGTTTTTCCGTACCTAACTCAAAAAAAGGGCGTTGTATCTCAAAACAATCGTCCAGTGACATTGTCTGATAATCAAAAGATTTTTGTTGTTTAGGACGGCATTTCCTAATGTTTCCTTTTTGTTGTTTCCAAGGTGGATCTGTGTAAATGATAGAATATACTTCCGAAATATACGGACTTGTTATAATCATTAGATCTCCTCCTCACATATGTTTTACCCTGTCCCGTTCCTCCGACCTTTTTGCGTCGCCCCAACGGTCAAGGCTGCCCACCAGATAACCCGTAATGCGGCGTATCCTGTCAAAAGGCACTGCCGCAAATCCAACGGACAGGTCAACATAATCCCCGTCAAATATAACGGTTATCTCGTCGACTGTCTTGTCCTTATACTTGCTTATGCAGTAGTCGACGTAACGGTCGATCTCTTCCTGCTCCGCCTGTACTCCATTGTAAATAACGTTTACGGTCATGCTTTTTCCTCCTTTCCCGCCGTAATAAATTCGCTGTAGGGCAGATTTTCTATCCACTTGCAGAAGTCACGCCACTCGTCCAGCTTGTGTTCACGGCGGTAAATATAAAT
>JAMPAO010000113.1:0-5726 GCA_023667165.1 Ruminococcus sp. | reverse complement strand
ATTTTGTGCATTGTGGAGCAGGAGTTGGCGACAGTGCCGACTTTGTAAGTGTCGAACTCCTTCCACCAGTACAGAGGAGCGGTGATGTCCGCATAAACCGTTATCATGCGGCGGTACTTGGCGCGAACGGAGCCCTTGCCCGCAAGCCGCATTGCAAGGCGGTGATCGTTTTCACCTATACGGGAAAGTTCCTCAGTACCGGCACCCCGTCTGAATTCCTGCTCCATACAAACGTCCCCGTATTCCTCATCGGGAGCGTAAGCAGGACATTCATTGAAGTGTTCGCACAACACCGGACCTATAAAAATGCTGTCAGCGTTGTCCCAACTGTTCATAGGATTTCTCATTCCCCGTAAAGCGGGTTCAAAACCATGTACAGATGTGTTTTCTATTTTTATCATGCTGTTTCCTCCTTCCGAGTGTCCATTGCGCCAAGTATAACGTTTGTTTCGTCACAAAAACGAATATCCTCGGGATCTACCCGTCTGACCCCGTCGACAAATTCCACGATACCGTTTACTTTGGCGGAGGCAAGACCGTCCATTGCACGGGAGTAATTTTCCCATATGTGAAATAAACCTGTTTCGCCGTTTACCGTGCAAAGACGGGTCTCGTATTTAACCGTAAAATCAGTGTTTGCCATTTTTCTTTCCATCCTTTCCGAATTTACTTGCAAACTTGGTTTCGTTGAACTCTTTCTTAGCCTCCAAAGCCCTGCCTATGGCAATATCAATGCCCGAGCGGGACTTCAGATGATAATAAAAAAGCACCTTATACGGTGTGGTAAGCCTGTCAATACGGCCGCTTGCCTGAACCATGACCTTGTAGGAATAGTTCTGGGAGTAGAATATAATGGTATCGGTGGCGATACAGTTCCACCCCTCGCAGCCTGCGGTGTACTGCACCAGATATATCCACTTTTCACCCCTGGGAACAGGCTGATGCTTGTGCCCGTTCCACTGGGCGACCTCCGTACCCTCGGCGTAACCGAGGTTCAGCAGAATATCACGCTCGTAGTCGAAGTTGTAGAATATGATCGCTTTCGAGTGCTTCTCCAGCAGTTCGAGCAAAACCGTCTGCCTGGACTCGTCTGAATTGACCGCCTTCCGCAGAGTATAGCAAAGCTCTCCCGCGTTGATTATAGGTTCTCCCGTGTCGGGGTTCCTGCGGTTTCGCAGTATATCCTTGTAAGCGCAAATATTATACCTCGCATAAACGTCCTCATGACGGGAAACCGTTCTTCTTTCGAATTCCATGCTGACAAGGATCTTGTTTCTAAGCCGTATCAGTCTCCCCGTATTTATGTAACGGTCTATTTTGGGGTACTTGCTGAAACGGCTGTACACGATGTGTTCCCGCATAAACTCGCTGCGGTTCCTGTAAAAGCCGTTGGCAATAAATACGGGGATATAATCCTGCCAACTGTCCCCCGGGGTGGCGGTAAGAAGTATCCAGTCATTCGACTTTACAAGTTTCAGAAAAGCCTTCACCCATGCTCCCGAACCTACCACCCGCTGTTCGTCGAATATAAAGAAAGCGCCCTTTACTCCTACATACTTTCCGATGTTGTTCCAGGAATCAATGACGATTTTCAGACCTTTGTAACGGCAGTTTTCGGGGCGCACCGAAAGCAGGAACGGCGCAAGCTCGCCTTCCCACTCCAGCGTGTCCCGTTTGTGAGCGGTGGTGATTATGTAAAGATCTTTGGGATCTTTCATAGGGCAAAAAAACTCAGAGTCAAGATCCCCGCCGCTCTGTGCGTAATAATACGCAAGAGCGGTCCTGCTTTTTCCCGAACCCACACCTCCGCAGAGAATGCAGCCGTTTTTCATTTTATCCACTGCTGCTCTCTGGTGACCGTACAGCGGTACCATCAGTATTCCTCGGGTAACAGCACCGTTGTAACAGACCTGTCCGCTTCGGTGATGATCCATATTGTCTCACCTGTTTTTGGGAAAATATAAACCGCAAGAAGGCGGTCGCCGCTTTTCAAAGCCTCGTCATTGAGATCTGCGTCTTCTTCGCAGGTATCTCCCCAGTCACGGCGCAGATACCTGTTTACCGACTCCGCAACAAAAGACTTGAAAAGATCTCCCTCGTGCATTCGTTCATCAATACCTCGGGTCATATAGAGTTCGCCGTACTCAAATTCCGATTTTTCGATATACATACAAATATAATTCCTTTCCTCAACATCAGAACGGCAAATGCTCGTCATCGTATTCGTCCGCATATTTCTGCGCAAACTCGTCCTCTTCGATCGTGACATAAAGGGTTTTCAGATACGCCTTTATACCCGTTTTCCCGTTTACCTCCCAGCAATAGGGGCGGATAGTCAAGTCCGCATTTCTTATCTCCGCATGGTCGATAGCCGCCACAGACTCTTCGTCCAGCGTTGTCTTGCTTCTTCCCGATATAAGGACCACCTTGGGCGGTGTATGCTCAAAGGACACTGCCACCTGAATATAATAACAGGGATCTTCGTCATCGTCACGGGGAGCAAGGCTGCGGATATTCCAGCCGTCGGCGGCAAGTTTGTCTGCCGTCGTTTTATCGTCTACGACGACGCAGAAGTTCTTGCTGCCCTTGCGGTTGTATTTTGTTTCCTCTCCTCTGAAATTTCTAAACATCAGCCTTGCGTTTTCAATAACAAGGTTGCCGATCTTTTCTTTTGCCATAGTAAGCAACTCCTTTTCAAAAATATAATTTTATGAATTTTATGATACGAACCACTCAAAATCGCCGTATTTTGCAACAGCGTCATGAGCGTCGTTTACCTGTTTTTCATAATAACTGCGGTCGATCTCTTTTTCTTTTCCAAGAGATCTGACCATATCCGACTCCAGCCAGCGATAGCCTTTTGTGCCGGAAGCAGCGTAATATTTTCCGTCCTTTTCACGGAGAAGAACTCCGCCTCCGCAGCCGTCTTTAATGGGACAGAACTGCCCCACCTTGCCTACAAAGTGATAACTGTGCTCACCCTCCGGCAGTCCCTCGTTCATGTCCAAATATAAAGCGGAAGTGACCGCTTTTGTTTCGCACATATCCTCAAAGGAAATATCCTCCTTGGTGAAAAGGGTCTTGAACACATAGGGTACGGCAAACTGCGTTCCCGTTGCCGTCCACTCTCCCGCATGTCTGCCGTCCTTGTACTTAGCGATATACACGGCCTCGTTTACGAGGCACATCTTTTCATATGTAGCCTCGTGCTCGAAGTTATAACCGTACGCCTTTCCGTAATCGGTGACAAACTCGATTATCTCGGGAGTTGCGTTTGGGATTTTAATACTGTCGGTCTTGATATGCGCCACAGTGAAACCCCTGCTCTGAACCTCGTGCTTGAGGTTTATCATGAACAGCGCACCTCTCTTCGCCACAATATTATCAATGTTCCGCTTGTCACGGAACGGATTGTCAAAGCCCGCGGAGGTCAGTCCGTAAACGGAATTTATGGCAATTTTCAAAGCCTGCGCCAGGTCTGCCGCAGCGTTTTCATCGTCAAGATATTTGGCGAGCTTGCCGCTCAGCATTTTCTTTGCCGTTTCAAGATCCTTGTGCTTGACAGCCAGCCGTGCGTCAAGAATTTCCTTAAAGCGGGCGGTGTATTCGTCACCGAAAAGGTTCTCCGCCACAATGCTTGATGGGTGCATAGAAGCAATATCAAGCAGGGCAACGTCCGAATACATTCCCGGCTCGGCATAGACATAGCCGCCCTCGCCGACCTCTTCGCCGCGGTAGGTGGATTTTCCGTTCTCGAATTTGTACCCCGGGAATACGGGAAGTCCGAGTTCGTTGAACAAGGTGTATTTTTCATCGCCGATATCGGCATACATAATACCGTCAACAATGTTAAAATTAGATACGGTGTCATCCAACTTGCCCATATCCCTGTAATTAAAACTGTCCTGCGGGTGACGGTCATTTCCGAATATAATTCGGGTGGTCAGGGTGTTGGTGGTGTCGTTGACGGTCATTCCCGCCACGTCAGCCAGTATCTGCCTTGCGGTAAAATCAGCCTTTCGGGCGTTAAACACCGCTTCCGTTGCCAGTACATCATTATCGCAGTACTCGGCAACAGTTGTCCACATTTCCTCCGGAACAGGCTTGTCCCAAGGCAGACCCAATTCCTTATGGTGAATACCCAGTTCGATCTCCCACTTTTTCAACGACTGCTTCTTCGCGCAGAAGTCATATACGTCCGTATAGGAAATGTTGTACGCTTCGCCGAAGAAGCAGTCGGGAGAGCCGTTTACGATCTTCTGCGACAGCTTGTAAAGCTGTTCATTGGTATATCCCATCAGCCGTGCGTACAGAATATGATTATCGTATCTGCGGCAGTTAAAGCCTACCAGGCGGAACGTTAAAAGATCTTCTATCTCGGCTGAAGTCGGATTTATCATTCTCACCACCTTTTTATCCTCGCCCTGTGCCTTCCAGTTTACGAGGAAGAGGTTGGGGAAGACCTCCACATCGTAAAATATCAGCTTTGTATTTTCGCTGTCCTTGTTGTCGGACATCTTCTCCGACTTGAATTTCATTTTGTTTACCTGCTTTATGCAGTAGTCTGCATGATTGGTGCTCTTTGCTGCAAAAGCCAGCACGGCGTTACGCAGGTCGGTAACATCGTAATCGTAACCGGCCTTGTAAGCGTCCTCAAGCAGTTTATGGATATAATCCACGCTGGGCTTTGTCGCTCCGTGATACTCCTTATTAAGATTTCGGCGTATCATGGTGCGCAGAACTCTCTCGCTTTTCACACCCTCCCAACTTATCACTTTATCCTCTCCTTTCAGGGGCAGCCCCGAGCCGATTTTCGCAATGGGAATATCATTGCATAAAGTCAGTTTACGCCGCAGTGAGCTGTTGCCTGTGAACACCTTTATTTCAATGTGTTCATCGTAAATCCGTGACAGCTTTTTCACATCTCCGGTATAAATATAATGGAGATGGATACCGCTGCCGCTTTTGCTCAGCTCTCCGTAGGTAGGCGGGAACTTGCTTGCAGCCTCTATGTTTTTTTCAAGGGATTTTTCTCCCTTTTCATCCGGAATATCAAAGTCTATGACAATATGATCTTCCGGAGGTTTAACATAATGGAGCCTGCCCGTATCAATATCCGACAGGGTTTCGGCAACGTTGCCCCATTTATTTATCGGCGTACCTTTTTCGTTTGCATACTGTGCGGGACAACCCGAACACGCTTTATCAAAAGCTGACGGCTGTTCGGAAAATATCATTGTTTCGAGTATATGGGACTGATCCTCTTTCCCGTTTTCGGCTGTTTCAGAGCCGTCGAAAATATCGGTCCTGAATCCGGAGTAATAGCTCCTGACTCTTGTCCCGTCGGGAAAAGTATGACGTTCCTCATAATTTCGGAAGTAGTTTTTAAGCTCTTCCTTAAATATCCTTTGAGGATAAGGAAACGTCACTTTCGCCTCTTCGTTGTAATGCTTGTACATTTCCCATGCCCTTGTCATGGTTATTCCGTCTTCTTTTTTGAAAACGAAATAGCTGTCAAGGACATAGTTGTAGAAGTCGTTGGAAGCACCCATCATTGATACGGGAATATATCCGTCATACCGCGACGGGTCCCTTTTGTAGACTTCAAGGCATCGGCAGGCGATACCTCCCAGCTCAAAAGGGATACGCTCCATTATCCTGCGGTAATCCTTCGAGGGTATCTTGTTTCCCGTTGGGGACACGTCAATGAGCCGTCTGATAAGTCC
>JAMPAO010000112.1 GCA_023667165.1 Ruminococcus sp. | reverse complement strand
TCTCTATGAATTTCTCGGAATACCCAAGACCGACTACGGTGAAACAGTCGGGTGGACCGTCAACGATGATATGGATTATTACTGGATCGATTTCGACAACAGAAAAACGGTAATGGACGACGGTCTGGAGTGCTGGATAATCGAAACAGCGATTGATCCGATGCCCGAAGACGCTTTGTTGTGAGAACTTCGCAGCAAATACAAGTTATATTACAGGGAGAAAGGAGGTGAGTCCAATGCAGGATTTCATTGCAACTAACTCTAAGCAGTTAGATCTGTGTCTGAAGCTGCTTTTTGTTGAAGGTTTAGACCCTACTGTTAAAACTTTAAGAAACAGCAAGGGAAAGGTCTATTACCGTATCAGCATAAGCACCGAAGACGCAAGTTATAACAGGCTTAAGGAGCAGTTCAGTGTTCTGATATCGTAATTCGGAACGTTGCCCTATTCCTAACGGTAAAGAGTCTTTTTGCAAAGGCTCTTTACTTTTCTAAAAAAGTATGGTATACTATCGGAAAGGGAGGTTGATATTTATGCATATTATACATCATAAAGCCTGTGAACCTGTACTTGTAAACGGTAAATGGGAACTTATGGAGTATGAGTTTGACGAGGAATATCCCGATGAAAAAGTAAGGGACTGTGATATGTGTACCGTCTGCGGTTTCAACGGTTATCCCGAGTGCAAAGAAGACTGCTACAGTTGGAGACCAGGGTCAAGAAGACCGTGAAAATTTTCGGAGCTGAGAGATTATCTCGGCTCTTTTTTTACGAAGAAATTCGTTATTTTTAAGAAAAGGAGGAAATTTCAGAAAAAACATCACGCAGGCGACCGTAAAATGTGTTATTATAGTATAAAGGAGGTTTGACGGAATGGCTGAAACACTGGTATTTCTGCTCGTATGGCTTATGGGAGGATGTGCGGGTGCTGCGGTCGCAGTTCTTGTTTTATATATTCACAGCCGTCCTTCGGGGGCGTTGATAGTAAGTATCACCGACCCATCGAAGGATTTTTTATCCCTTGTGCTAAACCGTGATTTAGACGACATCAGCCGTAAAAGAGAAATAACTTTGAAAGTGGTTCGCAAATAAAACACGGTCTGTTACGGGAGATCCGAAATATTCTTAAAGGAGTTGTTTTTTATGAACAAGGAAAATTTGAGCGACAGAATAACGGAGGAGATAAACCGTGAACTGGACGAACTTGATGATCTGGATCTGGGTTCCGAGGAGCATTCTACGGCTGTAAAGGACGTTGCGGAGCTGTACAGGCTGAATTTGGAGAAGCAAAAATCCGATAATGATTTGCTGGAAAAAGAAAGCAAAAAGAAATCGGACAGGCTTAAAGACATTTTTAGCTTTGTATTAGCTGCAGCGGGACTTATCATACCGCAGATATTCTACTCGGTCTGGATGACTAAAGGACTTGAGTTTGAGGAGAAAGGCACGTTCACTTCTCAGACGTTCAAAGGACTTATAAGAGAATTTAAGCCCTTTAAGAAGTAAAATCAGGCGAGGGTACGCTTTACGGCGTATCCTCTTTTTTTTCGCAGCAAAAACAAAGCCTCTTTTGAGGAGGTGATCTGATGATTACGTTTAGTATTTTGGTACTGACATTGGCAATACTGATTGTGACGACCGTTATAGCTGTAAGCGTTGGCGGTGCCGCATTCATAATAGTGTTCGGCGATGTGATAGTATGTATCGCTATACTGATATGGCTGATAAAAAAGATCATCGAAAAGAGGAAAAAATAGCTGGTGCAGCCCTGAAACATGGGCTGTACATTTTTTTTCGCATCAAAAACAGCGTCTTTTGCGAAAGGACGTGGTGATTATGTTTAAGTATCCTATGATAATACCTAAAAACGAGGAGGAGATCGACCTTATCTGTCAGATAGCTTCAATGCACCATATTTATACATGGTACAAAATAGGCGTGTACGGCAAGATAAGAAAGAACGAAATTTATCTGGATGGCTCGTTTTGGAATAGGTGCAGATTTATCAAGGATATAAAAGAGCGCGGACTTATCGAAGAGACTTGAACAAAGTCTCTTCGCGTTTCGCATCAAAAACAATTAGTTATATGGAGAAATTCCGAAAAGGAGGTTAATGTTATGATAAAATTTTTTGAAGATTACAAAGAGATGGTTTTGAACCCATCTATGGTATGGCTCAAGCTCCACTGGAAAGGGTATATCATATATGTATTGATATGCGGCTTATGCGGTGGTATAGCTGGGTATATCATTGATGAGTTCAGAGCCAAAAAGAATAAAAGAAAAAACAAATCCGAGGAATGAAACCAAATGGGAGCGTTATAACATACGCTCCTATTTTTTAGGCGTTCGTTTTCTCATATTTTGAAAGGAGGAAAATGTTTATGAACATTAAAGCGTTATTGCTTACTTTGGCGGGAGTTGCTCTGAACATAGTCGGAGCGACTCTTACCGAAAGCTCGGCAGGCAAGATCATAGACCTTAGCAAACTGCACAGAAAAAAATAAAAGGCGGATGATAATATGGATAAACAGCAAATAATCGGTATGATACAACGGTATCGGGACGAGCATTTGTTTGAGCCTAACGCAAACTGGCCTTTTTATCATTTTAAGGAACGTTCCTATTCCCGCTGGGCGGCAGACCGTATAATATCCGATATAATTGCAAGCAGCAACGACCCCGTAACGGTTATTCGGTCGTTTGTAAACACTTCAAAAAATTTTTACGGATTAGGAAAACCCGCCGATGATATTTTTCGTGCGGCATACGAGGTCGGGAGCGATATTCTTAGCATATTAGTAAAGGAGGACACGAGGTTATGAATTTATATTTTGAGAAAATGGCAAGGCGTTTTATAATGAGCGTCAAAAAACACAGTCCCGAAATACTTGTGGGTATCGGTGTGACCGGAATGGTCGTTTCTGCTGTAATGGTCGGTAAGGAAACTCCCAAGGCTCTTCGGTTAATAGAGGAGAAAAAATGCGAGACCGGAACCGATACTTTATCTGCGGCGGAAAGCGTAAAGACTGTATGGAAATGTTATATTCCGGCATTGTTGACGGGAGCGGCGTCAATTACCTGCATTATCTGTGCAAGCTCTATAAATTTGCGTAAAAATGCGGCATTGGCGGTAGCTTATACCCTGTCGGAAACGGCTTTTAGGGACTACCGCGAGCAGACGGTCAAAACTCTGGGCGAGAAGAAAGAGGAGGAAATAGCCGATATGGCTGCCGCTAAAAGTATTGAACGAAAGCCTGTGAAAAATTCCGAGGTATACATCACCGATAAAGGGAACGTCCTTTGCTTTGACTCTGTCAGCGGACGCTACTTCACATCGGACATTGAGCATATACGGAGGGCGTTCAATACCGTCAATCATAAAATGGTTACGGATCCCTGCGGTTATGTTACCTTAAACGACCTATATGACGAGATCGGATTAAGGAACACGGCGGTCGGCGATACGTTCGGCTGGTGGGTGGACAAAGGCACAGCCGAAGTTCGCTTTTCAAGTGACATAGCTGACGACGGCAGACCGTGTCTTGTGCTTAATTATAACATGAGCCTTTTGAACTGATTGTTTATCGGCACAAGTTCGCAGAAAAAACAGCTTATATTATGGGAGAGATCCCAAATACATTTTATAAGGAGATTTTATGGAAGAAAAAACAATGGTAACAGAAAACGAGGTTGAAGTTCTTGAACCCGTAAACGAGGATGAGGATACGGATATCACAGTATACGAGGACGGCGATGACTCGGGCAGCTACACGGGGATTGCTTTGCTTATAGGCGGACTTGCCGTAGCCGGTGCAGTCAGCATCGGAAGAGGTATATGGAAAGGTATAGGCAAACTGAGAAAGAAAGCTGCTGAGAAGAAAGATAAGACCGATCCCGACGTGATCGACGCTGATTTCAAGGAGTGCGGGGACGAGGATGAACCGGAAGCGGACGAAGATGATAAGACATAAATGTATTCAACAAGGGGGGACGCCCGTAACAGGCGTTCTCTCTTTTTTATTTTTGAGAAAGGAAGTGTTCCTGTGGAGATAGGCGATTATAAAGGCAATTCCCATAAGTCGAGGGAAGAAGCGGCGGTAACGGTCAGACCAAAACGTAAAATCACAAAAGGCAAGATCGTTCATAAAAGCGGTCTGCAGAAAATCGTTGACGAGGTAATTTCCGATAATATGGATAATGTCAAAGATTATGTTATCCATGACGTGATAATTCCCGCGGTAAAATCTGCTATTGTCGACAGTGTTGAACTGCTTGTAAACGGGCAGGTACGGGGACGCAGTGCTGGTAAAAGCAGTTATATAAGCTACGACAGCAAGTCGTCGAAGAGTTCATCGTATATTTCACGTTATGAAACTGAAAGACGTTTGGGATGCCGTGCGTCCGATGCATACCGTTTCGATAACATAATTGTGGAAACAAGAGGAGACGCTGAGGATATTCTTCTCACAATGGAAGAGATAATCAGCGAGTACGGAATGGTGAGCGTAGCGGATCTGTACGATCTTGCCGGTATAAGCGGAAGCTATACCGACAATAAGTACGGATGGCGTGATATACGGGGTGCATATGTTACTCGGGTACAAGGAGGCTACACTTTCAAATTTCCCAAGGTAACAGCATTAAACTAAAAAGGAGTTTGATATTTATGAAAAAAGAACTTACAAGAGCTTTTTTTAAGATAGCTCTTAAAATAAAAAAACACAGTCCCGAAATACTTCTGTTTTCGGGTATTGCCGGCGGAGTGGCAAGCACTGTTATGGCGTGCAAGGCGTCTACGAAAATAAGCGGCATCATTGAAGAACATGATCGGCAGATGGACGCAGTGAGTGTTGGTTTAACCAACGATTATTTCGCTGACCGATATTCTGAAGACGACGCCAAAAAAGACGTCGTTATAATATATAAGAATACGGCGATAGACGTATTTAAGCTGTATGCCCCGTCTGTAGGGTTAGGTCTGATTTCGCTTACTGCTGTTCTCGCCGCTCACAACATACTGAAAATGCGTGTTGCGGCAATTTCTGCGGCATATGCCGCAATTGATCAAGGATTTAAGAGTTACAGAAAGAACGTCGTAAACGAATACGGCGAGGAGGTCGATCGCAGGCTCAGAAACAGCGGTGAAGAATGCCGCTGTGAGGATGCAAAGCCGAACGAAGATGAAGAAGACGATGCGGCCAATAAAAATGACGGAAGCGATTATTGCCGTTGTTTTGATGAACTTAATCCCAATTGGGAAAAAAATTCTCAGTACAATATAATGTTTCTTGACGCGGCGCAACGTTATGCCAACGACAAACTCGCCGCTCAGGGATATTTATTCCTCAACGACGTTTACGATATGCTGGGGATCCCAAGAAGCAAAGCCGGTCAGATAGTGGGTTGGGTCTATAACAACAAAAGGGGCGACGGTTATGTCGACTTCGGAATAAAAGACTTGATTTACCGTGACAGCACGAGCGGCCGTGTTTCCGGAAGAGAAGCATACTGGCTCGATTTCAATGTTGACGGCAACATTCTTGATATGATATGAAAGGAGCAGCGGATATGAAAAAGTATAAATATACGTTCGGTTCGCTTCTTGCCGCAATGGCAGGAATATGTTTTGTAGGAGGTATAGCCGTGCTTTCGGGCGGAAGGAGTGTGCAGCATGGATAATTTTGAAGCTCTCGTTTCCATGCTTGATTATGCACTTAACACCAAAAGCAAACGACATATTGCGGGAGGAATACTTTTAAGTATATCTTTTCTGTTCGGCGGACTTGCCGTTACTGCTATGACTATCAAAGGAGGTTCAGACGATGAGTAAAGGGATAGTATACCCTCTTATACTGCTGCTCGGTATTTTTTGCGGAGCGGCAGTATCCTATCGTTACCTCGAGAATAAATTCAAGATCCTTGCCGATGAGGAGATCGAGAGTGTAAAATCTGCTTTCTTAAATCACCGTAAAATCGCAAAGCCTGATGTCGAGAACAAAGAAAAAACAACTGTTAGTTCTGATACAGGCAGCATTGATTACTGCCGCCCCGATCGGCGCAAGCAGCAGGAGAAAACCGACGATGTGACGTATCCCATAACCGAGGGACAGTTCGGAGAATTTGAAGACTATGAAAAAATCAGTCTTACCTGTTTTACGGACGGGGTTCTGACCGATGAGGATTACGAAAGGATAGAAGCGAACGAAACAAACGTCGGAAAAGATTTCATGTTATTTTTACCGGCAGAGTCGGACTTTGCTTATATAAGGAACGACGACGTAAAAACCGATTACGAGATAGTCCTTGATGGACGGTCGTATGAGGAATTATGTGCCGACAGACCATATCTGAGGGGGAGCTAATGAAAGAGAATATTGACAATGTATATGTAAAAAGTATAGCGTCACTTATCACTGACAGACAGCACCCGTATAAATCATATTCCAAACTTCTCAATTCTCTTTATTGCATTGACTTTACATATTCTATTCATCTTGACGGTAATAGATATGAGGACGGCGTTGGAATGCGTTACAGTTTCGGTTGGAACAACAATATTCCCGAAGCTGTTATTGCATCATATCTTGATGTACGTCCGTGCAGTGTTCTGGAAATGATGGCGGCGCTTGCTCTGCGCTGTGAAAATGAAATAATGTGCGACCCCGAAAAAGGCGACCGCACGGGAATGTGGTTCTGGGGCATGATGCGCAGCTTAGGTCTTGAGCATATGAAAAACGATATTTTTGACGAAAATCAAGTCAAAAAAGCAGTAAATAAAATGCTCGAAAGAAACTACTGTTTTGATGGCAAGGGCGGATTGTTTACAGTAAAGGATCCGCCTTGTGATATGCGCACAACAGAAATATGGTATCAAGCGATGTGGTACCTGAACAGATACAAGGAGGAATAAAAATGTCTAAATTAGCAGGTTATCTTGCTTTGTATACTATGATGTTCAGCTCGTTGTACATATTTAACGACGGCTCATCAGAGGAGCAGACAGATTACAGTCTTACGGAAACTTACATCGAACAGGAAACTGTCAAAAGCGGGTCATACCCGATCGGAGAGGAGGAAATATGTCTCATCGCTTTGGTGACCATGGCAGAGGCGGAGGGTGAAAGCGAAAAAGGTCAGAGGCTCGTAATTGATACTATACTCAATCGTGTCGATTCCGAATATTTCCCCGACACAGTCAAGGATGTTATATGGCAGCCGTATCAGTTCTCTTGTATGTGGAACGGTAGAGCAAAACGCTGCGAATCGACGGAGTACCTTTGCGGTCTTGTGTGCGAAGAACTCGAGGAACGTTCCGACAACACCGTGATATTTTTCAGGGGGGACTGTTACGGCGATTACGGTGTGCCGATGTTCAAAGAAGGCAGTCATTATTTTTCAAGTTACAATTAAAAGGAGTAGGCAGCCATGGCAGATTTTTTTATAGTTTCCACCAAAACCACCAAGCAAGGCACAGTGGAGGTATACCCAAAATTTATCATTAAAAAAAGTGCCGACCTGATGATAAGAGGAGGAGATTTTTACGCTGTTTGGCTTAACAATAAAGGGCTTTGGTCTACTGATGAGCAAGACGCCCTTAGACTTATAGATATTGAACTTGACGAATATGTCCGCGAAAACAAAGAACAGTTGGGCGGCTCTCTGAGGGTTCTTCATATGTGGGACGCAGAATCGGGTATGATAGACCGTTGGCACAAATACTGCCAGAAACAAATGAGGGACAGTTTTGTAATGCTTGATGAAACATTGATCTTCTCAAATCACGAAACGAA
>JAMPAO010000111.1 GCA_023667165.1 Ruminococcus sp. | reverse complement strand
GTATATCTCATACTTCTTATTATACCATATTTTTTCTATGTGGTCAAGTTCTTAATATTTTTTTTAGGTACCGTATACATTTTATCCTGTCCCGTAAAATCCACACTTCCGATATCATCACTATATTTTTTTCACTTTGCAATTTGTCCGACTCTGATCCGTTATCCGGTATATTATTGCTTTTACAGCTTACAAACATAAATATTATCAGTACAAACATCACTGATACAAAACATTTCCTCATGGAGCTTTCACCTCTTTTTTATACCGGCAAATCCATATTGTTAAATTATCATCATATATTAATGTTTTTTTGCTGTCCGTCAAATCCGCTTCATATCATATGCTTTTCTTTTGTTTCCTGTTATCATATTTTTTATTATACCATATTATTCCCGATTTGTCAAAACTATTGGTACAGATCCTTATATTGAATTTATATATTCTTTTTGCAGATTTTAGCCTATGCGTACAAGCTGTTACCTTTACCGTCAGTCATTGAAAAAAATTCATACAATTTATTACTTGGAAAATATCACACCACAACGGACGAACCAACACAGCTATTGTCATATTATATGTTATTCTGTGTTTCACAATTAAAAATATAGTTATACGCTTTCAGAGCAGGAAAATATAATACTGTAACAGACGAACCTACTGTAATTTCTTCAAGACAATTCTAATAGTATGAAATATCAAGATACGATATTTTCTCGGTATCGGATACAGCAATATCCATAGTAACTTTTATACCGTTAAAATGATAAGCCGAAGCAATGACCGGTTCATTGTGTTCATAAACGATCTCCGGGTTTACTTCTTCTGTATTTATTTTTAAAACAGTACCCTTAGCTATATAAAAAAATTCGTTATCCTTTATACCTTTTAGCGTCTTGTAACAGTCAGTTATAAATATATAAAGCAATCCTCCGTAAGTAACTACAGATACTACTATTCTTGCCGCATACCATGTTCCGGCAGGCAAACTTACAGTGCCGGACAGATCGGAAATATTAAATTTAAGGAACTTCAGTATTATTACTGCGACAGCTATCATAAATACCGCCCTTACGCCCAATTCAACCGCATATTTGATATCCTCTTTTTTGTGAATCTTAACAATCTTAAGGACCTTTGCCGTTTCCTCGGGCGATAATTCCTCATAATAATCTTTTGTAAACGGTACGGTTTCATAGTCGCTGATGTTCATATGTCTTTTCCCTTCGTATATTTGTTTTCGTGATGTCCGATAAAATACCGCATTTACCCAAGGAAATCAATTTTTAGGAAATTGATTTCCTTAGCATTTACCTGTTTCCCCTTTTTTATTATACCATACTTCATTTATAAAGACAAGTTTTTATACAGCGCCGGAATAATGTACAAAAATAATCATATACATCGTGTGATAATTGTCTGATAAAACAAAAATCGACTGTTCGTCGGTTTTGCATTGACAAGAAGGATTTTATGTGTTATAATTATCCTGCCGGAACCGACTGTCAGTCGGTATTGCAGAAAGGAGCATTCATACTTATTATGAAAAAAGGCGAAAAGCGAAAGCAGGAGCTTCTCGAATGCGCCTACAGGCTGTTTATTCAAAAGGGATATGACCAAACAAGCGTTGACGAGATCATTGCGGAGGCGCATATCGCGAAAGGCACCTATTATCACTATTTCCAAAGCAAGGAAGCTATGCTTGAGGAAGTTATAAACATGATGATCGCCGAGGAAGCGGATCGGGCAAAGTCGGTTATTTCCGCGCCGATACCCGTTGAACAGAAACTTGTGTCGGTCATAGTAACGCTTCGTCCGAATCCGGACGAATTAACGATAGTGGGAACTCTCGAACGTCCCGAAAATATCGTTATGCACACAAAAACAAAACGTAAGATTATCGACGTCGCCGTACCGCTGCTGACAGAGGCGGTTAAAGAGGGCACGGCGCAGGGCGTGTTCAACTGCACAAATATTGAAAACCGTGTAAAAATGATCCTTATTATGAGTCAGGAGCTTTTTGACAACGGCGCATACACCGTGAACGATATTGACGTTTTTATCGATATGACCGAGAAAACGTTAGGCGCGAAGCCGGGTACGCTCGGTTTCATAAAAGAACTTATTAACTGAGGAGGAGCCATTATGGAAAAAGAAATTATTATTTCCGCAAAACATCTCAAAAAGGTGTTCGGTTCGGGAGAAAGCGAACAGGTGATCTATTCCGACCTGAATATAGATATTTACAAGGGTGATTTCACGATCATTATGGGAGCGTCCGGCGCAGGAAAATCAACGCTGATGTACTCCCTTTCGGGAATGGATACGCCAAACGGCGGCACGATCGCCTTTTGCGGTACCGAAATCACAAAAATGAACAGCGACGAGCTTGCGGTATTCCGCCGCAAAAACTGCGGATTTGTATTTCAGCAGATATATCTGATAGATAAAATGAGCCTGCTTGACAATGCGATAGCCGCGGGAAGTCTGACAAATAAAAATAAAACGGAACTTACGGAAAAAGCAAACAAACTTTTTGATATGGTAAATATACCGGAGGTCACAAGGCGCAAGATGCCCTCTCTTATTTCGGGCGGCGAGGCGCAGAGAGCGGGTATTGTAAGGGCGGCTATGAATTCACCCTCGGTGATATTTGCGGACGAACCGACGGGCGCGCTCAATTCAAACAACTCCGACGCCGTGCTTGACGTTTTTTCAATGCTCGGAAACGAGGGTCAAAGCATAATAATGGTAACTCACGATAAAAAAACCGCTTTGAGGGGCAACCGTATCATCTATATAAAGGACGGTCAGATATTCGGAGAATGCGATCTCGGAAAATATTCCTCAGACGATAAGGAACGCTTAAAAAAGCTCGAAGCGTTTTTAAGCGAAATGGGGTGGTAATATGAACTTACTTGTTCTTCACAACTTAAAAAAAGCAAAGGGGCAGTTTTTTTCCTTCGGTATCGTTATGCTGCTGACAGCAGTGATACTTAACACTTCCTTTGTGCTTTTATTCCAGACCTCGAAAGCGTACGACAAATGCTTTGACGAGCTCGATACGGCGGACATCAGCGTGACTGTTCCGAGCGCCGCATATTATGAGGGACTTGCGGAGGAGATCGGGGAAATAAACGGCATTGAAAAAATAAGCGAAAATAACGCTTTGTTTGCACAGGCGGCGCTTCAGGAATTTCAAGGCTCGGAATTTACAATGAATACATATTTTTACCGCATTGACGACGGCCGCGATCTCACAAAGCATACTGTTACGGATACGGTAAATACGGAGGATAAATTTATCGCCTATATCCCGCTTTATCTCTCGGAACTCGGCGGTTACAAGCCGGGGGAAAATATCCGCTATATCATAGACGGAAAAGAATATGCTTTTACGGTGGGCGGCATTGTCAATGAAATGCAGTACGGAAACTACGGTACGGGAGTTATCGGACTGTATCTTTCGGAGGACGCATATAATTCCGCCGAGGAGGATGACAGCTTTACTCCCGTCAACGAATTTCTCGTAAAAACAAGCGGCGGAGCGGAGCTTTCCGATGTGAAAAATTCGCTTAAGGATCACTTTTCGGATAAGGGCATACCGGCGCTTACCATACTCGACAGAGAAGTATCCAAAAAGAGCAGGACGATGGTAGCGGATACGGTCGAAGCATTCCTTGCGGTATTTGCGCTGCTGGTGCTCCTTGTGAGCATATTCCTTGCCCGTTTCAAAATAGGAAACACCATTGAGGAGGAAATTACCGAAATGGGCGTGCTTAAAGGCATAGGGTACACAAGCGGACAGCTTATGCTGTGCCTGGTCGTGCCGTATCTTATGATAAGCGCGGCAGGACTTGTTTCGGGAACGGCGCTTTCCTACCTTATCATACCCGCTGCCGCAAACATTCTCGCCGTGCAGTCGGGATTTTCCTACACGCCCGTTTTTGACATAGCGGCGGCATTGCTGACGATCGTTACCATATTGGTTGTGGTATTTGTGTTTACCGTGCTTTCAGCGAAAAAGCTGAAGTTCCTTGAACCGATAAATGCGATAAGAGGAATAGACCCGAACAAACGCGCCCGGAAAAATCATTTTCCGCTGGATACCGCAAAGGGACCCGTAGTCCTGAATCTGATATTCAAACAGACGGCAGGATCGGCGGGCAGGAATATTCTCCTGTTTGCGGTCGCCTTTGTTATGATGATACTGCTGAATTTCAGCGGCGCGCTGCTTTATAATGTGAATGCCCGCCCGATGAATTTCCTTACAACTCTGTCCGAGGAGCTGCCCGATATTCGGGTACAGTCGGACGATGAGCATTTTGAAAATCTTAAGGAAATAATAAAAAACGACGGGGTCAAAGCGATAAATTACGGCGTTGCGTCGGCTGAATACAGCGACGGGACATTGCCTCTCATAGTTTGCGAGGATCACCTGCTGCTTGAAAATAACATTCTTTTTGAGGGCAGACATCCCGAAAAGGCAAACGAAGCCGCAATAGGCAGCGAGCTTGCCGAAAGTTATCCTATCGGCAGTACTTTTAAGATCTCCGTCGGCGATAAGGAATATGACTATACCGTGACGGGATTTATACAAAGCGTCAACAATAACGGAATTATAGCCGAGGTTACGGACGAGGGCTATGAAAATATTTCCGATACGCCCCTGTATCTGCTCAATCTGTATCTGAGCGGCGAAGCGGAGATCGAAAATTATGTGCATAAGCTTGAAAACGAGTACGGCGAGTACACGGTAAACGTCAGCAACGCTTCAAAGGAAACGGAAAGCATGCGGAAAATGTATTCGTCCCTCATAACCGCTGCGGCTGTGCTTATGTTCATAATTACGGTGCTTATAATGCTGCTGATACTTTATGTTATTATGAATTCGGTGCTGACGGGAATGAAAACGGATTTCGGCATTTACAAAGCGGTAGGCTTCACCAGCAGTCAGCTTATTTTCCGCACGGTCGGAAGTATTACGCCTACTGTCCTGCTTGCAGGCATACTTTCCGCCGTTTTGGGAATTGCGTACCTTCCCGTGATGTTCGGAGGAATATTTTCGGTAATAGGCGCGGTGAAAAACAATTTTGAAATACCCGTTGCCGTGCTGTTTATCATGGCAATATTGCTGACGGCTGTCAGTATATTGATCGGGATAATGCTTTGCCGTCCGATAAAAAGGATCACGGCGTATTCGCTTATAAAAGAATAAGTTTTGCGGCATAAGGCATAATGAAAACGCTGAGATATTTTGCGGTCTCAGCGTTTTTTTATGCGGATTATACAGTATATTGTAAATCTGTTAAACATCCTAATTTTGCGATTTGCTCCGGCTTGCCGCCGCGTCGAACATTCTTCCCGAAAAAGGCGGCAGTGTAACGGTAAAGGAGCCTTTTTCCGATTTTACGGCAACGTTGCTTTCCGTAGGAGTTTTTCCGCTGTAGATATCACTGTCGGAGTTTATTATTTCCTTTAGCACGGCAAACTTCTCCGACGGGATAACGGCAGTCTGCTCTTTGTCGGAAAGATTAAGCAGACACACGGTTGTTTCATTTTCCGCCGTTCTCTTATATGCAAATACCGACGTTTCTCTTTCATCGGGAAGTATCCATTTGAAACAGTCGGGATCGTATTCTCCGCTGTAGAGGGACGGGCGCTGACTGTACGCCTTCGACAGATCTCCCATATACCGTTGAAACGAGCTGTGCAGGGGATATTTCAGCAGCGTCCAGTCCTGCTCCCTTGTTTCGTCCCATTCCCTGAATTGAGCAAATTCTCCGCCCATAAAGTTCAGCTTTTTGCCGGGGTGAGTGTACATATACATATAAAACGCCCGTGCCTGCGGGAATTTTACCTCGTAGTCCCCCCACATTTTTTGTATCACCGTAGCCTTGCCGTGAACGTTCTCATCATGGGAAATGGGCAGCAGGTACAGCTCGTTATAGAAATAATGCATGGAAAAGGTTATTTTATCATGATGATATCTGCGTTCCTGCGGAGGGGTACGGAAATAATCAAGGGTATCGTTCATCCAGCCTAAATCCCACTTGTAATCAAATCCCAATCCGTTGTATTCAGCGGGCGCGGTTATTTTCGGGAACGATGTGGAATCCTCCGCAATAAGCATTGCCGTGGGATGACGTTCATGCAGTCCGCTGTTCATTTTTTTCAAAAAATCCACCGTACAGCCGTTTACCCCTCTCGACGGCTCGCCCTGCCAGTATATGGCTCTGCTGATGGCGTCCATGCGCAGTCCGTCAAAGTGATATATTTTCAGCCAGTAATCCGCTGCCGACTGCAAAAAGCAGCACACTTCCCTGCGGGAGTGAATGAAATTGCAGGTACCCCATTCACTTATCCCCACGTCGGAATTTGGATATTCATAAAGATAATTCCCGTCGTACTTGGCAAGCGCGTATCCGTCAACGGCAAAATGGACGGGGACGAAATCCATTATCACTCCGATATCGCTGTTATGGCATTTGTCGATAAGCTCCATTAGCTGCAGCGGAGTGCCGTAGCGGGCGGTGGGCGCAAAAAATCCCGTATTCTGATATCCCCATGAGCAGTCTGCGGGGTGCTCGCTCAGCGGCATAAATTCAATATGAGTGTATCCGTGCTCCTTGACGTATGATATGAGCTTATCGGCAATTTCGGCGTATGTATACCAGCCGTTTTCATTATCGGGATTTGCAAGCCATGAGCCTAAATGCACTTCATATATATTCATGGGTTCGTTGTAATTTTTGCTGCGCTTTTTCATCCATTTTTGATCGGTAAACCGGTATTTTGTAAGATCGGTTATTATAGAGGCAAAGGCGGGGCGCAGCTCCATGGCAAAGCCGTAGGGATCGCAGTGTTCCTTTCCGCCGGATTGTGAATATATCACATATTTGTACATCTGTCCCGCCGCGGCTTTGTCGGAGAAATATGTAAAAACGGAGCCGCTGCGCTGCATTTCCTCCTCCTGCCAGTTATTCCATTCTCCGATTATCGACGCTCTCACCGCAGACGGAGCAAAGGTGCGGAACACCGTACCGCTGCCGTCGGTATGAGCGCCGAAAAAATCGTATGCGTCGAAAACGTTTCCCATATAAAATTCATGAAGATCCATAATGTTATATTCCTCCCCGAGATGTATTTTCCATTTTTTCCAAGGCGTTGATAAGAATGTGCAGCGACCGTATCAGAGCGGCTGTTTCATCATCGCCCATTATTTCCGTAAGCTCGCTTATATGACGGCGAAGTGCCTCGGCTCCCTTTTGTGAATAAGATCTGCCTTCTTCCGTAATGTTTACCAGCACCTTGCGCCTGTCCTTATCGTAGGTCTTTCTGACGATCAAACCCTTTTTTTCAAGGGAGCGGAGTATGCCCGCTATCCTGCCTGCGGTCATCTCAAGTCCCGAGGCGATCTCGCCCGGCAGGATATCCGCCTCTTCATGGCTGATAAATGTCAGAACTCTCATTTCGCCCTGTAAAAATTCCGATAAAGACCAGGATGACTTATTGTAATAGAGCCTTTTCAGTACCTCCATATAATCATCGTTCAGAGTTTCGCTCACGATCATCACCTCCCTTAAATATCAATACTCTTAATATTTAATACTGTTAAATATTACCCCCGTTAAATAACATTATAGCACATAATATTATCCGTGTCAACTTTTTAAAGATTTAAATTTTACTGCTTATTTATCAAGTAAATTCCCAAAGTAAATTCCGGTGTGGAATTCGGTGTGGAATTTACTTTAAGGAAAAAACATGGTAGAATTTAGTATGAGAAAGGA
>JAMPAO010000110.1 GCA_023667165.1 Ruminococcus sp. | reverse complement strand
AAAGCGAGGAAATGGCTCGGCAGGCTCTGGATATGACCCAGGGACGCGGCGGGGATCAGGTGGCGGTAAAGGACGACAAGGACTTTGCGTTTTTCGGAGGAAATTCATCCGGAATGGAGAAAAGCACCAAGGTCAAGACGCGTATTTTCAGCACCAGCCTTGTAAGTCTTATAAAAAACAGCGAGAATGTTATTATCATGGGTCATGCATGGGGCGATCTTGACGCGCTTGGCGCGGCAAGCGGTCTTTGCGGAGCCGTAAGAGCAATGGGCTGTTCGGCATATGTGTATTCCGACGTGGAGCATACTCTTGCGGGAGCGATAATAGACAGACTTAAGGATAATATCGACGATGAAACCGAGCTTTTCATTGATGAGGAAACAGCTCTTGATATGATGAACGAAAATTCTCTTCTGATAATCGTTGATACCAACAGCAAGGAGCTTTTGGACAGCAAGCCGCTGTATGAGAAAGCGGAAAAGGTGGTTTTCATAGATCATCACAGGCAGGTGGTAAACAGCATTGACAATGCAGTGCTGAGCCTGCATGAGCCTTACGCTTCGTCAGCCAGTGAAATGGTCGCGGAGGTCATACAGTATTTCTCTATGGAATGGGAGCTGTCGTGCTATTACGCAGACGCCATGCTTGCGGGAATAATGCTTGACACAAAGGACTTTGTTATGAAAACGGGCGTGCGCACTTTCGAGGCTGCGGCGTTTCTGAAAAAGCTGGGAGCGGATACGGTAGCGGTAAAACAGCTTTTCGCCATATCCGCCGAAACGGGAATAAAGCGTTCGCAGCTTATAGAAACTTCGGAGATATACCGCCGCTGTGCGATAGCGTTAAGCGCGGACGGCTCGGGAGATATAAGAGTTGCGGCGGCGCAGGCTGCCGACGAGCTGCTGAGCTTTCGGGGCGTTGACGCAAGCTTTGTTATTTTCCCCGCCGGAAAGGGGACGAATATATCCGCCAGATCCTTCGGTGCGATGAACGTTCAGATAATCATGGAAAGACTGGGGGGCGGCGGTCATCAGACTTCCGCTGCCGTACAGTTGGCGGACGTTTCCGCCGAAAACGCAAAAGCCATGCTTATGGGCGCGGTGGACGAATATGTGGAAAGCATTAGCTGATAAACAGCGGTAAATGCCAATGCTCATGCTTAGAAAATCGTTTTTTGCATTAACGGAAGCGTAACGGAGTTCCGCAGTTTATCATACATATCAAACGACAGGAAATCGGTCGTATAAAACGGAGGAATAAAAAATGAAAGTAATTTTTTTGCAGGACGTCAAGGGTTCCGGTAAAAAGGGCGACGTTAAAGAGGTAGCCGACGGATACGCAAGAAATTTTCTTATAGGAAAAGGTCTTGCCGTGGAAGCCAATGCAGCCAATATGTCAGACCTTGCGGGCAAAAAGGCTTCCGAGCAGCACAAGGCCGACGTTGCAAGGAAAGAGGCTTTGGACAACGCGGAAAGGCTCAAGGGCAAAACTGTTGTCATAAAGGCAAAGGCGGGCAGCGGCGGAAAGCTGTTCGGCGCGGTAACGGCGTCAAATGTGTCCGACGCTGTGTCGGAGCAGCTTGGAGTAAAGGCGGATAAAAAGAAAATATCCTTAAATTCCGATATAAAGGCATTCGGTGAATATACCGCAGAGATAAAGCTTCATGCGGGAGTTGCGGAAAAGATCACGGTAAGCGTTGTTGAAGAATAATTTTTTCGGAGGGCGCAATGGATTTTGATGAGATTTCCGGCAGAGAGATGCCCCACAGCGTAGAGGCGGAGCAGACCGTTCTGGGAGCGGTGCTTCTGGATTCGGAGCTGCTGCCTGCCGTTATGGAGCATATAAAGGCGGACAGCTTTTACGTGTCAAAGCACAAGCAGTTGTTCGCGGTGATCCTGCGGCTGTTTACGCTGGGAGTGGATTCGGATATAATAACCGTCCTTGACGAGGCTGTGAGAGAGGGTATTTTCGAGGACTCGGCGTCCGGCAAGGAGTATCTGGCTGCGCTTATGGAAGGCGTTCCCACCCTTGCGAATATTGAAAGCTACTGCAAAATAGTCGAGGAGAAATACTTTCTGCGTTCCCTTGTGGAGGCGGCGAAGAATATCATCGAAAGCTGCACCGAGGGAACGGAGCCTGCATCTGTGCTGCTGGATTCGGCAGAGCAGATGATATACAGCATCAGACAGGGCAGGGAGGTAGACGGTCTTACAAGGATCGACGAGGTACTGCTTGATACTTACGACCATCTGAGCCGCATATCCGGCGACGACAGGGAGAAATATCAAGGTGCAAGATCCGGTTATTCCGACTTGGACAATGTTATAAGCGGTCTTAACAGATCGGATCTGCTGATCCTTGCGGCGCGTCCTGCCATGGGCAAAAGCTCCTTTGCGCAGAATATAGCCGCAAACGTCTGCCGCAGAAGCGCGGACAAGGAGGTAGTTATATTTTCCCTGGAGATGTCCAAGGAGCAGATCGTTACAAGAATGCTCTCTGCGGAAAGTCTTGTCCCGCTGGATCATCTTGTCAAGGGAAATATAGATGAAAGGGACTGGGAAAAACTGGCGCAGGGCGCTGACCGTATGGCGGGAATGAACCTTTATCTTGACGATACCGCAGCTATCACCGTGACGCAGATGAAAGCAAAGCTCAGACGGCTTAAAAATGTGGGACTTGTCATTGTCGATTATCTTCAGCTTATGAATTCGGGCAGGAGGAACGATAACCGCGTAAATGAGATATCCGAGATCACAAGAAATCTGAAGCTCATGGCAAAGGAAATGGACGTGCCGGTCATCGCGCTTTCACAGCTTTCCCGTTCGGTGGAATCCAGACCCGATAAGCGCCCAATGCTTTCAGATCTGCGCGATTCGGGTTCTATCGAGCAGGACGCGGATATTGTAATGTTCCTCTACCGCGACGGGTATTATAACAAAGACAAGACCGAGGATATCAACCTTTCCGAGTGCATTGTCGCCAAGAACCGCCACGGTGAAACGGGTACGGTAAACCTCCGCTGGAACGGTCAGTATACCCTGTTCCTTGCCGAGGACAGGCGTTACGCCGCCGAGGGGCAGTAAATGGACGATATAAGAAAAAAAATCACCAAACGGGTAAGAGAAGCTATCCTTTCCCATAATATGATACAGCGCGGCGATACTGTGATCGCCGCGCTTTCGGGGGGCGCGGACAGCGTTTGTCTGCTGCACGTTCTCGGCAGCCTTAAAAGCGAGATGGACTTTGAGCTGGCGGCAGTCCATGTAAATCACGGTCTTAGGGGAGAGGAAAGCGACAGGGACAGCCTTTTCTGCGAAAGACTGTGCCAAAGCCGAAATATCCCCATAACGGTATGCTTCGTCGATGTGGCGGGTTATGTCCGTAAAACGGGGAAGTCTACCGAGGAGGCGGCGCGCATTCTCAGATACAACGCGCTTAACGGCGCTTTCACCGATTGGGGCAGCCGTGTTATAGCTACGGCTCATAATATGGACGACAATGCGGAAACAGTGCTGTTTAACATGACGAGAGGATCGGGAACAAGGGGTATACGGGGTATACCTTATGTTAGGGATAATATTATCCGTCCGCTTCTCGGCGTTGCGAGAGCCGAGATCGAGGAATATCTGAGAGCCGAGGGAGCCGACTACGTTACCGACAGCACCAATCTTACGGACGATTATTCCCGTAACCGCATAAGGCACAGGGTAGTTCCGGAGCTTGAGGCGGTAAACTCCGGCTTTTCCGTCAATGTTTCCCGCCTTTCAAGGAGCGCGGCGGAGGATGAGGATTATTTTGATCGGCTTCTGGACAGTCTTGATCCGAGCGAGCTTTCCGGATATCACAGCGCAGTCAGAAAAAGGTATATCCGCAGGCTTTTGCAGGAAAAGGGGGCAGAATGCTCATATGACAGGCTGTGCGCAATAGACCGCCTGGTAAAATCGGGAAAGAGCGGACGTATCTGTCTTCACGGCAGCCTTTTTGCAGTAACAAGGAACGGCAGCCTGGCTGTGGAGGAGATAAAGAGATCTGTTTCTCAAGTAATTTCCCGCAGTGTAAAATTCGGCGCCGACGAGCTTATAAGTATTGATGAGTTTGATAAAACGGTGATAATTTCGGGTGATTACTGTGATTTCTTTAATGATAATAATATTATTAACGAAAATTTAACATATGACGCCGTTAATTGTGGTAAAATACAAGGTGACGTTGTTTTGAGAAATAAACGTGACGGCGATAAGATCGTCCTTGCGGGCAGAGATTTCTCCACAAAGCTCAAAAAGCTCTATAATTCTCTTAAATTGCCCGAAGAATGCCGGCGCACAGCTCTCGTGATGGAGGACAGTCTGGGTCTTATATGGAGCGAATACGGCGGTACCGCGCAGCGTGTGCGGGTCACGGAAAACGACGATAAAAAGGATATTTACAAAATTACAGTGAGGCGGTCGGAAAATGACGGCAAATAATGAAGCAGCCGCTGTACATGGCTGCTGCGGATATAAAGGAATAAAACGAACGGTGATCTCGGAGGAGGAAATAAAGGCTGCGGTCAAAAGGACAGGCAGACTTATTTCCGAAAAATACGAGGGGAAGCCGCTTCTGCTGGTAAGCGTTCTCAAGGGTGCGTTTATTTTTCTTGCCGACCTGTGCAGGGCGGTGGAAATTCCCTGCGAGATCGGATTTATGGCGGCTGAAAGCTACGGAAACGGCACCGTTTCTTCGGGAAATGTGAATATAACTCTCGACTTGAAGCAGGATATATCCAAATATCATGTGATAATCGCCGAGGATATTATAGATACGGGAAAAACCCTGTCAAGGATATGCGAGCTGCTGCGAAAAAGAAACCCGCTTTCGCTGGAGGTCTGCACTCTTCTTGACAAGCCTTCGCGCAGGGAAACGGAAATGACGGCTGATTACGTTCTCTTTACCGTTCCCGACTTTTTTGCCGTGGGTTACGGTCTTGACTGCGCGGAGCAGTACCGCAATCTGCCGTATATTGCGGAGGCTTCCCTTTAACAGAGAACGGCTGACGGAGCTGCTGCGCCTCCAATAAAACGGGGCAAAGCCATATTGCGGGCGTCAGTCTGCATTTCGTATATTTTCTGTCGGATATCAGCATTATATTTTACCAAGCGGTACTGCGGCTGACTGCCGGGTATCGGGAAAAGGACGGTTTGAATTGATGAAAAAAGGCAGCGGTTTACTAATTTACATTATCATTGCCATTGTGCTTATGTTTTCAATGGTGTATCTGCTAAGACAGTCCTCTCAGACCAAATCTGAGTATACTTATTCGCAGATAATGGAATATTTTGACAACTATCAGGTGTCGGAATATTCGTTTGATCTGGGTACGGGCGATCTGAAAATGACCGTTGAAGAAAACGGCCAGCAGAAAGAGATCAAGTACAAGGTACCGAACGTCAGCATTTTCGTTGACGAGATCCAGTACAGCCAAAGCGGCGAGGACAATTACCGGCAGGCATACAATAAGCTTCACCCCGACGCGCCGCTCAATCAGGAATATTTCAAGATACAGGATACCTCGTGGCTTTACAATGTGCTTCCCAGCATAATAATTCTTATCCTTATGGTAGTGCTTTTCGTATTTATGGTAAGACAGGCGGGAGGCGGAACGAGGCTTAATAACTTCGGAAAGGCAAATATAAAAAACCAGTCCAAGAAGAAAAATACTTTTAAGGATGTTGCGGGAGCTGACGAGGAAAAGCAGGAGCTTGCGGAGATAGTCGACTTTCTCAAAAATCCCAAGAAATATAACGATATAGGCGCAAGAATACCCAAGGGAGTTCTGCTTATGGGTCCTCCGGGTACCGGTAAGACCCTTCTTGCAAAGGCTGTTGCGGGAGAAGCAGGCGTTCCGTTTTTTTCCATTTCCGGTTCGGATTTCGTTGAAATGTTCGTGGGCGTGGGTGCGTCACGTGTGAGAGATCTGTTTGAAACAGCCAAGAAAAATGCTCCGGCTATCGTATTTATCGACGAGATCGACGCCGTGGGAAGACAAAGAGGCGCAGGCTTGGGCGGAGGTCATGACGAGCGTGAGCAGACTCTTAACCAGTTGCTTGTCGAGATGGACGGCTTCGAGGGAAACGAGGGCGTTATAGTAATAGCTGCCACCAACCGCCGCGATATACTCGATCCGGCTCTTTTAAGACCGGGACGCTTCGACAGGGAGGTCATGGTAGGTTATCCCGACGTTAAGGGAAGAGAGGCTATCCTGCGCGTACACGCCAAGAACAAGCCGCTCGCGCCGGATGTTGACCTTAATGTTATCGCCAAGACAACTCAATTCTTCACGGGAGCAGACCTTGAAAATCTGCTTAACGAGGCGGCGCTTCTTGCAGCCCGTCACGACAGGAAATCCATTACCGAGCCGGATATTGAGGAAGCTACCTTAAAGGTGATAGCCGGACCCGAAAAGAAATCCCATATAGTCACCGACAGAGATAAGCGAATTACGGCTTTCCACGAAGCGGGTCATGCCGTTGCCGCATATTTCCTCCCCGAATGCGAAAAGGTTCATCAGGTAACTACCATTCAGAGAGGTCAGGCGGCAGGTCTTACCGTTTGCCGTCCCGAAACGGACGATAATCACGTTACCCGCAATAAGATGTATCAAGATATCGTTATGACGATGGGCGGACGGGTAGCGGAGTCCATATCCTTTGAGGATGTATGTACGGGCGCCTCCGGAGATATCCAGCAGGCAACCAAGCGGGCAAGAGCCATGGTGACGCAGTACGGCTTTTCCGAAAGACTGGGTCCCGTTCAGTACGGCGGAGGAAACGACGAGGTATTCCTGGGAAGAGATTACGGTCACACTCAGAATTACAGCGAAGAAACTGCGGCGATCATCGACGAAGAGGTCAAGGCGCTTATCAATAAGGCATATGATGAGTGCGTAAAGCTTCTTAAGGAGCATAACGACAAGCTCAACGAGCTGGGCGAATACCTCATAGAATACGAGAAGATAGACGGAGATGATTTCGAGAAGCTGATGAAAGGCGAGCTTGAATATGAAAAGCCGTCAGACAGGAAAAAGAAAGCGGAAAGCTCCGCTAATGATACGGAGGAGGCAAAATCCGAGGAAAAAGAACCGGAAAAGGACAGTTCTTCCGAAAGCGAAAAAAAGGAATAATATAACGAGAGATGTCCCTGCCTATTGAAAGCAGAGCTTTGAACAATGCAAACGGCTTACCCGTAAAAGCGGGTAAGCCGTTTTTTTATGAGATCATATCGCATTACGTCAGCAGTCGGCAAAATAAACCTTGACCCCGTGAGGGGGAACGACTGCTTTTATTCTGTCGGTATTGTCGATCTGCTCGCCGCTCCAAAGCTCCCTCAGAGATATGATGTCAACGTCAATATCGCATTCCTCAAGGGTAACGTTTATTTCCAGTTCCTTTTCCGAGGTGTTGAAAACAGCTATATACCGTCCTCCGTCACGCCTGAATGCGCTCCATACTATTCTTTCTCCGCCGTTCTCCGTTCGCCTGTAAAGCTGACGCGCGCTGCGGGATTGAGAAAGCATTTCCAGCACGGAGGAGTTTGTCAGCAGCTTCAGCGTAAAGTCATCATTATACACCATATCTCCGCCGATCATAAGAGGAGCGCGCATTATGCACCAGAGTGTAAGCATTGTGTACTGTTCGTCGTGGGTGAACTTTGTCCATCCGTCTTTTCCGTAATCCTGCAAGATCGCCCCCACAGGCAGCATATCCGCGTCCGGCCAGTGTCCCGCGCCTGAGTGAGTACACCATTTTTCCGCACGGTCGAACATATCGTAAAGCAGCTCCCACTTGTCCCAGAAATCATCGGTGATGCGCCACATATTGGCGTAC
>JAMPAO010000010.1 GCA_023667165.1 Ruminococcus sp. | reverse complement strand
GTTCATATCTTATGCATAATTTAAAAGCAAATTATTTACTCGTGAAATTACCGTGTGTGCGGAAGGATCCGCTGTTGCAATTTTTCATATAATATGTTATAATTGTTACAGAGGTGATCGTATTGTACTCATCTGCGAAAACGGACGCCCTTGCTGCGGGAACGCCGCTTTCCGACCGGTATGTGACAGGCAGGGTCATAGGCAGCGGAGGATTCGGGATAACATACCTTGCCTATGATACCGAGAAGGAGAAAAAGGTAGCGATAAAGGAATATTATCCCAAGGGGATCGCTGTGAGAAGTCCGGACGGCTTTACAGTAGAGCCGATAACCGCTATGCATATGCGGGACTTCGAGGCGGGCAGAGAACGCTTCGGCAAAGAATCGTCAATACTGTCGCAGCTTGGAAGCGGCACCGACGTTATAAAAATATTTGACGCCTTTGAGCAAAACGGCACGGCGTACTATTCCATGGAATATATCAGCGGTATGACCGTAAGAGAATACATCCGGAAATACGGAAAAGCAAGCGAGGGGCAGGCGCTGTATACGGCTGTTCAGATTGCTTCGGCTTTCGGGCAAATACACGATAAAAATATCATACATCGGGATCTGTCGCCGAATAATATTATGATAGACGCAAAAGGCTGCGTCAAGCTCGTGGACTTCGGCAATGCGCGCTTTTTTTCCTGCAGCGGCAGCAGCATGACGGTTGCGCTGAAACCCGGCTATGCGCCCATTGAACAGTACCGCCGCCGCGGAAATCACGGACCGTGGACGGATATTTACTCTCTTGGCGCGGTTTTGTACCATATGCTCACTCTAAACGATCCGGACGACCCCATGTCAAGATTTAGCGACGACAGCGAATTTCGCTGCGCTCTTTCGGGGGTAAATAAAAAATTCGTCCGTATTATAAATAAAATGACCGCTTTGAAGATCGAGGACCGTTATTCGGAAAGCGGCGAGCTGCTGACGGATCTGACCGCGCTGGATATCGTTCCGCAGAGCTTTGCCCCCCGATCTCCGCCTCGGCAGGTAACGGCGGACGTCGAATAACAGATCGAATAAAAAACCGGACAGCCTGACCGTCCGGTTTTTTTGATTTGCTTTTGTATAACCGCAGTTTTATGCGGATCAAACTCTGAACAGGAGATCGCCGTAGGTCGGGAACGGCCACAGCTTCTCGGGAGTAAGCGTTTCCAGCTCGTCGGCGGCGGCTCTCAGCGTCTGCATGGAGGAAAATACCGTATTTCTGTAGTACCTTGCGGAATTTTCCGCGCCTTGAACATCTCCCGCGCCGATAAGCTTGGCGTCCAAATCGTCGACAGCGTTTGCGATGCTTTCGTTGATAGCCGATACCTTGTCCGCCAGCTTCTTCTCAAGCTCCGCGCTTACGCCTGCGGATTTCTTCGCAACTATCGAATTCGCAAGATCCTTTGCAAATTCCAGACCTGCGGGAAGTATCTGTTTTTTAGCCATATCAAGCATGGTAAGAGCTTCGATGTTGATCACCTTTGCGTAATTTTCAAGGCATATTTCCGTTCTCGATTCAAGCTCGGTCTTTGTGTATACCTTGAACATCTCAAACATCTTAACGTTCTTTTCGTCGGTGTAGTGAGGAACGGCGTCAACGGTGGAAACAAAGTTGGGAAGTCCTCTCTTTGCGGCTTCCTCCACCCAGCTTGCGTCGTAGCCGTTGCCGTTGAAAATCACCCTCTTGTGCTTCTTGATAGTTTCGACCAGCAGCGCGTTGAGCTCCGAGGAGAAATCGGCGGCGCCCTCCAGCCTGTCCGCAAATTCCTTGAGCGAATTGGCAACTATCGTGTTGAGAATGCAGTTTGTGCAGGCAATGGTTTCGGATGAGCCGAGGCTTCTGAACTCGAATTTATTTCCCGTAAATGCAAAGGGCGACGTTCTGTTTCGGTCGGTGGTGTCCTTGGGGAAATTGGGAAGAGCCTCTACGCCGATAATGAATTCCTCATTGCGCGTTTTTATCATTTCGCCGCTTTCAACGGCGTCGAGTATCTGCTGCAGCTCGCTGCCTACGAAGATCGACATGATGGCGGGAGGAGCCTCGTTCGCGCCCAAGCGGTGATCGTTGCCCGCAGAAGCAACGGAAAGCCTGAGAAGATCGGGATATTCGTCGACTGCTTTTATTATGGCGCAGAGGAAGGTAAGGAAACGGAAATTATCTCTGGGATTTTTGCCGGGATCGAGAAGATTTTTACCGTCGTTTGTCGAGATCGACCAGTTATTGTGCTTGCCGGAGCCGTTTACTCCCGCAAAAGGCTTTTCATGGAGCAGGCACACAAGACCGTGTTTGAGAGCCACTTTTTTCATGATCTCCATTGTAAGCGCGTTCTGATCGGCGGCGACGTTGGACGTGGTGTAAATGGGAGCCATTTCATGCTGCGCGGGAGCTACTTCATTGTGCTCGGTCTTGGAAAGAATACCGAGTTTCCACAGTTCCTCGTCAAGCTCCTTCATGTAATTGTGAACTCTCGTTTTGATATTGCCGAAATAGTGATCTTCCAGCTCCTGACCCTTAGGAGCCTTCGCGCCGAAAAGGGTCCTGCCTGTGTAAATAAGATCCTTGCGTTCGTCGTACAGCTTTTTGTCAATAAGAAAATATTCCTGCTCCGGTCCCACGGTGGTAGTAACTCTCGTAGCCTTTGAGCCGAATAATTTAAGCACTCTTACCGCCTGCTCCGAGATGACCTCCATGGAACGGAGCAGCGGGGTCTTCTTGTCAAGTACCTCGCCGGTGTACGAGCAGAAAGCGGTGGGTATGTAGAGGGTCTGATCCTTTATAAAAGCGGGGGATGTGGGATCCCATGCGGTATAGCCTCTTGCCTCGAAGGTAGCTCTTAAGCCGCCCGAGGGGAACGAGGACGCGTCGGGCTCGCCCTTGACAAGCTCCTTGCCCGAAAATTCCATTATTACCTTGCCGTTGTCGGTGGGGGATATGAACGAGTCGTGCTTTTCCGCGGAAAGACCCGTCATAGGGTGGAACCAGTGGGTGTAGTGGGTAACGCCCTTTTCAACCGCCCAGTCTTTCATTACCGCGGCGATAACGTCCGCGACGTCCGGATCGAGAGCCGTTCCCATTGTTTTGGTTTTGAGCAGCGCCTTGTAAACGTTCTTCGGCAGCCTTGCTTTCATGGTTTCCTCGTTAAAAACGTTGCAGCCGAAATAATCGGGAACGTTAGTAACTTTCTGTGTGTTCATTTCGCTGATCTCTGACATAACATTTTCCTCCGGTTTCAACAAAATACGCCCCGCCTGCGGGCATGGATATCCCCCAAACGAAGCGCCGTTGCTTCACGTATTTTTATTATGCTTATATGATACACCTTTTTTTTGATTTTGTCAATACCTTTTTTGTAATTTTGCAAATTCTTTTATAATTCCTGCATTTTTGACAATTATCGAGTGAAAATACCGTGAGATATTATCATATTTTGCATAATTTTATTTAAGCTATTGCAAATTATCGGATCGTTTTCTCCAATGCAATATCTCCGCGGGCATATCCGTAATCGCCGAGCTTTACCTCGCGAAAGCCGTACTTTTCATATATATGCAGCGCAGGCTTCAATTTGGTGCTGGAAACGATAAAAAGCCGTTTCGCCCCATGCTCCTCCGCCCATTTGCAGCAAGCGAGGAAAACTGCGCTGCCGCAGCCCTTGTGGTCGCGGAGGGGATTTGACGCCAGCTTGCATATCTCCCAATCTCCGCCGTCCGCAGGCGCAGCCATGCAGCAGGCAAGGACGGTATCTCCGCTGACGGAAAAATATATCATAGCTCCGCCGTCTATAAGACTGTCAATATTTTTAAACGTTTCTCTGTCATGCTCCTCCACAGCGCCGAAAAGCTCTTCGATCCATTTGGTGTTCAGTTCGATAAAATCCTGCCTGTATTTTTTATCGTATGGTATTATTTTCATGATGCGTTCTCCCTTTTACTTTGATATAAGCGTTATTACGGTATCGGACGCGGCGTAAACGTTCCCGCTAAAACTGCACCGGATCTGCGGCGTCGATAGTTTCAAAGGAATATCCCTGTTCTCTTATGTAGTCTATGACGTCCTGCAAATATTCGGGAGTAAGCTCCAGCGAATCGTGCATAAGCACTACCTCGTGATCTGAGTTAAGGCTTTCTTTGATGTTCTCCATGCAGCTTTCATAGGTCGCGTAGACCGACGCGTCGGCGGTGGCGGCGTTCCAGTCGAAATATGTAAACCCGCGTCGGTTCATTTCATCGATAATGCCGTCGGCGGTGTCTTTGTTGTGGTTGTTGTAGCTGCCTCCGGGGTATCTGAACGCCCACGGCTTACAGCCGCACACGCCGTAAACTCTGCCGTATACCCTTGCGAAATCCTTAAGCCACGCCTCTTCGGATCCGTATATCTTATCATAATCATGGGACCAACTGTGCAGAGCCACGGTATGCCCCTCCTCCGCAATGCTTTTCAAAACGTCCTCTCTGCCCTCTATGCACCAGCCGGTGATGAAAAAGGAAGCCTTGATACCGTTTTCACGGAGAATATCCAAAATTTGGGGAGTGTATTTCGACGGACCGTCGTCAAACGTGAGATATGCGGTTTTGCCCGGTGATACCGTGTATGCGGCTCTTTCTGCGGTAATATCCCCGTACATATTTTCTTCGCGTATATCGTTGTAAAATCTGTCCCGTTCAATGTATTCAAGGACTGCGGCGCAGCCCATCGGAGATATTTCCTCGCCGTAACAGAAATCTTCGCCGAGGTAACCGTCCTCGGCGACGGTAAAGAATATGTCCGTATATATTATGTATTCGTCGGGAGTCGATCTTATTAAATAATGCAGGCTCTCGTTGTATTCTTCTATCTTGTCCGCATAAGGCTTGTCCCTGCATACGGGAGTATTGCCGAGGGCGAGGACCATGCTTTCCGGACATATGCGCCTTATCTCCTCCGCAAGCTCCAGTATTCCCTCACCGTATTCCTCGGCGGAATATTCGGTGTAATTTTTCTCCTCTCCGAACCAGAGATATATGTACGGCTTTTCGGACTGCCCGACAACGTCCCTTATCTTTACTCCGTTGATCCTGTAGTTCAGGATATTGTCCGTTCCCGCCCCTTTTACCGAGATGATATTTTCTATGGTGAGCAGCTTGTTTTCGTAGATCCCGCCGCAGATTCCATCTCCCAGAATAAGAGATGAAGCCAGATATGGATAGCCGTTTTCAAGGCTCATGGGTTCGGGGATCTCCGGAACGGCTGCGGTCGTTTCGGACGAGGTTTCGGCGGAGCGTATTTCACGGTAAACAGCCACATACCCGTCGGATGGAACGGCTTTTTCCTCCGGCACGGTATCGCCGCCGCATGATGAAAGGATATAAGGTATAAAAACAAGTGCGGCAGCGCACAATATTTTTTTTATGTTCATTTGCCGTCACGCTCCCGTAAAATCATATTTCTGCGGAGATCCGCCTGCCGTAATGCAGATCGGAGCAAAGCATAGATCAGCTCCGCACGATGAGCGGCTGACGCCCTTGCGCCCGTCTTGCCCGTATATTTTCCGCCGTACCGCTCTGATATTATTATACGGCAAAATTCGTTATAAGTCAACAGTTTATCCGCTGTTTTCACAAAGAAGCGCCGATGAGAGCAAAGCAATAATTGCCTCGAAGGATACGAAAGCTGCCGGCAAGTATCCCGTCAAGCCTCAGGCTTGAAGCTCCTTACCTCTTGATTTTTGCATTTTTTCCGTACTGCGGCTCTGATTTTATGCTTCGTTCCGACCGGCGCTTTCCCGATAACGCTTTGACGGCAGGGGCGCGTCAAACCGTGCCCTTAATATCGTGTCCGCCCTTGCTTATGATAATGCCGGATACTCTTTTTGCTGCCGATGGGCGGCAGATTATCTCCATCGCCGCGGATTTGGGTTCGTCCGCGCCGACCGTCTGCTCGTCGGTTATATACGGCACTGGCATTGATACCGACGTACCCGCGCTCATGCTCATGTAAAATCCCGGCGGGGCAAATTCTCCATCTCTGTGGGCGTTGGTGGGATGTTCCTTTATGGTTATGTCAAATATTCCTTCGGCGTTTCTGCGCAGAGCGGCGGCGGCAAATTCCGCGTCGTCAAGGTCGTAAAACTTAGCTGATATTTTCATGTGCATTCTCCTTTGCGTGAATATACCGAAAAACGGTTACGGTGTTATTATTGCCCGAATGTTCATGCAAATACAGCCGCGCCGAAAAAAAGAAAGCTTTTATCGGATACCGGAAAGCTTGTTAAATATTGCTAAAAAAAAATGCCGCCGCCGCTCCGTATAGTGCAAATTGCAAAATATATCTCAAATGCTTGCACATTGTCCAGAATTTGTGGTATAATAATTATCGGTAAATTTAATGCCCGTAAGGAGAATGAGCGGTATGGATATAAGAGCAGGCGACAGGCTTACAATGAAAAAGCAGCATCCCTGCGGTTCTAAGGAAATGACCGTGCTTCGCGCGGGAATGGATTTCAAGCTCAAATGCTGCGGCTGCGGGCATGAGTTCATGACTCCGAGAAATAAGATAGAAAAATATATCAAATCCGTTTTCAGGGAATGATACTGTGACCGCAGCGGTCCGTTTTGACGGGAGCGCGGCATAAACGATTTGGAGAAGATCAGATGTTTGAAAAGCTGAAGCAGACCGAGGAAAGGTTTGAAAATATCGCCGAAAGGCTTACACGACCCGAAATAACGGCAGATAACGAGCAGTATGCAAGGCTCATGAAGGAGTATAAAAGTCTGTCGCCGGTGGTGGAGAAATACAGGGAATACCTGAAAGCCGTGCAGGACGGGAGAGAAGCGGAGGAGCTGCTTGAGGAAAACGGCGGCGACAGGGAAATGAAAGAGCTTGCCGCGGAGGAGCTGGCGCTGGCAAGAGAGCGGACAGAAGCCGTTTCCGAAGAGCTTAAAATACTGCTTATCCCCAAGGATCCAAATGATGAAAAGAACGTCATCATTGAAATAAGAGGGGGAGCGGGAGGAGAAGAGGCGTCGCTTTTTGCAGGCTCTCTTTTCAGAATGTATTCCATGTACGCCGAAGCCAAGCGCTGGAAGACAGATATATTAAACGCCAATCCCACGGAACTCGGCGGCTTTAAGGAGATATCCTTTTCCGTTGAGGGCGAGGGTGCGTATTCCCGTTTGAAATACGAAAGCGGAGTTCACAGGGTGCAGAGAGTTCCCGAAACCGAATCTCAAGGGCGCATACACACATCCACCGTTACCGTGGCGGTTCTTCCCGAGGCGGACGACGTTGAACTGGAGATAAACCCCGCGGATCTTAAAACAGACGTGTTCAGAGCCTCCGGCGCGGGCGGGCAGCACATCAACAAGACGGAATCCGCCGTCAGGATAACCCATCTGCCCACAGGCCTTACGGTGGAGTGTCAGGACGAAAGAAGCCAGCATAAAAACAAAAGCAAGGCAATGAAGATACTTTGCTCCCGTCTTCTTGACGAGCTAAGGCGTGAGCAGAACGATAAAATAGCCTCGGACAGGCGTTCGCAGGTGGGAACGGGCAGCCGCTCCGAGCGGATAAGGACGTACAATTTCCCCGAGGGCAGGCTTACCGATCACAGGATAGGTCTGACGGTATACAGACTGGAAAGCATTCTCAACGGAAATATAGACGAGATAATAGACGCCCTTGCCACCGCCGACCGCGCGGCGAAGCTGTCACAGGAGGGCGAGATATAATATGGATACCGTCATTCTTTCCTCTCAAAGCGACCGGGATCTTGACGCCGCCGCAAAAATGCTCTCCGAGGGCAAGGTAGTGGCTATACCCACCGAAACGGTCTACGGTCTGGCGGCGGACGCTCTCAACGAAGCGGCGGTGTCCGATATTTTCGCCGCCAAGGGCAGACCCGCAGACAATCCTCTTATAGTACATATCGGAGAATACAGCGACATATATAAATATGTAAAGGCTGTCCCCCGCAATGCCGAAAGGCTGGCGGAGCGCTTCTGGCCGGGACCTCTCACAATGGTGCTTCCCAAAAGGGATATCATTCCCCTTGTCACCAGCGGAGGACTTGACACGGTGGGGATAAGATTTCCCGCCCATAAGACCGCAAGGGAGATCATACGCCGCTGCGGCCGCGCCCTTGCAGCTCCCTCAGCCAATCTTTCGGGAAGTCCCAGTCCCACATCCTGCGCCCATGTATGCAGCGATTTGAAAGGACGTATCCCTGCCGTGGTCGACGGCGGAGAATGCCCAGTGGGAGTGGAATCCACCGTGGTTTCCTTCGACGAAAGGGGATCTGTTGTACTGCTGCGTCCGGGATTTGTTTCATTGGAGGACATAAAAGCCGCAGTGGGAGAGGACAACGCAGTCTGCGCCAAGGGCGTCACAGAAGAGATCTCCGATAAAAGCCGCGTGCTGTCCCCGGGAATGAAGTACAGGCACTATTCTCCGAAAGCGGATATTGCCATTGTGGAGGGCAGCTCGGAACAGTTCGGTGAATATATACGTTCTCACTGCGGAGAGGGAGTGTGCGCAATGACGTTCGGCTTTGAAAATTACGATCTTCCGTGTCCCGACATTGCTTACGGCGCTGACGGCGAGGAACAGGCAAGACGGCTTTTTTCCGTTCTGCGGCGGCTTGACGATATGGGTTATAAGCGCGTATACGCCCGATGTCCCGGCAAAAGCGGAGTGGGACTTGCGGTTTACAACCGCCTGCTCAGAGCGGCGGGATTTGAGGTGATAAGTCTTGAGTGAGCCTTTGATAATAGGTCTTACGGGACAGAGCGGAGCGGGAAAAACCACCGTAAGCAGGATATTTGCGGCGGAGGGTTTCAGCGTTGTCAACGCCGACGAGATATCGCGGAAGGTTACCGAAAAGGGAAGCCCGTGCCTTAACAGGCTTGCGGAATGCTTCGGCGGCGATATCCTGTTCCCCGACGGCAGCCTTGACAGAAAAAAGCTGGGAAGCATGGTTTTCTCCGACAGGGCAATGCTGCAAAGGCTGGACGGCATTATCTACCCTTATATAAACGAGGAAATATATCTTGAAATAAAACGGCTTGCCGCAGAGGGCGCAAGGCTCATACTGCTTGACGCCCCCACCCTGTTTGAAGCGGGAGCGGATAAGCTGTGCGGCGTTACGGTAAGCGTTACCGCCCGTGAGGATATAAGAGAAAGGAGGATAACCGAAAGGGACAATATTTCGTCCGAGGAAGCAAAAAAGCGCTTTCGCTCGCAGCTTTCCGAGGAATTTTTTACCGCTCATTCGGATCATATAATAACTAACGACCGTTCCCCGCAGGATCTGGAAAGGTCGGCACGGGAAACCGCCGAAAAGATAAAGGAGAAAATCCATGCAGGCGATTTGTAAAAGAAAGAAAAGAACAAAAAAAGGAAACGGCATAACAGTATTTTTACTTACGGTACTGATAATAATAGGGTGCGCGCGTCTGCCCGATATAAGCAGACAGTACATCTATCCCGAAAAATACGCTTCGCTGGTGGAGAAATACGCCGCCAAATACAGCGTTGACAGCAAGCTGATATACGCTGTCATAAAAACCGAAAGCGGCTTTGACCCCAACGCCGAATCCGATGTGGGGGCAAGGGGACTTATGCAGCTCATGGAGGACGCTTACGAGTGGGTAAGCTACCGAATGGGCGACCAAAGGGGGATAACCTACGACCATATGTTCGTCCCCGAGTACAATATCGAATACGGGACGTATCTGCTTATGCTTCTGTGCAGCGAATACGATACTCCCGAAACCGCGCTGGCGGCTTATCATTCGGGACGGGGAAATGTAAATAAATGGCTTGAGGACAACAGTCTGAGCGGGGACGGCAAGACTCTCAGCGATATTCCCTCGTCGGTTACAAAGCACTACGTTTCCAAGGTAATGAGAGCATATTCGGCTTACAGTAATTTATACAGTTAATGTGAAAGGAAGTCTTTATTATGGCAGAGAAGAAGAGATCAAAGGGACAGCAGCTTGCGGAAAAGCTCATGAGCAAAAGGAAGAACGCCGTTCTTGAGATGAGCGAAAAAGAGGTGGAAAAGTGCGACGAATACTGCGAGGACTACAAAAAATTCCTCGACGCCGCCAAAACCGAAAGAGAAGCTGCCGAATATGCGGAGGCTGCCGCAAAAAAAGCGGGTTTTGTACCCTTTGAGAAGAATATGAAGCTCAAAAGCGGCGACAGGGTGTATACCGTAAACAGAGGCAAGGCGGTTATCCTTGCGGTTATCGGAAAAGAACCCGTAAAAAAAGGCGTGCATATCGCCGCCGCTCATATCGATTCCCCGCGGCTCGACCTAAAGCAGCACCCTCTTTACGAAAGCGAGGAAACGGCGTATTTTAAGACCCATTATTACGGCGGGATAAAGAAATATCAGTGGGCGGCAATACCTCTTGCGCTTCACGGCGTTATAGTCCGCGCGGACGGCTCTTCGGTCAAGGTAAGCGTGGGCGAGGACGAGAGCGATCCGGTATTCTGCGTGACCGATCTTCTGCCGCACCTTGCTCAGGAGCAGATGAAGCGGACTCCCGGAGAGCTTATAAAGGGCGAGGAGCTTAATATCCTCATAGGCTCCCGTCCTTTCAGGGACGACGAGGCAAGCGAAAAGGTAAAGCTGGGCATAATGGCGGTACTGAACGAAAAATACGGCATTACCGAGGACGATTTTGTTTCCGCCGAGCTTGAAGCCGTTCCGGCATTTAAGGCAAGGGATATCGGCTTTGACCGCAGTATGATAGGCTCATACGGTCATGACGACAGGGTATGCGCTTATACCGCTCTTACCGCTCTTACCGCTCTCCTTGACTGTAAGGATATCCCGGCCGTTACCGCAGTCACTGTCCTTACCGATAAGGAGGAAACAGGCTCCGACGGCAACACGGGACTTCGCAGCGCGTATCTTAAATATTTCATAGCAGATCTCGCAGAATGCTTCGGCTGCTGCGGAAGAACCGTTCTCAGCGCTTCGGAGTGCCTTTCCGCGGATGTAAACGCGGCGTTTGATCCAACGTTCCCCGACGTTGCGGAGCGCAGGAATGCGGCTTTCATTAATTACGGCGTAGTAGTCACCAAGTTTACGGGATCGAGAGGAAAATCGGGTACTTCCGACGCTTCAGCCGAGTTTGCGGGCAGAGTAAGGCGGCTTCTTGACGGAAATAAGGTCGTATGGCAGACAGGGGAGCTGGGCAAGGTAGATCTTGGCGGAGGCGGAACGGTAGCCGCATATATAGCCAATCTCAACGTTGATACGATCGATGTGGGCGTACCCGTGCTTTGTATGCACGCTCCTTTTGAAATAGTATCCAAAACCGACGTTTATATGGCGTATAAGGCGTTTAGCTGCTTCCTCGGGGAATGAAGCGGGAGCGGTAAACGGTCGGCAGGATATATAAAGCAGAGCTTTGAAAGCGTGTTGCAAGGCGCATGGCAGGTCAAAGGCTCCGCCCGCCCCTTTGAAAAGGGCGGGCGGGATCAACCCCTGCGGGGGCGGTTTTACAGTTTTGGGCATCCTAATAAACAGGAGCAGGGGAGCGGATCATACGCCGGCTTCGGCGATGGTCAAAGCGCTCCGAATTTTTCCAGTTCTCTTTTGAGCCGAGCTACGGGCAGTCCCGCCACGTTGAAGAAATCCCCTTTTATACCCTTTACAAGGACGCAGCCCTCGCTCTGTATACCGTAAGCGCCTGCCTTGTCCATGGGATCGCCTGTGTTTACATATTCCTCTATCTCGCGGTCGGTCAAGGGATAAAATTCCACCTCGGTGCATTCGGAAAACGATAATATATCCTGCCTGCGGATAATGCATACTCCCGTAACGACCCTGTGAGTTCTGCCGGACAGCCTGCGGAGCATTTCACGGGCAACGTTTATGTTGGCGGGTTTGCCCAGTATCTCACCGTCAATGATAACGACGGTATCGCAGCCGATAACGGCGTCAAATTCATGCTCCGCCGCTACCTCTTCCGCTTTTCTGACGGCAAGATATTCCGCCGCCTGCTCCGCCGTTATATCGTCGGGCAGGGTTTCATCTGCTTTCGACGGTATCACCGTAAAATCCGAAACGGCGTATTTTAACAGTTCTTTTCGCCTGGGTGACGCCGACGCCAATATTACAGACATATTTTACACTCCTTAAATTTATTGTGTATATTTTATTTTAATCTAATTTCACACCCTGTGTAAATTCCGTATTACGCAAAAAACAAAGCAAAGGAAGATAAATTTTATGAAAATAGTAACAGTAGGTCTGGGACTTATAGGCGGTTCTTTGTGCAAGGCGATAAAAAAGCACACCAACCACCTTGTGGGAGGCATAGATATCGACAGAAAGACCGTTAAAATGGCTCTTTCCCAGAACGCCATAGATTACGAGGCAAAGGACGTTTCCGAAGCCGACGTTACCGTAGTTTCCCTTTTTCCCCCGACTGTCATCAGCTACATCAAGGAAAACGCCGATGTTTTCAAAGAGGGCAGCATAGTTGTAGACACCGCAGGGATCAAAAAGGCTATCGTGGACGAGGTGACGCCGATACTTGCGGAAAGAGGCGTTACCTTTATAGGCGCGCACCCCATGGCAGGCAGGGAGTTTTCCGGCTTTGAATATTCCCTCGACGACCTTTTCGATAATGCAAGTTTTATCATGACCCCAACGGACAGTACCCCCAAGGAAGAACTGAATCTTATAGAAGATCTTGCCCGTTCCGTTCACTTCAAAAAGATCGTGAAAGCCACCCCCGAGGAGCATGACAGGATAATCGCCTTTACAAGCCAGCTTGCTCACGTGGTATCGAACGGTTATATCAAAAGTCCCACCCATCAGGAGCAGCTCGGTTTCTCCGCAGGTTCTTTCCAGGATCTTACAAGGGTCGCAAAGCTCAACGAGGATATGTGGACGCCTCTTTTTATTATGAACAAGGAGCCTCTTTGCTTCGAGATAGATTTTATCATAGACCGTCTTAAAGAGTACCGCACAGCCATAATGAACGAGGATCATGATACCCTGCGGCAGCTTCTGCGTGACGGGCGTATACTTAAGGAAACGACTCCCGTTGACTGAAACGGAGGTTATTCTCAGCATGACCGGCGAAAAAGAAAGGAATACGGGAAAATGCCGTGCGGTTTCTTGTAAAGGAGATCCGTACGCTTAATTGGTTTTGCCTCTCGAATTTCTCGGTCTTTCTGTACAGCGTCATTGACAGGCTTACAGTTTACCGCATTGTTACAGTGCGGACATTATGTTCATAAGCGGAAGCATTACCGTAAGCATGATAACTCCCGCAGCGACAGTCATAACGGCGGTAAGAGCGGGTTCTATCCCGCTTATGAGGGAATTTATCCTCGAACGCGCCTCGTCGCTCAGCTTTAGACTGATCTTCCTCCATGCGGTGTCAAACGAACCGGACGAATAGGAAACCTTAAGCGTTTGAGTATAAAACACCGGCAGAAGAGAAGTTTTTTCCAAAGCGTCGGAAAACGGCGTATCGTTCATTACAAGCTGCGCGCATTCGGAAATTTTTCTGTTGACCACCGGATTGGACGATATATCCTTGACGTTCTGCAGAGCCTCCGCAGCCGTAAGTCCGCTGCTTATCATCATGCTTACAGCTCCCGTGAATTTTGCCAGCGCTGCCGCCTCGGCGGCTTTTTTTGTCAGCGGGAACCGTGCCGCGAACGCTCCCGCAAAGCCGCTGCCGCCCTTGCTCCACAAAGCGTACATCACCGCCGACAGCGCTATTACCGCACCGCAGACTATAAGCATTACCGTGCCCGCGGAGGCGGAAACATGAACGCTTCTTGAAACGGCGGTATATATCTCGGGATCGAAGTCGGAAAATATCTCGGCAAACATGGGAAGTATTTTTATTGTAAGCACCGATATGACCGCCGCCGCGATCACAAGCATTATCATGGGAGATATCACCGCGCTGCGTATATTTTCGGTGATCTCCGCTTCGCTCTCGTAATAATCCGAAAGTCCCGTAAGAGCCTCGTACAGCCGCCCCGACAGCTCACCCGCCATTACGGTCTTTACGCAGTATGCGGGAAATACGCCCGTATCGTCAAGAGCCTTGTAAAGAGGATTTTCCATTGAAAGGGAATTTATCACCGCTTCCAGCAGAGCGTTGGCTTCGGGAGAGCTTTCCTCCTTGGATTCGGCGGCAAATACGGTCAGACCGTCGTACACGGGCACTCCCGAATCCAGTATTACCGCAAGCTGGTAACAGAAATACGCCGTTTCCTCGGCTGTAAGCATACGGTTTAGTGTTTTTGCCATTTTATTGCCATCTCTTTTCCGACAGTTTTTTGATATATCCGGCTTCTGTTTTTTGCCGGACGGCAGAACAGGTTCCGCACTTGCTCTAATAATAATAGACCGCAGAATAATCGCTTCCGCTTCCTATATACTCGGCGACCTCCTGCTTGTCGTTTCCCGCAGTGGCGTAAAAGGTGGGGTCAAGCAAATTCCAGCCCTTTGAGCCGAGAAACAGATCCACCGTTACCCAGCCTGTTTCCTGCGTATACACTTCATTCCACGCGTGATATATGTTTCCTTTGACATAACCCATAACCAGCTTTGCGGGAATGCTCTGAGAGCGGCACATTGCCGCAAAAAGCGACGCGTAGTCAAAGCATATGCCCGTACCCTTTTCAAGAGTGGCGTCGGGAGAGGGGATATATCCGCTTTTAACGCTTGCCGCCAGTTGCTTGTCGTAGGAAATATTATCCGTAACATAGGAAAACATCGCGGCTATCTTATCGGTATCGCCTGTTTTTCCCGCGCAAAGCTCCGCCGCCTTGTAAACGCATTTGTCCGAGGTCTTGTAGCTGATGAACTGGGCAGGCATCAAAAAGGGCGAAAGCTCGCTTTTTATATCGGCGGAAAAATCCATATCCAAGGCGATCGCATAGGTAGCTCCCGACACGTTCTCCATTATCTTGATATTATAATTTCCGCTCCCCGACTGCAAGGGGAACACCGTACCGGAAGGATCGAGATCGTAATCGTATACCGAGCTGTCCTTTGTTACCCTTACCTTGACCTTGGCGCATGAGCCGGAGTATTTTACAAGGATAACGCCGTTTTCCGTATCGGATATGTCAACGCAGGCAAGCTCGTTTTGAAGCGTTGCCGAGCCATTGAAATTCCCCGTGTATATTTGAGGGATAACGATCTCCGCAGGCGGCTGAGAAGCAGAAGCTTCTTCGGCTGTTTCCCGCTGCGCAGCCGTTTCTGCAAGCAGCTCCGTATCGCTTATGAGCAGTTCGCTGTATTCCGTGTCGGTGATTATTTCCGATGAAGCCGTTTCTGCGGGAGAGGTTTCGCTTTCGGGTTCGGTCACCGTTTCGCCGGTACTCGTTTCAGTATCGGATGTATCCTCCGTCGTTACGGCGGTTTCGGCGGCGGGAACAGACGTTGTTTCCGCGCTTTCCGCGTCTGTCTGCTCCGGAGGAGGCGTCGCGGCTGCCTCCGGAGAGGAAACGGTTTCCGATCCGCTTTCAAGGCTTGTCCCCTCCGCCGTATCGGAATATTCCGAACTGCGCGTTTCAATAGGTTCCGGAGCGCTTACGCCGGCTGTGCAGGAGGACAGAGCGGCTGCCGTCAAAACGGCAAATACGGCATAAGCTATGATTTTACCTTTCAGACAGCAGTCACCGTCCTTTCAATGGTATCGCGGGATCATTCGATATTTTCCAGATATTCGAACCTCGGCTTGATATTGCCGTGATCGTTTACGTCCTCAAGGAACATTTTCAAGGGTCTTACCCAGATACGCGGCTTGTCGTATATCTGCATATACACTGCCTGCTCCTCGCAGGTTTCGTGATCTCTCGCCACATTCAGCACCACGTAATCGCCGCCCTTGAAATGCCTGTAATGACCGCCTATAACTATTTTTCTGCCCTCGGGTATACCTGCGGAGGGGGTTCCCTTGAATACGGGCTCTTCCCGATTTTTCTCCCCGCCGGCGGGAGCCGCCTCGGACTGAACGGCTGATACCGTTTCCGGCGCGGAAACAGGTACTGTTTGTGCATGATCGCTTTCGCTGAAGCTGCCCGATTGCGCGTCAACCAGTATCATAGAGTGATTTTTCGGCACCGTAACGCTTGCGTTTCCGCCGTTTACGTCGAAATGCTTTCCCGTAAGGCGGTCGGCAAGACGGGAATAGCCTGTATTTATGTTAAAGGTATAATCTCCGTCGCTGATATTAAGCGCTATATAAACGGTCTGACCGTCCTTTTCGCGCTGATAGAGGAAAGTCTGGTTTTTAAGCTCCAGCTTCTTGTACGAGCCTGACTGCAGCGCGGGGTATTGGCTCCTTATGTTGCCCAGGTCGCAGATGTGCCTGAAAAGGGTATCGTCCCTGCCGGGAATATCGTCAAGCTCCAGACACGGGCGGATAGCCAGATCCGCGTCCGCGCCGCGGCCCTTTGCTCCCTTTATTCCGAATTCGCTTCCGTAATATACGGACGGAACGCCGTACATTGTATAAAGCAGCGTATAGCAGCAGTTTATCCTGCCGTAATCGGTAAGCTGGCTTGCAAGCCTTGCCACGTCGTGATTGTCGACAAAATTGTACATATAGATATCGCCGTACTGACCCATCTGATATTCGATGGAATGAGCTATCTCGAAATAGTTGCGGTCGTTGTGGGAGGAATATATCCCCTTAAAGCACTGGTAATTCGTAACGCAGTCGAACATTTCGGGATTTGCCCATCTGCGGTAATCTCCGTGAATGATCTCGCCCATGAGCCAGAAATCGGACTTCAGGCTGCGCGTAAAGCTGTGTATGCGCTTGATAAAATCGTTATCCAGACAGTCCGCTGCGTCAAAGCGGATACCGTCGATATCCCAGGTATCTATCCACATTTTTACGGCGCCCAGAAGATATTCCACCACCTCGTTGTTTTTGAGGTTTAGCTTGACAAGATCGTAGCAGTTGTTCCAGCCCTCGTACCAGAAGCCGTCGTTATAGGGGGAATTTCCTCCGAAATTCAGATTGCAGAACCAGCCGCAGTATTTGGAATTACTGCGGTTTTTCTGAATATCTTTAAATGCGGCGTGTTCTCTGCCCACATGGTTGAAAACTCCGTCGAGTATTACCCTTATTCCGTTGTCGTGCAGCGCCTTGCATACCTCGGTAAAGTCCTCGTTGGTGCCGAGTCTTGCGTCTATCCTGGTGTAATCCGTGGTGTCATAGCCGTGAGCCGCCGATTCGAACACGGGACCGAGATAAACCGCATTGATATGCATGGCTTTAAGATGAGGTATCCATTCGATTATTTTTTTTATCCTGTGAACAGGCTCTCCCGAAAGCTCCGCGCGGCTGCGCTCACAGCCGCAGAAACCCATTGGATAGATGTGATAAACCGCTGATTTTTTGATCCATTCCGGTGAATTTGACATGATATTTATGTTACCGCCTTTCCTTGATATGTGCCTGAAAAAACGCAGTCCGCATTTTTCCTCACTTATATTTTATTATAGCATATAAACAACTTTTTTGCAAGCGTGCAGTTATAAAACTCCATAATGCACAATATTTATGATAAATTTTCGGCAAAGGCATATAATATATCAGAGCAAAGAATAAAATTAGGGCAATACCGCGGAAAATATGCAAGCAGGACGTGCGCAAAGGCGTTAGCCGTTCTTTGTGCGGTGTTGTCTTAACCCCGCAGTCCGAGAAAAGATACGGAAATGTTCGCGGCTGACTGTCATTTCTTGCATTCTTTCCCAAGCCGCGCGCCCGATCTTACGCCTTGCTCCGACAGTGTGCGGTATACCGACCGTCAAAAACAATTCCCTAAGAACCCATACCAATAGGCACAACGTACGTCTTTTCGGCAATCTTTTACCGATGACTGCGTTAAAAATCCTTGTAATACAACAAGTATTGCTGCGGATTTTTGCCTTATCATCGGCAAAATCTTGCCGAAAATCCGCACACTTCGCCTATTGGTATGGGTTCTGAAACCGGAGGTCATTATCATGAACAGCAGCGATATAAAAAAGCTGCTGCCGGCGGCAGTAATATTTTTTGCTGCTGCGGCGGCGCTGTTTCGTCCCGAAATATTTGTTTCCGGTATAAAAAAATTATCCGGAGCGCTGATCCCCATTGTCATAGGCGTCATTCTTGCGGCGGTCATCGAACCGGGGGTCGGCTTTTTTGAAAGGCTTTACCTGAAGCTGCGGGGCGGACGAAGCGGAAAAATATGCAGATATTTCGCCATTGCCACGGTATACCTAATGATAGTCGGGGTCATAACCGCCGTTATTTGGATAATTATCCCAAAGCTCATAGACAATATCACTCTTTTCGCGGGCAGCATTGACGGATATTACAACGATTTCCGCAGACGGTGCGAAAGCGGAGCGGAGCGCGACGCCTTGGGAATACTGACTATGGCGGACAGACTGCTGGCGGAGCTGACCGACAGACTTCCGGAAATATTCGGCAGGACCTTTACCGCCACGGCGGGATTTATCAAAACAGCCGGCTATTTCCTTGTGGGGGCGGTTCTGTCGGTATACGTCCTTGCGGACAAAAAAAGACTGCTGGACTTCATAAGCTCGGCGGCTCAGGCGGCAATGAGCGAAAAAACGTACAAAAAAACGGCAAGGGTCATAGGCGCGGTAAATTCCTGCCTTGTAAATTTCATAAGTGGGCAGCTTGCTGAGGCGGTGGTGCTGGGATCGCTTTGCTTTGCGGGAATGGTCGTATTCGGATTTGAATATCCGCTGCTTATAAGCACGATAATCGGCGTGACCGCTCTCGTACCCGTGGCGGGGGCGTTTATCGGAGCCGTTCCGTCCGTGCTGGTGCTGTTTCTGGCAAAGCCGTCCTCGGCCATGTGGTTTATCGTATTCATAATAGTTTTGCAGCAGCTTGAGAACAACATAATCTATCCCAGGGTTGTGGGCAAAAGCGTGGGACTTCCCCCTCTGCTTATCCTCATAAGCATAATAGCGGGAGCGGAGCTGGGCGGAGCGCTCGGCATAATGCTCGGCATACCCTTGATGTCGGCTGCGTATATGCTTGCAAAGGAAAGCATTGAAAAAAGAGCGGCGCATTCGGACGGCGCCGAATAGCATGGGCATATCCCGCGCCGTAAAATAAATATTTTAAACTATAGCTCATTTTGTCTTGAAATTTCCGGAGATATGTTGTATAATAATAGAAATACCGTAAAAACGATCGCATAAAAGCGGAAAGGAACGGACAGATGAGTATTGAAAATAAAGTCAGGGTCAATATATGCGGAAAGGATTATAATCTGCGTACCGACGACGAGCCGGAATATCTTTTGGAGCTTGCTGAAAGGGTGGACAGGGAAATAAACGAGCTGACAAGATCCAAACCCGGCTTCGGGGTTCAGAACGCGGCAGTGTTTGTTGCCCTTACCTCTCTCGATACGGCGTATAAGGCGGGACAGAGCATAGCCAACGTGCGCACTCAGATAAAGGCTTACGTGGACGACGCAGCCAAGGCGAGAGCCGAGAAAGCAAAGCTGTCCGCAAGGCTGAAGGAGCTTGAGGAAAAAATATCGGATTTGGAAAAGGAAAACGCGGAGCTTAAAAAGCGCGCGCCTCTTTACGAGTGCGAGCAGCTTGTTATGGAGAACACCATCACACCCGCCGTGACCGTTCTTGCATGCGGTGCGGCGGAAGAAGCGGGAGAGAAAAAGGACGTTTCTCCCGCTTCCGAAAAAACGGCTGCGGCAAACGAGCCTCCCTCGGGTAAGGACGATGTAAAGCAGTCCGCCGCCTCTCTGCCGCCCAAAAGAGAGCCGAGGAAGAAAACCGTCTACGACAAGCCGGACGACGACGGCGACGGCGCCAGTAGCGGCGGGAAAACGGAAACGCGCGAGATCTCAAAGGGACAAAATAACGCTGACGGAGGCGGACGAAAGAATGCGAAAACTGGAAATAATGACGGATTATCACAGCAGAATGGTATGAACATGAGCAGTCTTGCCGATTTCGTAAATAAAGGAAAGACAATACGTTGACCGGGGGAGGACATACATTGCCCGAAATACTTGCTCCCGCAGGCGGGATGGAGAGCCTTTACGCAGCCGTAAGGAGCGGAGCCGACGGCGTTTATGCGGGCGGCAGAAGGTTTTCCGCCAGGGCAAACGCCGTTAATTTCTCCGATGAGGAACTGAAAGAAGCCGTAAGGTACTGTCACCTTCACTCCGTAAAGCTGTACAGGGCAATGAACGTTGTGATCTTTGACAGCGAAACGGAGGAATTTGCAAAAGCGGTCGAGTTTTCCGCAGAGATAGGAATAGACGGACTTATTATCCAGGATATGGGAGCCGCTCTCATAGCCTCCCGCGCCGTTCCCGAAATGCCACTGCACGCGTCCACACAGATGACGCTGCATACCCCTCTCGGCGCGGCTGCGGCAAGGCGGCTGGGTTTTTGCAGGGTCGTTGCCGCCAGAGAGCTGACGCTGGAGCAGACAGAAAAAATATGCGCCTCGGGGATCGACGTCGAGGTATTCGTTCACGGCGCTCAGTGTATGTGCCTTTCGGGACAATGCTATATGAGCGCGGTCATAGGGTCGAGAAGCGCCAACAGAGGGCAGTGCGCCCAAAGCTGCCGCCTTCCCTTTTCGGCGCTCGGCAATATGAGAGAAACGGGAGAATACTACGCTCTTTCCCTAAAGGATATGTCATTGTGCGCTCATACTGACAAGCTGGCGGCGGCAGGCTGCGCCTCGTTAAAGATAGAGGGCAGAATGAAGCGTCCGGAATATGCGGCTGCGGCAGTAGACGCCGTAAGATGCAGCCTTGAGGATAAAGAAAGCGCTGCCTGCGCGGAAAAGCTGCGCCGTCTGGAGGCTGTTTTTTCAAGAGGCGGCTTTACCGACGGATATCTTACGGGAAAAACGGGCGGGGAAATGTTCGGTCATCGTACTAAAGAGGACGCGGCGGCGGCAAAGGACGTTCTTCCGCAGCTTGCCTCCCTGTACAAAAACGAGCGCAAAAGCGGACGGATATCATTTGAATTTACCGCAAAGGAAAACGAAGGTTCCCGCCTTGAATACATCAGCGGCGACATAACGGGCATAATATACGGAAGCGTTCCCGAAAAAGCGGTAAAACGCAGCCTGACCGAGGATGATGCCGTAAGGCAGCTTTCAAAGCTGGGAGGTACGAGATACTCTCTTGCAGGCATATCCTGTCACATAAGCGGGGGCGTTACCTTGCCCGCGTCGGAGCTTAACCGTATGCGCAGAGAGGCTGTCCGCCGTGCGGACGATGAGCAGATAAAAAGAAACACTCCCCGTTACAGGATCTGTCACTGCGGGCAGCAGGAGGAGTTCAACTGCGTCAAGAGCTGCGGAAAACCCGAGATACGTGTCAGAACGGATAATATTACGACGGCGGAAGCGGCTGCCGGTATATGTTCCATGCTTATCATGCCGATGAGGGCGTGCGAAAGCGGGGAATTCGATCCCCGTATGATAAAAATGACGGCAGTAAGCCTTCCGGTGATGGTTTCCGACGAGGATAAGCTGCTTGTGCGCCTGCGATCGCTGAGAGAAAAGGGATTTGAGCATTTTATCTGCGAAAATCTCACTCATATCGGCGTTCTCGGTCAGCTAAAGGATATACATATCCACGGAGGAACGGGACTTAACGCCGCCAATTCCTTTGCGGTAAAGCAATGCGGAATGCTGGGAATGGAGGACGTGACCGTTTCCTTTGAAATGAGGGCGGCGGCTGTTTCCGCACTCAGAAAGGAGATCCCCGCAGGTATATACGCATACGGCAGGCTGCCTCTTATGACGGTAAAAAACTGCCCGATAAAGGCGCAGACAGGCTGTGCGGGATGCACGGGCAGCGTTACCGACCGCACGGGCAGGGTATTTCCCGTAAGGTGCGGGGAAGGGTATGCGACGATCCTCAACTGCGATATACTCGAAACCTCGGACAAGCAGGGAGATTTTTCGGGTATCGGATTCATTGTTATCGACCTTGGAAACGAACAGCCCGATAAAGGCGCGGAAATAATAAAAAGATACGCTGCGGGAGGAGATCCCGGCGGCAAATTTACAAGAGGACTGTATTACAGAGGAATTTATTAGGGTGTTTTAGATGAACAAATTCACGGACAATTTCCGCTTTATATTTATAATGGCGGTCACGTTGACGGTAATGTCCGCAGGAGCGGTACGGCTGATGAAATTACAGCTTGTGGACGGCGGCGCATACCTGCAAAGCTCTCAAAGCTCCCATACGGCAAAGCAGGTCATCAGCGCTCCCAGGGGAGAGATCGCCGACGCTAACGGCGAATATCTGGTCAGCAATAAATCGGGTTTTAACGTGGTTATAGAAAAGGCGTTCTTTTCCTCGGACAACGGCGAGATCAACCGCATACTTCTTACCGCCGCCGATATGCTGGAAGAGGAGGGCGCCGTTCGGGAGGACGAGCTTCCCATTACCGAAAACTCCCCCTTTGAGTTTGAACCCGACAGAGAAGCCGATATTGCAAGACTGCGGAAAAATATCGGAGTGCAGGTCTATGCCACGGCGGAGGAATGCATTATCGCGATGGAGAGCCTTTATGGCATCTCCGGCGAATACAGCGACAGGGAAAAAAGAGTGATAGCGGGAATAAGATATACCATGTATCTGCGGGATTTTTCCGTATCGAACCGCTACACCATGGCGGAGGATATCCCCATGTCCGGAGTGGTGCGGCTGAAAGAGAGATCTTACGAGCTGGAGGGCGTAGACATTGTGGAAGAGGCTGTCAGGGTCAACAACACGGGAGATGTTGTGCCTCATCTTATCGGAACGGTGGGCGCGATCTCCGCGGAGGAATACGCGGAGCTTAAGGACAGCGGCTACGCCCTTAACGATACCTTGGGCAAGGGCGGCATAGAAAAGGCGATGGAAAGCGTTTTGAGAGGCACAAAGGGCGTGCGCTCCATAGAGATAATGGACGGAGCAGTGGTAAGCGACGAGATCACCGAGCAGGCGATCCCGGGCAATACAATAAAGCTGACTGTCGACAGCGGCTATCAGCGCAGGGTGCAGACTATCCTTGAAAATCACATAAGCTGGCTCAACGGTCAGACCTCGCCGAACGCAAAGGGAACGGAAGCGAATGCGGGAGCGATAACCGTCCTTGACGCAAAAAGCGGCGCGCTGCTGGCTGCGGCTACCTCTCCGACGTACGATCTCAACGATTACATTTCCAATTATTCGCTGGTGGCAAAGGGAGAAAATTCCCCCTTGACAAACCGCGCAACGGCGGGACTTTACCGCCCCGGTTCCACATTCAAAACAGTGACTGCCACCGCCGCGCTCAACGAGGGGATAATATCGCCCGAGGACACCGTTGAATGCCGCAAATTCTACACCTACTGGGAGGGCTGGAGTCCCGAATGTACGGGATATCACAACAGGCTGAACGTTGTAGAGGCTCTGCGGGAGTCCTGCAATATTTTCTTTTACGACGTAGGCAGGATCACCGGGATAGATCTTATCTCAAATTACGCCAAGGGTTACGGACTGGGAGAGGAAATGGGTCTTGAAACGGGAAGAGGAATAAAAAAGGGTTACATCGCCAATCCCGAAACTTTTAAAGCGCGTCAGCTCGACTGGCAGGCGGGAAACGTCATTCAGGCGGCAATAGGACAGTCCGACACATATGTCACTCCGCTGCAAATGGCGGCTCAAGCAATGACTATCGCCAACAGAGGTGTGCGGTACGAAACATATATGGTCGACAGCGTTTATACCTATAATATGGAGAGACTCGTAAGCAGCACGGTTCCCGTACAGGCGGCTGTGATAGAAGATAAAACGGGATATACCTTTGATTCGGTGATAAGCGGGATGACGGCGGCTGCGGAGTTTGAAGCGTACAGCTATCCGTCGGTAAAGGACTATTACACCTCAAGCTATCTGCTGACCGATCTGCCCGAAAGGACGGCGATAAAAACGGGAACTCCCCAAATGACCTCAAAGGACGACACAGGCTCGGCGTTTATCGGCTTTTATCCCGCCGACGATCCGCAGATAGCCTTTTCCGGCTTCATAGAGCACGGCGAATGGTCAAAGCTCATGATAAAGGATATCATCCTTGCCTACTACGACAGGTCGTATAATATAGCAAAGCTCAAAACGGCGGATCCCGAAGAAATAACCGGTATTCTTTCGGATAACAGGTCTAATAACGATAACGGTCGGGAGGAGAATGAAGATGCGTGAAAGCATACTGACAATACCCATCAGCGAGATACTTGACCCAAAGGAAGGCTGCCCCATATGCCGAATGAGGGATATGCTGGAGCAGCGGACGGTGGAATACATCATGGGCGCGGCAATGATGGAGCCGGACGTAAGGATAGAAACTAACCGGGCGGGGTTTTGTTCGGTTCATTTTTCCCAAATGCTCAGGCAAAAAAACCGTCTTTCCCTTGCCCTTATGCTCCAAACTCATTTAGAGGAAACCGAGCGGCGGCTTTTTTCAAGAAAAAAGCTTTTTGAGCCTAAAAACGCCGGGCTCAAAAAGCTTTCGGAAATAAACGGGAGCTGCTTTGTCTGCGAAAAGGTGGACTGGGGAATGGAGCGGCTGATGCGCACATTTTTCGAGATGTACGGCAGCGGCGATTTCCGCAGGCTGCTGGGGGAGCAGGAATATATTTGCCTGCCTCATTTTGATCTGCTGCGCTCCATTGCTCCGAATTATCTGCAAAAAAAGGATCTGGAGAGTTTCGAAGAGCTTTGCGGAGAGCTTGTCCGAAAATATATCGAGATCCTTTACGGGGACGTGTCCAAATACTGCTCCATGTACGACTACCGAAATACGGGAAAGGACGCGGACTGGGGAAATTCAAAGGACAGCATAGAAAGATCTATAGCCTTTCTTACCTCAAGAAAGCCGTGACAGAGCGAAAGGCGGAGCCGCGCGGCAGCGTATCTTAATAATTAAGCTCGCTTCCCCCGATAAATTCTCTTATCATGGAAGCCGGAGGAACATAAGCGGGGTCTATTTCCTCAAGCTCCCGCAAAAAGCCGATTATCTCGCGGCAGGGCGGGTATTTTTCCAGATCCTCCGCTTGCGCGGAAAGCTCATCCAAAAGGAAATGCCTGTATACCGACGGCTCATATGCCATAAATGTGTCAATGTCATAATCCGCTCTGCTCTTGTAGGGCGATATGAACATATCCTCTCCCCGCGAAACGCTGCGGAACATATTGAATATCTCACCGTATTCCCGTTTTCTGAAAAGTCTGTCCCTGCAAAGGCGCCGCATTAGCCGTATCTGACGGGGGTGGAGAAGTCTGCCGCTGACGGATTTAAGTCTTGTACGCACGGAAACATACATACAAAGAGCAAATTTGTGAGTATCTCCCGTGACATCGGGATTAAGGGCGTGTATCCCCTCGATGATCACTATCTCGCCCATATGTCTGCTCAGCCTTGTACAGCCGGCGCGGGACTGTGTGGCAAAGTCGAATTTCGGCATATCGAACTCTTCCCTTACAGCCAGCTTTTCAAGATGCTCCGAAAACAGCGGGATATCGAGTCTGAGCGGAGATTCAAGATCAATATTTCCCTCCTCGTCGCGGGGCAGCTCTTTTTTGTTCTCCTCCGTTATGGGGAGAAAATAATTATCCATGGAAAGGGTTTTGGCGGGAATGCCCATTTCGTTCAAACGGCGTTCGATACGCAGCGCCGCCGAGGTTTTTCCCGATCCCGACGGACCCGACAGCAAAACTATGGGTTTTTCGGAATTTACTATTCTTTGCGCGGCTTCGTTTATGTAAGCGGTGTAATTGTCCTCCGCCAATTGTATCAGCTCTTCGGGAATTTCCGCCTTTTGGTTTACCGAGGATATTTTAACATATTTTTTCATTTGATGCTACCGCCTTTATCAGAAATTAGGGAAAACCGTGAAACTGATCCCGTAAAGAAAAGCCTTAGCTCGGAAGCTCCGTAATTACCGGTATCAGATGTTGTTTAATATTCTTTCCTCAGATTCCATTATCTCCGTAAAAACTCCCGAACCCATCCGTCTTGACAGCTTTTTCCGCGCCTCCGCAAACCTTGGCGGGCGGGTGGTGAGATTATGCGTATCCGTTCCTATGGCTGCAATGTAACCGCCTTTTATCAGCTTCAGGGCGAGCCGGCTTACGGGAGATGACACCAGCGAACCGCAGTTTATCTGCCCGGGAGCGGCTTCAAGCAGCTCCGTAAGGGCGTTCTCGCTTTCCGCAAATGCGCCGTAACGCTCTATATGGGCAAGGATAGGTCTGACCCGTCCGCAGCAGGCAAGGCTTTTGAAGCTGTCGGCAATATTTTTGGTGATGGTCTGATACGGCAGCTCGATCAGTATATAGTCCGTGCCTTGAATACAAAGCTTTTCAAGATCGGGATCGTCTATAAGGGCGGTGGAAAAATACACCTCCGCCCCGGGGATTATTTGGGGAATATCCTTTATGTTATTTTCGTCAAGATAGGCGTACAGCTTTTCGAACGCTCTGTCCCGCCTGTCCAGAAAAGCGGGGATATCCTCGTCGTATCTGTAAAAATGAGAAGTGGACACCGCATGAGTGACATTCTGCTCAAACAGCCTTGCAAGGATCTGAGCCGATTCCTCGCAGGTCTTGGGACCGTCGTCAAATGCCGGAAGAATGTGGGTATGGAAATCTATTATTTTCCGAGGTGAATTCATAATTGTCTTAAATACTCCTCTCTGCTGACTTTTCTCTTAAGCTATATTATAACATGATTTTTTGACTTTTTTGCAAATTGTCGACAAATCTTCTGTAAATTTTGGGAACATTTACGGCTTTTTTGAGATATTCGCGGTTTGCCGTAATGCCGTGCGCATTACGGGAAATTTCTCCGCTCTGTAATGTCAAGAGGTATTTTCCGCTTTTGAGATCATATTTTTTGACATCACGGACGGCGGGATATTTCTCTTTTAAAAAGAGATTGACAAACCGCAAAATATGTGTTATAATAAATTACGGTGTAAGTGTTGGGGTTTATTGGCTTAAAAACCTTGTTTCGCACTTCGAAGAGTAAATGCCGAAGTAAATGTTTGTTTGTTTTTGGTTAAATAAACATTGACATTGTACGTGTTTACGGTAAAATAATTATATTAAGCGGCTGCAATACATTGTTTTTTTGTAAACTTTTGCCGTTGCAACCCGCACACCGCAAGGTGATTGAAACTAGTATCGTAGTTGCGGGCATTACTTTTTTTAGAGTTGCAACCCGCACACCGCAAGGTGATTGAAACTACGTTCTGTTTTTTGTGTTCCGTCTGGACTGGTTGTTGCAACCCGCACACCGCAAGGTGATTGAAACTTACGGGGATAGGCTTATTGTGACAGCTCCAGCTCGTTGCAACCCGCACACCGCAAGGTGATTGAAACCCGCTATGATGTATATTATCAAACAAATCATTGACGTTGCAACCCGCACACCGCAAGGTGATTGAAACTTCCGCCTCTAAAAGAGTTGCAAAGTCTTTGACGTTGCAACCCGCACACCGCAAGGTGATTGAAACGGGTACTTCCACATTTGATGTCAGTGAAGTTGTTACGTTGCAACCCGCACACCGCAAGGTGATTGAAACTATTTAATATTTCAAGTATAGTTTTCATATACAAGTTGCAACCCGCACACCGCAAGGTGATTGAAACACATTTGCCCTTAACAACACCATTACAAGCGGCGTTGCAACCCGCACACCGCAAGGTGATTGAAACTTAACCTTTTGTTGTCATTGAAATTATTTTGTCTGTTGCAACCCGCACACCGCAAGGTGATTGAAACGTTCTCCTAGGTAATTTTTCATCATAGCAACTTGTTGCAGCCCGCACACCGCAAGGTGATTGAAACAGTCCATATCGTTTCCAAACTCCTGAAGGGCTTCTAGTTGCAACCCGCACACCGCAAGGTGATTGAAACAGTATTTTGCGAGTTTGATTTTCCTCTGCTGTTTGTTGCAACCCGCACACCGCAAGGTGATTGAAACTTAAGCGGAACGTTATCAAAGGACTCAATCGTAGACGTTGCAGCCCGCACACCGCAAGGTGATTGAAACTCAGACTTCTGTGGATACTTAGCCTTTTCCAAGGTGTTGCAGCCCGCACACCGCAAGGTGATTGAAACGGATTTTCTTGCGGCTTGCGTCAACGAAAGGTGCAGTTGTAATCTTCACACCGCAAGGTGGTTGAAGAAAGAAGATCCCCGCCGCAGAGCGTTTGGTTTTGCGGCGGGGATCTTTATATATTTTTTCACGTCGGATATTGACATTTTTTGCTGAATATGTTAGAATAAGTATAACAGCAGGAAAAGGAGATGATATAATGCCGGGTGAATCGGGCTGCGTTGCGGCGCTGTATGACTGCCGCAGCAAGCAGGAGTACATCTACCGCACGAACAGGATAAAAGAAATATCGGGCGGATCCGCTCTGCTGGCAAAGGTGTACAAAATGTTTTTCGCCAAAGCCGCCGAAAAGGATATAAAAATCAAGTCCGACTGGAGCAGCGGGAACGTGTTTTCGGTTGAGGGTTTCCTCAAAAGCGGTTTCGACGGCGAGGTCATCTACGAGGGCGGCGGAAATCTTTTTATGATCTACCGCGATAAAGATACGTACATAAGGGCGAACAATATCTTCTCAAAAATGCTTTTGGACGAAACCTATTCTGTTTCGCTTGCTGCGTCCTGCACTGAGGTCACGGATAATTTTATTGACGACCGCAGACGGCTTTATGAGCAAAACGGCATTATCAAAGCGGCGGGCACGGTTTCCGTACCTTGCGCCGTTTTGCCGATAACGCAGGTTGACGGTGTCACATATATGCCAATAGTTGAGAAAACCGTTATTGATAAAAAGCCTGTTTCGCTTTCACGGGAAAGCGTTCTGAAACGCAGAGCCTTTGAAGCAGCCGAGCAAAAAGGCGAGAAATTTCTTGACGATATAATCGGCGAAAGCAAGGGTACGGAAAGTCTGCTTGCGGTAATTTACGTCGACGGCAACGCTATGGGCAAAAAGGTGAAAAGCTGCACCGAGGGCAAAAGCGGCTACACCGAGTGTGCCAAAGCGCTGCGGGAGCTTTCCGAAAACACGAACAGGACTTTTGTGGAACGTCCTCTTGAAGCAATCGAAAAAATGCTCGGTGAAAAATTCGGGAAGGGTATGGGCAGATGGCGCACGGTAATAGCGGGCGGCGATGAAATTACGATAATATGCCGCGCCGGAGCCGCTCTCGATATTGCTGAAACGTATTTTAACACGCTTGAAGAGGAAAACCGGACGCTTGCGGAGGATAAAAAGAATTACGCCTGTATGGGTATCGCAATCGCCCACAGCCACGCGCCTTTTGCCGACGTGTATAAAATTGCCGAGCAGTGCTGCGAATCGGGAAAGAAAAAGTCCCGAAAAAAGAACAGCGCTGTTAATTATGTGGATTTTCATTTCTGCCGTGCGGGAATAACCAACGATCTGGACGACATCCGCAAGAGCGGTGACGGAGGATACACCGCGCGCCCTTATGAATTTTCGGAGGAATTCGAGGAATTTGCAAGATTCGGCAAAAAGCTTAAAATAATAGGCAGATCGAATATAAAGGCGTTAGCGTCGGCTATTATGAAAGGTGATTCTTATTATGTTTTCGAGGCGGAACGTATAAAGTCGAGGTATCCGAAATTCGGAATCGACAGCGGCAGCGAAAAACAGAAAAAGCTGATATTCGATATCGCCAATGTGTACGACCTTTGGTTTGCAGATAAGGAGGAAGCGGAATGAATTACGAGGTGACAATTACACTTAAATCCGATTTGTGTTCCGCAAGCGGGGACGGATTTTCCCTCACGATAGATACGGACGTATGCTATGATAAATACGGTTTTCCGCTGATCCCCTCAAGAAGGCTGAAAGGCTGTATGCTTGAAGCGGCAAACTATATAGGTGCGGAATATACGGAGGAAATATTCGGCGTAAGCGGAAACGAAAAAAGCGGTTCCTTGAGAATGGGAAACGCCGTCCTTGAAAACTACGAATCTCTGAAAGAGCAGGCAAAGCGCAGCGGTAAAAACGCGCAGCAGATACTGCCGCTGTTTACGTCGGTGAGAGCGTCCACGGCTATAGAAAACGATACGGCGAAAAAAGAAAGCCTGCGTTTTATGCGCACGGTAAATCATTTTTCTCCTCTTGACGGAAAGGAAACAGCTTTTTCCGCGCAGATCGAATGCGACGAAAAGTATTACGGTCAGCTTGAACGGATTTGCCGAGCCGTAAGAAACATCGGATATAAGCGCAGCAGAGGCTTCGGCGCGGTAAGCTGCCGGCTTGCAAAGACGGACGCGTCCACAAAAATAACGGTCGGAGGAAATATTGCCGATGACGAAAAGGATTACGAAATAAATTATTCGGTGCGTACAAATTCTCCCATAATGCTTCCCGGGGCAAAGTCGGACGAAACGGAGGACTATATCGGCGGAACTTCCCTGATGGGATTTTTTGCGGCGCAGTACCTCAAATCTCACGGCGCGGACGGCAGATTTGAGGAGATTTTTTTGAAGGATAATGTTATTTTTTCAAATCTGTATATACTGTCCGAAAACGGTACGGCTGCCGTTCCCGCGCCGTCGGCTGTTTCAAAGGACAAAACCGCGGACGGACAGGTTTATATAAATTCGCTTATCGAAGAAAAAAACGGCGATGCCATACCTAAACCGCTTAAAGGGGGATATTTTGCCGACGGCTCGGAGGTCAAGGTGAAAACAGAAACAATATATCATCACAGCCGTAAGGACGGCGGAAATCTTTACACCCAGACCTGCATAAGCGCGGAACAGAGCTTCGGCGGTTCGATACGCGGAAAAGGAAAATATCTCCGTGAAATAGCCGGAATTCTCGGCGGGGGAAAAATTTCCGCGGGAAGAAGCAAAACCGCGCAGTACTCCGAATTGGACGTAATATTTGCGGATATTAAAGAGCCGTCCGCCGATTATCTTGAGTATAACAAGGGAGATGACATCGCGGCGGTATTCTGTTCCGATGCGATTTTCAACGGCGAAAACGGAAGCTGCCTCGCGGGTCTTGAATATGTCTGCGAGCAGCTTAAAATTTCCGAAGCCGATGAGAAACGCTCGCATATGAAATACAAAACCGTTACGGGATATATGTCTGCGGGAAGATACAAAAAACCGCATATCCGCGCGGTAAAGGCGGGCAGCACGATTTGCTTCAAGGCGGGCGGCGAGCCTATTGCGAAAACGGGTTTTTTCGGCGAAAAGAACGGAGAGGGTTTCGGCGAGGTGCGCTTTGTGAAAGCGGAGGATATTATGAAGCTCGGCGGATTTAAATTCCCCGCCGCCGAAAAAACGGCTTCGGATTACGGTCTGCTGACGGAACTGCTGGACAAAAACGCGGAGCGTGAAAAAATGCGTATGGACGCGGTAAAATACGCAAAGGACAATAAAGGCGAGCTGATAAGTCTTACATCGTCGTTTGTCGGAAGAGTGCTGCTTATGATACGTCAAGCTGAAAGCTATACGGATCTGCAAAATCGTATTAAATCTGTAAAAGATGAGAAAAAAAGGAAAAAGGCAGAAGAAATTTCCAAAACTGCCGAACAGTACAACGGCACCGAAGCATGGAGAGAATATCTTGAAAATGTTTTCCTGATGGCAAAATATTTTATAAGGGGGAAAGATAATGAGAAGAACATATTACAAGCTGACAATAACGCTTAAATCCCCGCTTTCTCTCGGTTCGGGGATCAGCGATAATACCGACAGCGACGTTCTCCTTGACAGCAGGGGGATCCCGTTTATTCCCGCAACTTCAGTCGCGGGGGTCATACGGCACAGCCTTGACGGAGAAACTGCGGACAGGCTTTTGGGCAAGATCGGAAAGGACGAGCGTGCAAGCGCGGTAATAGTCTACGACGCGGTTTGCACGGGCAAAAATAATATTGCCGTCCGCAACAGCGTAATGCTGCTGGACAAGGTAGCCGCAGATATGTGCAAATTCGATTTCGAGGCTGTGGAAACGGGCGCTGAATTTACCGGATATATCGAGCTTATCGACTGCGGCGAAAACGATGACGATATAATTTTTGAAGCGGTTGAAAAAATAAATCTGGGTCTGCTGCGTTTCGGGCATAAAACGAGCAGGGGCTACGGCGTTTGCGAGGTTACGCAGTGTCTTAAGCTGACGTTTGACGATATAGACAAATGGCTTGATTTTGATATGTTTGACGAAACCTGCTGGATCTCCGCCGAAAATATGGAATTGAGATCCGATATTGATATTTCAAGGATAACTCTGTTTTTAAAGCAGCGCGGTGCGGTTTCGGTAAGAAGCTATGTAACCGAGCCGTCGGACGGAAACGAAACGGCTCCCGATTACGAGCAATTGTCACTGAGAAACGGAACGCCCGTAATTCCCGGCACAAGCTGGGCGGGAGCTTTCCGTGAAAGATTTTGTGAATTTACCGATAATGAAACCTGCAAAAGGCTGTTCGGTTTTATCGAGGAAAACAAAAAGGACGCGGTCAATAAAAAGTCCGCAATATATTTCGGCGAAAGTATAATTTCAAACGCGAAAGCGAAAACGATCACAAGAAATTCGATCGACAGGTATACCTGCGGTACGGCGGACGGCGCGCTTTATACCGAAAAAACCGTATATAACGGCGATACCGAGCTGGATATTATCATTACGGAAAAGCAGTCCGCCGGCGTTTACTCCGCGCTTACGGCGGTTATAGCCGACCTTGACAACGGATTTCTTTCCGTGGGCGGACTCGGATCCGTCGGCAGAGGACTTTTCACCGTGGAAAAGATTCTTGTGAACGGCGCGGACAAGACGGAGGAGTTTAAGAATTTCGATTTTGCCAAGGTCACGGAGGTGCTTGCAGATGTATGATTTTATTGCGGAACACGGAACGGCTGCGGAAAATGAGATTTCCGAACGTTTTAACTCTTTGACCGGCGGCGGGGACTACTGTGCCTATTGTCAGTATACGACGGGAATTTTCTGCGATAGATACGGAGGAAAAATAAACGATACCGAACATCTTTTGGAAATCCGCCTGTTTGATCTAACAAGCGAGATACGCGCCGTTCGTTCGGTTATCGGCAAACCTTTTACCTGGCGTAAAATAGACGATGACAAATTCAAAGAAGCATTGAACGGAACAGGGAAAAGCTTTGAGGAGAGGACATATTCCGAAAAGCAGTATCTTGATATTGATCCGACAAAATCGAGCGGTAAAAATTACCGCTTTATCGGCGGCGGGAGCTATACGCTGCCGATCGAAAACGCCGAAAAAATCGAGATAACACACTACGGCGTTTACGATGAAAACGGACTTTTCACGCTTGCGGATTTCAGAATTGTTCGGATATTGGCGAAAGGAGCAGAATAATGGCGGACTATACTTTTATGAACCCGTATACCTTTGTGCCTCTGCCCGAGGGAGGAGCGGTCCGTTCGGATATGTCAAATCGGGACGATCCCGTTTTCAGCGGTGAGATCAAATGCTCTCTTATTTCAAGAACGCAGATTGCAATTCCGGACAAGGTGAAAAATCCAAACGCTCCCGAAACGGAAATAAGGGAGTATGATTTTTTCAGAGTTGACAGCAAAGCTGTAATTCCCGGAAGCGGCATACGGGGCGTTATACGGAGCGTGTTTGAAACGCTTACCGATTCGTGTATGCACCTTAACGACAAGGACGACGATTATTTTCATACGCGGGTGAACAAGACCGATCCCGGGATAATCGAGTACAAAAACGGCGAATATATTTTATATAAAGCGGAAAGACTGCGCGATAAAGAGGACAGAGGCTTTGAAAACGACAATTATTTTACGGGGAAACCAATAGATAATATTGACGCGCTGCCCGGCAAAAACCACGCTTCAAGGATTGTGAACTGGAGAAAAAAGGGGGAGCTTAACGGAGTTTATCTGCGTGTTGATCAATTCGGTAAAAAATCTCACCCAAGCGTATTTATAAAGGAAAAATATATCGGCGTAATTAAAGAAATATATGTTGAAAGACTGAAAATAAATGCTGAGAAATACAATGGTAAATACGCGGAAGATTACGATAATGCAATAAAAAAGATGAAAAACGATGGCGGTCAGCTCCCCGTATGGTATTGGCAGAACAGAGAAACGGGACATTATTATTTCGCGCCTTCTCAGTATTCGAGAGCGGTTTTCGTCAACAAGCCGAGAGATATTGCGGAAAACGCCCGTATCGAAAGCTGTACTTCAAAGGATAACATATGCGCCGCCTGTGCGCTGTTCGGCTTTATAGGAGAGGACAGCCGCGCAAGCCGCGTGAGGTTTACCGACGCGGTGTGCGGCGATGAGAGCTGCTTTGACAAAGCGTATGTGCTGCCTGTTCTGTCGGGTCCGAGATTGTCCTCGTTTGAGTTTTATCTTGACGGAAAGGGCAAAAAAGCTTTCGGACCCGATTCCGAGGGGGTAACCCTTGCGGGCAGGAAATTTTACTGGCACGATCCAAACGCAGAAATTACCGCCGATGATAATTTTGCAAAGGCTCACCCCGCAATGGCGGCTAAAACGGAGCTTGTAAAGGCGGGCAGCAAATTTGAGTTTAGCGTATTTTTCGACAAAATTACCGATGCACAGCTTAAACGGCTCGTATTTGCGCTTAATCTTGGAGAAAATTTCGAAAATTCCGGAAAATGTCATAAAATAGGTCATGGAAAACCTATAGGACTCGGTTCGGTGAAGATAGTCGTGGACAGCGTTGTGAAGCGCGTCTATGAAAACGGCATTTACTCGGTAAACGATGTCACCGGGGAAATTGTTGAACAGGCAAAATCAAGTTTGTTCCGCCAATCTAATGAATTGCAGGCGTTTTTGGGCAGGGTGCTGAATTTCGGATTTGTCGGGAATAATAAGGTCGATTACCCAAGACAGCAGCCGGACGGCGATATTTTCAAATGGTTTGCGGGAAACAGGGGCGCTCTGCGCAGCAAGGGTTATATCGAGGTCAAGCAAACGCTGCCGAAAATCACCGATAACAGGCAGACCCTGTTGGGGCAGCTCCCCGAAAAAAAGGATTTCGGAAACCACAATCGAAACAATTATGCAAATAAAAGCAGCCGCGGGCGTTGGTAAGCATACGGAAGGGGAGATAATTCGTGCTGTATCAGACAGATTTTATAACCGGCAGCGTTGATACGTCGGGGTTGTATTCAGACATAGGCGTGAAAATTCACGGCGCGGCAATGAAACTTGTTAAGGAAAGCTATGCCGAGCTGCTGCACAGCAAGGATTATCATCCGTTTTCGATTTTCACCGTCCCCGCAGGCGAGCGGGTCATAATAAGAGTATCGGCGCTGAATGACGAAGCGAACTGCATAATCGAGGGTTTCAGGCTTATGGAAACCTTGAAAATATATGGCATTGACGAGCCGCTCCGCATTTCGGAGCAAAGCTCCGCTCCGCCCATAAGCGAGAACGAGGCGGGGGAGCTGATACGGGGCGGCAAGTGCCGTATGGTTTTCGCTTCTCCCGCGATGTTTAAATCGAGGGGAAAAATATGCTGTTTCCCCGAGCCGCACAGGTATTTTTACTCCGTAATAAGCAAATACAATAAGTTTTCGGGCGGCGCGCTGTCCTATGAGGAATTCTGTGCCGCGTTCGCCGAAGGAGAAACGGAAGATTACCGTCTGAGCCGCAGCGAATACAACGTAAGCGGCAAAAAAATTTTCGGTATGACAGGGTATATCGACTATTGCTTTCCCGAGGGGGACAGCGAACTTTTAAAGCGTGTGCTCGCCTATGCCACCTACTGCGGGGTTGGCGGAAAAACGGGTATGGGTATGGGCGGATTTATTATTTCATAATATTAAAAAAGGTATTGATAACCGGCGTTTTTTTATGTTAGTGCTTATACAAGGGCACAAACACCCTTGCACCGTAAGTTGGTTGAAATGAAAATCTCCGATATTCTTAATTGAATATCGGGGATTTTTTTGTAAAAAAATTAAAAACGCAAAATCTCAAACGTACTGTATAATGAGAGGTAAAATCCCGAAAGTTCTTGAAAAAGTTTTTCAAAAAACTTAAAAACGGGAAATCTCATACGTACTGTAAATGAAAGGACGTGCTAAAATGAGTTCGCTTGATATGCTCCGATCGGCAGATAACAGCTTGTTGTGTTTCGGCGGGTGCTGTGACAACTATGAACGCATATTCTGTCCTTAACTGCTTTTACTGCATTTTCAACTGTTTTTTCCAGAGCAGGCGCACTTGATTTTAAGGCTTTGAAAGGATGCGTTATTATGAATTTTTTCGTGTCTTTCGACCCCAATGCCGGTGACGGCGTTCCCGAGCTTCGTGAGCTGATCATTCGCTGGTAATCCCTGATTTAATATTCCATTTAAGGAGGTGATATTATGAGCGGAATTCTTACAGCGGTTATCGCCGCTGCTGCGGAAATCGCTGTTGCGGCGGTTACTTCCCGCAGCAAATGATTTTGACGTTCTGATTTATCCTTGACTTGCTTCTCGGATGTTGCTGCTCCGCTTGGCGATTAACTTTATGAACGGAAGGAGGTGATATTATGACACTCGAAGTTATTGCCGCGATCATCAGCGGCTCTGCTGGCATACTTACCGCAATTATCGACGCTTGCAGCGATGACTGACATCCAATTTCTCCGGTGAGGGCGAAAGGAGTGATAAATATGAAAGCTATTCCTGCGGTTGTTCTTGCCGCCCTTATCAGCGGTACGGCAAGCATTGCTGCCGCTGTTATCCGCCGCGTTTGATACGTTTTTGTTCGTTTTCCGCCCCAAAACTTCAGAAAGGAATGTGATGTTATGACGCTTTACAAGTCTGGCAGACCTATCGAGGTATCTCCCCTCAGTCCATCCAATACCCGCAAAGTCCCTGCGGTCAAGGGGGAATACCGTATTCTCAATTCCAAAACCAAATCTCCCGTGTATATCGGCGTAAGCAACAATCTCTGCCGACGTATGCATGAGCACATCAGAAGCGGCAAGCTCGGCGGCGACAACACTGTTTTTGCCTACAAAACCGCCGACGGCAGAGCTTCTCAAAGCCGTATCAACGACCATGAGCGAGCCAAAATCAATCAGCACAAGCCCTCGCTTAATCAACGCGCCGGCGGAGCAGGCAGACCCTACAAGCGATAGTCCGCAAAACCGCAGTTTTTTTGTTGACTTTCAGTAATTTTTGTAATATAATTTTATAAACGGCTCTCGATAATTCGGAGGAACTTGTATGCTGATAAATTTCACAAATCACCCGAGCTCAAGCTGGTGCAGCGAACAAATCAGCGTGGCAGAGCGTTGGGGGAATATCGTTGATATGCCTTTTCCGAGCGTTCCTGCCTTGGCTGACGAAAGCGAAATTTCCGCTTTGGCGGACGCTTGCTGTGCAAAGCTTATTTCGCTTGCTCCCGACGCAGTATTGGTTCAAGGTGAAATGACGTTGGCGTTTGCAGTCGCGGAACGTCTTCGCAGGAACGGCATTACCGCATTGTGCGCGGCGAGTGAGCGTGTTTGCGAAACTTCTGCCGCGGAGGACGGTTCAACAATAAGGAAAAGCGTATTCAGGTTTGTTCGTTTCAGGGAGTATTGCGGCTAATTTCAAAAAGAAAGGATCTTTATATGAAAAACATTCTTATTTCATGCGTCAGTCTGTTTACAAATGAACAAAAGAAAAAAGACGATACAGTATATTTCGCCGAGGATATAACCGTGAGCGCAAAGCAGACTAACGAGGCATGCGTAAAATTCCTGCTGAAAAAGCTTGCCCGTGACGGCAGGCTTTTGGATACATATATACGCGTACAGAGCAACGGCGTTGAACGGGACGGCAATACAATGCAGTATCTTGACGGAAGTATAGCAGAATTCTGCAAAAATGAAGCGCTGAGCGTTCCGGCGTACTTTGACTGTTTCCTCGGTGATGACGATAAGGCTCACCGATATGACAGAGTGCTGAGCGAAATTTCAAGAGAAATACTTAAAATCGCCGGCAGCGGTCCGGATGTGAGCATTTATCTTGATATGGCAGGCGGAAAGCGCGATAATTACATATTTATTCAGCTTCTGACAAAGCTGCTGTCGTTTTACGGTTTCGACGTTCACAGCTATTATGCCGATATTACGGAGGTCAAGGTACAGGGAACGATCGTAAATACCGATCTCTCATTCAGACATATGAAAATTCTCGACGCGGTAAACGAATTTATCAGATTCGGTTCGGTAACAGCTCTTCGCAACTGCTTTTCAAATTCCGAAAGTACCGCAGTAAAAACGCTTCTTAAAGCAATGGAGGATTTCAGCAATTCATTGCAGCTTTGCTCGACGGATCTTGCCAATGTTATGCTTTTGCTTAATCAGCAGCTCGACCAAATTGAAAAATACGTTTCATATGATAAAGACGATTTATTCGTGATAGGAACAATGATACCGCTGATACGTCAAAAATTTGATATTAAAGCCGATAACGGCAGCCGCGAAGCATTAAATATAATTAAATGGTGTCTGGAAAACAATTTGGTACAGCAGGCACTGACTATATACAATGAAAAAGCTGTTGACCTGATCATCGGCAAAAAAATTATTGCCATAGATGAAAAATTATACGGAAATGATATTAAACGAATGATGTATGGGAAACACCCGTCCAAAAGGAACAATACCAAGCTGCTTTTTATTGTAGGAAAGGCATTTGAAAAAATGTATAAAGATCCTTCCTCCGGTACAAAGGAAATGGAGCGTTCGATCGGCAAATACAAGGGTATTTACAAAAACTGCGAATACGATAAAAACGGAAATATTGTTTGTCATCAGCTTGAATGGACAATAGGCTCGGTATTCTTTTCAAAAGATTTTCTGCCCGACGGCGTAGAGATAAATATTGACGATGAGCTTTGCAGAAAAATACTGAGCGACGTATGTTTTGCGGTCTGCGCCAGGAACAGAGTAAATCACGCCTCGGATACGGATACATACGGCAAGCTGCTCACATCGCTGTTTTACCTTAGCAGCTACCCGTTTTCGTCTTACCCTAATACGTTTACTCCGAAAAACATTAAAAAGGACTTGCTCCGCGCTGTGGAAAACCTTGAAGACGCGCTGGATATCGTCGGCGCCTGATTTGAAGAAAGGAATAATTATTATGAAACATTTTATAACAACAATTTCACTGAACCGCGGTCTGTCGGCTATAAATTACAAAAACGCCGAGGGTGCGGATTATCTGGACAATGACCGTGAATTTACCAATCCTGTTCTTGTCCCGATGAAAAATCTGCCGGCAAACGGAGAAAAAATACGCGTTACCGCAATTGTAACCAATGACAAAGACGGAAACTGCCGGCGGAATCTGGAAAAATTCAAGGACGAGGTTGAAAAGCTCTGCGGCGAACTTGGATTTGAATACGGCGGCGTTGAGGAAATATCCGTTGACTATGCGGAATCCACTGCAAAGCATCTGGATCTGTTTGAAATGATGATCGAACATATTCATGACGGGGACGAAATCGTTGCGGATATAACCTACGGAAACAAGCCTACTCCGATCGCCGTTCAGCTCGCTTTGTCATTTGCGTATCATTACAAGGAGAATACGGTTATTAAAGCTCTGACATACGGCGAGGTTGATCATAACGAAAAAAATTCCGACGGAAATTTCTATCTCGGATATATTTATGACGTTTCGGCGCTGTTTTATATGAATTCCGTTATGAGCGAAATGATGTCGGCAAAACCCGAAGATCCTCTTGGATTTATCAAAATGCTTTTAGGAAAAGGAGAGGACGGCAATGACTGAAAAAATGACGGATCAAATAAACAGGCTTGCACTTGATGTTTGCCAAAAAAGGGAAAAAATCGGTACATCATATGAGTTTAACGAATTGTACCGCGTCCTTGGCGAATGGTCGCATAAGAACGCAAAATATCTTGTTGATAACCCTAATATTGATCCTTCTATTTATGGATCTGCATTTCATGGCGCGATTATGAAAGCGTTAAAGTCATATAACGGAGTAACAGATTTTTTGCCTCTTTATAAAACAGTATTCAAAAACAATTTAATTGATGAATTACGCAAGGATAAAAATGCTCATAAAAACGGTTTATCTCTTGACAGTGAAATTTATGACAATGATGAGGAAGGGATTTCCAAGGGCAAGCTTAGCAATAAACGCAAAAATGAGTTTCTTAAAGACAATTCAACAAATGATAAGTTAAATTATCGCAACGATATTGAGATTTTTTATCAACGCTTTGCCACGGAATGTATTGCAATTAAAAAGCAGTACAAGAACAAAAAGTGGATATGTTACCCGCCGCTTTTCTTTACATACAAATTAACATACGGAGTTTTTAACAGTGATGCCTGGTTCGATGAAATCGTAAAACGAAACAGCAATAAGTTTGATGAGGCTGCCGTTATCGATTTTTTGAACACGCTTGTTACGGGCAAGTGTGATTCGGTAACGGATATCAAAAAATTTGCCTGCAGGCGGCTTTCCGAATTTACGGGAAATCAAAATGATTCCGATAGGCTTTGCTGCGATGATGCGGAATCTGACGATGAAGATTCGAAATCTAAAGTTAGAGATCCGAAATATCACGTTATTAACGCGTATTTGAAGCAGCTTGGTAAGGGCATAACCCAAGCGGCGTTTTCCCCGCAAAAAAATAAGGTTGAAAAGATATTAAAGGATATAAAAGAAGAGCTTCAGTAGAGTTTTGAATAAAGAAATGCGTTTTTTTCCAACACAAATAACAGGAGGTCAATTATGAAAAAAGGTTCCTTTATTCTTCCGCTTATTTTGACTATCGCCGCTGTTGTGTATCTTATATGGATAAGAGATGTATGGGCAAGCGATTCTGATCTTTCTGTATTTATAATAATGTCACTTCCCGGTATTTTGGCGGTGCTCTCTTCTGTCATTGCAATTATTCTGATCGGCAAGTACAAATTGAATATTAACCGATATTTGCTTATGTACATAGTAACTTCATTGTTCAGTCCGGCTGCGGCAATTGCAGTGATTTATGCAGTTTCTAAGCTGATTTGCAATATTTATAATATTGATGAATATTATATTTATGAAATGATAGCTCCTGTACCGTACTATGCATTGTTTGTTATAGTACCAATTGTTATGATAATTATACAATTTTTTCTGCTGAATATAAAAATTAAATCCTTTGCCGAAAAATTTATTTTGATAATACTTAATCCTGCATTGTATTTTTTTATTTTTGAAATAGCTGTTGCCATAGATATTTCTATATCCGGATTTAGGTTAAATGCTTTTATTTAGTCTTTTCTTTGCATTGAATTTTGGGGGCATAATATTATGTTATTAAAATAATTTGAGGATCGCTCAAATGACCCACATAAAAATGCTTCTTACCCTTTCAATGATTATGGCACTGAACGCAGTTACCCTGCTTCCCGCAAACGCATTTGCGGAAGTCAAATTCGGACTTTCTTGCTCCCGCCGCGTCGATCTTTCCGCCCTTTGCCGCTTATGAAATACATTCCTTTCTGCATTGACATTCGACGTTTTTTGTGTTACAATTTTTTTATACCGATCCCTCGCTGAGCAACGTATATAAGATCCTGCGCCGCCCACGGTCAGCTTATGCATTTTACCTCCCCAAATTGCATCTTGCGTTTTTTTCGTTGATTTCTTTTGTATCGTGATGTATACTGAATACATAAGCTAAAACACAAAATGAAATGAATGGAGTTTTAAAAATGGGAGCTATATTATTTGCGGTTTTTACGGTCATGGAAATTGTGCTTACGGTGCTTAGCTGCACAAAATACATAAGCCTTTGGCACAGAAACAGATTATTATTCAGCGGCGCTGAATTTATACTCATGCTGCTTGTAATGCTTCTGCCCGCGGCAGGTCAGAAATGGAGATTTACCGGCTGTTTGATCATTCTCGGAATACGCCTTGCCATATCCTGTATCGCATATCTTATAAGACGCGGCGGTACAAAAAAAGAAAAAACAAAGGGAAAGGCGATCGGCGGCGCCGTTATGAGCGTTGTCATTATCGGTTTCTCTCTTTTCCCCGCTTTTGTTTTCACAGGCTATTCGGGACTTGAAACAAGCGGCAGCTATGAGGTAAAGGAAACACAGGCGATACTTATCGACAGGAGCAGGCTTGAAGCTTATGAAACCGACGGCTCCAACCGTGAGATACCTATTCACTTTTACTACCCCGAAAGCGGAGCGGCAAGCTGTCCTTTGGTATTGTTTGCTCACGGCTCTTTCGGCTATTATCAGAGCAATTCCTCCCTGTATTTTGAGCTTGCAAGCAACGGTTATGTCGTAGCAAGCATAGACCACCCTTACTACGCTTTCTTTACACAGGATACAAGCGGAAAAACAATTATAGTTGACTTTGACTTTATGCAGACTGCTGTCAATATGCAGTCCGGTTCCGATTACACCGAAACCGAGGAGGATTTTAATACCATATGCGAATGGATGTCTATCCGTACGGCTGATGAAAACTTTGTGCTTGATTCAATAAAAGCCGCAAAAAATTCCGGTGCGCTTGACGGAGCATGGTACACAAAATCGGACAAAGTAAATGCGGAGATCCTCAAAGCGATCGGAATGGCAGACACGGAAAATATCGGCGTTACGGGACATTCCATAGGCGGTGCGGCAGCGGTGCAGCTCGGCAGAGAGCGTGACGACGTTAAAGCAGTGGTGGACATTGACGGCACAATGCTGGGAGAAGAAATGTCATTTACCGACGGAGTGATCGGCTATAACCCCGAACCTTACCCCATACCTGTGCTTTCGCTGAATAACGCACGTCATTGGGCTGACTCTTATGTCGGTGAAAAAAGAGAAACAGAATATGTAAACAAATACTTGCTTGACAACGCCGTTGACAGCAGGGAAGCTCATTTCGACGGTACGGAGCATATGGATTTCACCGATCTGCCCCTTTTTGCTCCTCCTCTTGCAAAAATGCTGGGTAAAGGTGACGTGGATCCCTCAGAATTTATCCCCCGGATCAACGGTATCATTCTTGAATTTTTTAACTATTATCTGAAAGGAGAGGGCGAACCGAGTATTGAACCCTGGAATGCGCAAATGTCAGAAAATTAAATAAGTGCCGAATAAAATTTCAAGTCCTCGGAAGTATGTTACGAGGACTTGGAAACGTATTTACCCGGTGTATTTCCAATGCTGCGCTTTCGGTATTCGGTCGGTTATTGTAAATGATAATAAATATTTCTCAGATAAAAAAAGAGGAAAAAGAACGGCTGGAAATTTACTGCCATAAGGTAAGCAATGAAATAACGGAGATCGTCCGCTTTGTTAAATCCATACAAGGACAGCTTACGGGTATTATCGAAGGCTCGCAGTATGAAATTCCGGTTTCCGACGTGTTTTATATTGAAGGAGTCGACAACAAGGTATTCATTTACTGTGAAAAACAGATATATGAAACGCGTCAGAAGCTGTATGAGCTGGATGACGCTTTGAGAGAAAAGCATTTTTTGCGCATATCAAAATCCGTACTGCTCAATCTCATGAAGATCGAGTCGATAAAACCCTCGCTGAACAGCAGATTTACGGCTGTACTTCAAAACGGAGAACAAATTATTGTTTCAAGAAAATACGTACCCGAGCTGAAAAAAGCTCTGAAAGGAGAAAGCATATGAGCCTTAAAGAAATACTTAACAGATCGCTTATGATATATTTTATCCTTGTTACTTGTATTACGGCGGGAATTGCGATCCTCGGTTCAATTCTTGATCCCGACGCAAAATTCGGATACAGCGCATTTGCCTCGCCGTTTATTTTTGCCGCTTTGGGAGTTATTCCTAATTTGCTTATGTACTCTTCAAAAGAACTGTCGGATAAGCAGATAATTCTGCGTAAAATTATACAGTTTGCGGTCATAGAGGCGGAAGTTGTGATCATCTGTATACTAAGTCCGATGATCCACACGGAAAAAACCGAGGTTATTATAGGTGTGATCATATGCGTTCTGGTAATATTTATACTTGTCAATTTTATCAGTATTATGAACAATTATTTTTCTGCAAAACAGCTTACAAAAGAGCTTGCGGAGTTTCAGAAAAATATGAGATAGTGCCTTATATATTTCGACATCGGACGGTGTTACGGTAATTTCACACTAAGTTCCAGTTTGCCTGTTTAGGCAAGAGATGAAAACCCACAAACGCCGATAATACGTTGTTGTCATAAAGATACATTATGCAATGACAGTCAGAACGCAAAACAGGGTTATTGGAAAATCAATAGCCCTGTTTTTAACACTATAGTAAGTTATGGTTGAAATGGTGTTATTCTGACGAACTTGAAATTATTGAATTTGTGGAATGATTAAGATTATTTTAATATTAAAAATAATGTTATATAGCGCAAATAACGACAAGTTATCTGCGCCATATAACAATTAGGCTATTTACAGCAATAAATGCTACGACAATCATTACTGGAGATTTTCAGAAGCAATAGCAGCATATGAGTTAATCTTCATCTCAATTGCCTGTTCCGCCTCACTTGTAAGTGTAACACGGTCAAACATAGGCAATGCAGTTTCAAGTTCTTCCACTGTAATTCCATTTGCGGCATAATCTGCGGGAGTATGGTAATATACCCATTTCAGCGAATAAATATTGCTTCCCTTGAGAATTGCCGTATCTGCGGCAAAATGCCTTGCAACCGCTTCGTCATCATCGGATACGATTAAATCAATTTCCTCATCTGAAAAATCGTCAGCAGAACCATTTCGCATATTTACAAGATTCTCGCGGACAAAATCACTGGGTACATCAAAGTGTTTGATGAAAGAATAAAGATTTGCCACCTCGCCAACAGATGTTAATTCACTCAATGAACTGCTTGTATTGTTAAGCCAGTTTTCAAATTCATCAACACCTACAAAGTCGACAAAGCTCATATCAATATACCCCAATTTTAAATTGACGGTTGAGTAAAAATCAGCGTTTAAATCTCCGACCTCGTTCTCAAATGGAACAGGCATTTCAATATCTTGATACTCAATAGTTGAGACTGAAACAGGTTCAGACCTTTCTATGGTAGTATCAGTTGTATTAGTAGTGTCAGTTTCCTCAGATACAGGAATTTCCTGTTTAAACTCGGTTTCATCTGCCGTTGCTGTTGCGCTTTCTGTCACAATCATATTCTTGTCAATCTCCGCTTGAGTATTTTCACTTGTGTTGTTGCAGGTAGTCATAATTGTAAATGTGGCTGTCAATGCCAAAATCATAGTAAGTTTTCTTTTCATTTTAAATTACCTCCATAAATTAAGTAAATGAAACATTGGGGAAAAGAAGCTGCGGATTAACTGTATTGCTTGATGTAAGTGACGGACCATTGTAGGTATTAATTGTATTTACATCTAAATGCAGATGGTATGCAGAACATCCTTTATTACTTACTTTTCCTATTTGCTTACCAGTAGATGCACTTCCATTGAGCGATAAACCATTATTAGACAGATCCATATGTAAAAACCTACTTGTATATCCATTTGTATGAGTAATGGCAACACAAGTGGTTACTCCATCTGTAAAATAACCATTTTTTATAACAGTTCCAGTCAATGTGTTGTATACAGGATAATTCTGTATTCCACCAGCTACACCTGTAGTTATATCAAGTGCATAGTGTGTTCCGTCACTCCTTACTTCTCCGTATTTGCTTGAGATATATGTCGCCATTTTAGGTGATTTAAACATATACTCAAACGGGCAGGTGGCGTTAAATGAATATGTTCCCGAAAACTTTACATCAGATTTCGAGCTGTTTTTTATGCACATCTGATAAATGCCGTTTTCGTTCATAGTCATTGTTGCAGAAAGCCTTCCGTTGGATACGGAGTAATTTCTAAATACGTTACTCGGAGTAACAACTCCGATACCCACATTTGCCGTTGTAGGTGTATACGATAAGTTAAAAGTCATTTTATCGCCTGTAGACATATATGTCTTTATTGATGCCCTTACCGACGTTCCTGCTTTTACAGTCCACGTAACGCCGTATGTTTTTGAATTTGTTGAATAAGGCTCAATGCCGAGTGGTGCTATGTCCACAACCTCGTCAACGTTTTCAACACTGAAATATTGACCGTCAATAGGCTCTTCATATTCAGCGTAATTGTCCTGTGGAGGAATGATGAGCGGCTCACTCTGCAAATAATCCGCACCATTCACTGCGCTTACGGTTTGTGCCATACTTAATGCCAAAGTCATAGACATAAGAACAGCAGCGATTTTTTTCAGTTTCATAAAACCAATCCTTTCAATTTTTATTTTTGATTAAACTTGTTGTATCAGATATTGTTTTGCACATCTTAACAAATTTCTTAAGACTTGCCAAGCATTTGGGCGCAACGCACAAATTTCAGGCACGAAATTTATTACTTGTGCAAAACAAATCTGATTTAAAGGTCGCTCATTTGCGTACCTTAGGTTCCTTAATCTGGTGAAGACCCCAAATAGAAGCCGCGCCGCACGAAACCTTAGCCATTTTTCCCGCAATTTTCTTAATTACAAGAGCAGTTTTATTTGTTGCTTTCATTGCTGTTCCTCCTTTCCTTTATTATTGCAGCGATGACCAGTACAGTTACTAATGATAATGTGTATATTATCAAAGCACCGTATCTATTTGAAAATGCTGTTAAAATAGTCCCGATTGCTCCGTAGACTACTCCCAGCAATGCCGCCGTTATCTTGTGAACAGCTTTTCTGCTATTCGGAATGGGCTTGTTTACGTGTTCTATTGGACATTTTACTAAGAACTTGTCCACATAGGCTAAAATCTGCGAAGAAGAGTAAGCAAATTTGAA
>JAMPAO010000109.1 GCA_023667165.1 Ruminococcus sp. | reverse complement strand
GTTTTATAAACTACTTGCTTTTGCAAAAATCAATAAATTTTGCTTGACAAGTTTTGAAATGTGTGATAAAATAAAGGTGTAAAGTTCTTGAAAACTGAATAAACTTTACACCTTTTGAATGTTGGGGAGTTGTGCGGGGTTAGTCTTGCAAGGTAGTATCAATTATTTCAAGTTCACTTTCTAACTCTTTTATGAGTTCATCAAGTTTGCTTTCATTTGATTTGCCAGCTTTAGCAAGTTCTAACAGACGTGCGGTTTCTTTGCGCTGTTGGCGCAAATCATGCTTAAACTGTATATCTGTTTTATTTGACATTTCGTTCACCACTTTCACCGCCTTTATTTAATATAGTCGTTACCTATATTATAGCGGATAATTCGGATTTTGTCAAGGTGTAAAGTTTATTCGGTTTTCAAGATGCTTTGGTACTCTTTGAGTACTGTCACTTGTATAAGCAAGGCGCAGTTAATAGCAGAGGTTTGCAAAAAATATATTGATGATTTTATAACAACAACCAAAGTAACCAAACATAGTAGGGATTAACTGATTAATACAGTACTGTAATCTTATAATTTATAACTTAATGATAGTTATTATAGTTTACAATTATAAAAACAGATAATATTATAAATAATAAATGTTTTTATATTTTATTTCTACGCCAATTTCCGCCGGAAAGACGCAAAATCCTTTGCTTGTGCAGCGTGCGGTCACGGGACAGTGCGTATATGTCTCTTGCGGCGCTTTAATAATGCAGAGCGCGTCCCGATAAATCGTGAATATATCCCGGAGGCGGTTTTATGAACGGAAATGATGTTTTTTCGGATTTTGTTTCCGATGAAAAGCTGAACCTGGCAATAGCTTTGAAAAAGGCGGAAAAGGAAAAGAACAGCGAGTATTGCAAAACCAAAAAGGAAACGTCAAAGGGTCACAGAGAACGTGTGAAAAAGCGTTTTTTGCAGTCGGGACTGACAGGCTTTGCGCAGCATGAGGTATTGGAGATACTTCTTTTCTATTGTCTGCCTCAGCGGGATACGAAGCAAATAGCTCACGAGCTTATAGACAGATTCGGCAGCGTTGCGGGAGTGCTTGACGCGGATATCGGGGAGCTTGTAAAGGTAAAGTACGTCACGGAAAACGCAGCGGCGCTGTTCAAGCTGATACCCCAAATCACCTCTCTTTACTATTCTCAGAAAAGCGAGAGTATCTCTTTTGATAATTCAAGACTGCTGACGGAGATGTTCCGTTCAAAATTCCTGGCATACAAAAAGGAAGTGTTCCTGCTTGCCTGCTTTGACAACGATCTGAAGCTGATAGGAGTATCGGAGATAAGCAGCGGCAGCGCCTCGTTTACCGTTGCGGATATAAATAAAATGGCGTCGGCGGTGCTGAAAAACGATTCGACCATGGCAGCCGTTGCTCACAATCATCCCGGCTGTTCGTCAAGACCGTCCGACGCCGATGTTGCGCTGACAAGGCATATAGCGGGAGTTTTCCGCGACATAGGCGTTACGCTTATGGATCATATAATAATCGGAGCGAGCGATACTTATTCCATGATGGATAACGGCGATCTCGGCGGATTAGACTGACGCCGCGGCGAAGCATAAAATCGGATCGGGACGTAAAAATGACCCCGCAGTGCGCTTTGCACTGCGGGGTATTATTATGAGTTTGCAGTAAATACATTATCACGAACAGTACTAACGCCGTCGTATTTATACGCAGATTAATCGGTTATCGGTATCAGAGGTCAACGCTCGGAAGTCCGGCAAAGCCTGCCGCAAGATCATCGTCGGTGGGGATATAGTCGGACATTTCACCGTCGTTGAATTTCTGATATGCCACCATATCGAAATAACCCGTACCCGTAAGTCCGAAGAGAATGGTTTTTTCTTCGCCTGTTTCCTTGCACTTGATCGCCTCGTCGATAGCTGCTCTGATAGCATGGCTGCTTTCGGGAGCGGGAAGTATTCCCTCCACCCGCGCAAACTGCTGAGCCGCAGCGAATACGGAGGTCTGCTCCACAGATACCGCTTCCATCAGCTTGTCGTCGTAAAGCTGAGAGAGGATAGAACTCATGCCGTGGTAGCGAAGTCCGCCCGCATGGTTTGCCGAGGGGATAAAGCCGCTGCCGAGAGTGTACATCTTTGCTAAAGGGCATACCATTCCCGTGTCGCAGAAGTCATACGCATACTTTCCTCTTGTTAAACTGGGGCAGGACGCAGGCTCTACCGCGATTATTCTGTAATCCGCTTCTCCTCTGAGCTTTTCGCCCATAAACGGAGCTATAAGACCGCCCAAATTGGAGCCGCCTCCCGCGCAGCCGATGATTATATCGGGTTTTACGCCTATCTTGTCAAACGCCGCCTTGCTTTCCAGTCCTATGATCGACTGATGCAGCACTACCTGAGAAAGCACCGAACCCAGCACGTATCTGTAACCGTCCGAAGAGGTGGCTGCCTCCACAGCTTCGGATATGGCGCAGCCAAGACTTCCGGTAGTTCCCGGATGAGCCTCCAGTATCTTTCTGCCGACGTTTGTGGTTTCCGAGGGAGAGGGAGTTACGGAAGCGCCGTATGTGCGCATTACTTCCCGTCTGAAAGGCTTCTGCTCGTATGATACCTTTACCATATATACCTTGCAGTCCAGTCCGAAATATGAGCAAGCCATTGATAAGGCCGTACCCCACTGACCTGCTCCGGTTTCGGTGGTAACGCCTTTAAGTCCCTGTTTTTTTGCGTAATATGCCTGTGCGATCGCGCTGTTGAGCTTGTGGCTGCCGGAGGTATTGTTTCCCTCGAATTTGTAGTATATCTTCGCGGGAGTGTCCAGCGCCTTTTCCAGGCAATATGCTCTGACAAGGGGCGAGGGACGGTACATTTTATAAAATTCGGTTATTTCCTCGGGAATATCAAAATAAGCCGTGGTATCGTCCAGCTCCTGTTTTACCAGCTCATCGCAGAATACCGCGGAAAGCTCCTGCGCGGTCATAGGCTTAAGAGTACCCGGATTGAGCAGGGGAGCGGGTTTGTTCTTCATGTCCGCACGGAGATTATACCATCTTTTGGGCATTTCCGATTCATCGAGATAGGTTTTATAAGGTATTTTCTTTTCCATAGGTCTGTTCCTTTCGTATTTTGATAGCATTATCATAAAAAATGAAATAAACGTTCACAATAAAGTATACCCCTTTTGTACCGATAAGTCAAGTATTTTCTGAAAATTTGCCGAAATGCGGCAGATAAATTTTTTCGGGAACGCCGTATATTTTGTTATGCGGTGGGAAGCCATACGCGCATCTGTCCCAAACCGCGGTTTCCCCATGTATAGTACGGCACAGCTTTTGCGGCGAACGGTGTTTCCTTCGGCGCAGTATCGGTATACAGCGTCCGGCAGTCGTCACGCCTGTAAGCCTCGGCTGATATCGTGACCGTACCGCCGAGCAAAGAGCGGTCATAATCCGAAACAGTCAGCTCTCCGCCCTTTTTCAGCAGCAGGGAAAGCACATCGCCGCCGTTGTCCGTACTTTCAAAGCAGTATACCAAGGGACCTCGGCAAACAGCGGCTTTTCCCGAAAGGGCGGGTATTTTGGAAGAAGCGTATACCGGTCTTGCCTTGCCATCGAGCACGAGCTTTACCCTGTCGCCGCTGTTTACGGATATGTAAATATACCCCTTTTCGGGAGCTTCGGAAATATTCTCTCCGTTTACGTAAAGGGAATAATCGCCGCTCCATGACGGTATTCTCAGAGCAAGCCGTCCTCCCGCTTCAATACCGTAATTTATTTCAAAGCCGTAAGGGTATCGGGTTTCGCAGGTAAATTTCATACCGTTTTTGCAGGAAACTTTTCCCGATGCGAACATATTGCAGAACGCCGTGTTTTCATTTTCTCCGTAAGCGTACATTCCTATTGAAGATATGAGCCTTGCGGCATTGGGGGGGCAGCAGGCGCAGGCGTACCATTTGGGACGTTCCGGCAGATCGTGGCGGTGAGTGGGGGAAACGCCGGATATTCCCGGTATTATCTCAAGGGGATTTACATAGAAAAAGCGCTTGCCGTCCAACTGCATTCCCGCAAGTACGGTATTGTAGAACGCCTGCTCCATAACGTCGGCATATTTTCCGTCGATCTCGTTTTCAAGCATACGGGAAGCAAAAAACATCAGCCCGATGGAGGCGCAGGTTTCCGCATAGGCAGTGTCGTTGGGCAGATCGTAGTCTGTGCTGAAAGCCTCGCCGATAACGGTAGAGCCTATGCCTCCCGTTATGTACATTCTTTTTTGGGTAATGCTGTTCCACAGTCTGCGGCAGGCGTCAAGCAAGGCTGCGTCGCCGCTGTATGAAGCAATGTCTGCCATTGCGGTATACAGATAGACCGCGCGGACCGCATGACCTGTGGCGTCCGACTGCTCCCGCACGGGCTTCCCGCTCTGAGTGTAGTCATAGTCGGAGGGATTTGCGTTCCATACAGTCCAATCCCGCTTTGCCGCCTCTTCTTCATAGAAATGAGCGTTTTGTCCTCTTTCGTCGATAAAATGCATTGCCAGCTCCAAACAATGCTTGTTTCCCGTGGTACGGTACATTTTCATAAGCGCAAGCTCCACCTCAGGGTGTCCCGGAAAACCCTCGTTTCCGTCGGTAATAAAATGTTTGTATATATGCTCCGCGTTTTTTTCCATTACGTCAAGCAGCTTTCTTTTTCCCGTTGTTTCGTAATAAGCGCAGGCAGCCTCCATCATATGACCGGAGCAGTAAAGCTCGTGACCCTCGAGAAGATTTGTCCAGCGTTTATCCTTGTCCTTTACGGTATAATATGTGTTGAGATAGCCGTCTTCGTCCTGTGCGTCCGCGATTATGTCAATAAGCCTGTCTGCCTTTTCTTCAAGCTGCTTATCCGGAAAATCGGCAAGGGAAAACGCCGCCGCTTCGATCCATTTTGCGGCGTCGCTGTCCTGAAAGACCATTCCGTAAAAGCCGTCGCCCGTATCCTCGCCTCTGACGGCTTTTCCCGCGTTGATAAAGTTCTGCACGACATGGCTTTTTTCCGTGTCCGGTGCATTATCGTGCAGTACCTCGTACTGATACGGTATGACGGTTTCCTTTACAAGACGCTGATATGCGCCGATAAAGCCGTCCGCTTTATATGAACTGACGGAAACGCTGCTTTGAGTTTTCACTGGGATCATCCTTTCGTTTTTCAATGCATTCGAGATAATGCGGATTTTGAGCTTATAGGTTATTGTTCTGCTTTCAACAATCAGAAAGCGTGTTTTGTACGCCTTCTTAAAGGCGGGGAAACATTTTCTGCGGTTATATCATATTTCCGTCTGCCGTGCGGATACAGTATTTCCTCAAAAAAAGCGGTCATGTTCCGAGAGCATGACCGCTTTGAATATGCTTTGAGAAAGCGACCTCAAAGAAAAGATCACTTAAGCTCGGCGAAATACTTGATAGTTCTTACCATCTGGGATGTGTAGGAATTTTCATTGTCGTACCAGGAAACTACCTGTACCTGATATGTGTCGTCGTCGATCTTTGAAACCATTGTCTGAGTTGCGTCAAAGAGCGAGCCGTATCTCATGCCGATAACGTCGGAGGAAACGATCTGCTCCTCGTTGTAGCCGTAGGACTCTGTAGCCGCAGCCTTCATGGCAGCGTTGATGCCGTCCTTTGTAACATCCTTGCCCTTAACAACAGCGGTAAGGATAGTTGTGGAGCCTGTGGGAACGGGAACTCTCTGAGCAGAGCCGATGAGCTTGCCGTTGAGCTCGGGGATAACAAGACCGATAGCCTTTGCGGCGCCTGTGGAGTTGGGAACGATATTTGCGGCGCCCGCTCTTGCTCTTCTCAGGTCGCCCTTTCTGTGAGGACCGTCAAGGATCATCTGATCGCCCGTGTATGCATGGATAGTACTCATGATACCGCTCTGGATGGGAGCGTAATCGTTAAGAGCTTTAGCCATGGGAGCCAAGCAGTTTGTTGTGCAGGAAGCGGCGGAAATGATCTGATCCTCTGCTGTAAGAGTGTCATGGTTTACGTTGAAAACGATGGTCTTGAGATCGTTTCCGGCAGGAGCGGAAATAACGACTTTCTTAGCGCCCGCGTTGATATGAGCCATGGACTTCTCCTTGGATACATAGAAGCCTGTGCACTCAAGAACTACGTCAACGCCCAGCTCGCCCCAGGGAAGCTCGGCAGCGTTGGGCTTAGCGTAAATAGTGATCTTCTTGCCGTCAACGGTGATATAATCCTCGCCAGCCTCAACGGTATGGGTATTTTCGCCGATCCTTCCGCAGTAGCCGCCCTGAGCGGTATCGTACTTGAGAAGATGAGCAAGCATCTCCGGCTTTGTAAGATCGTTGATAGCTACTACCTCGTAGCCCTCTGCGCCGAACATCTGTCTGAAAGCAAGACGTCCGATACGGCCGAAGCCGTTGATTGCAACTTTAACTGACATGAAAAAAACCTCCTAAAGATATTTTACATTCCTGCGGATATGATTAAGCTCCGCATTTCTTCCGCCGTTTAACGGTTTCCGAGCAGTGTGCATATCATAATTACACACCCTTATTACTATAATATACTATTTTCGTGATTTTTGCAAGAGGTTTTGAAAAAAATTTTCCCTTTTTTTGAAAAAAATACCCCTAAAAAAACCTTGAAACGCCATACGGCTGACATTTCTCCCCAAATAACCCTTTTTCGGGGTCACGGCGGGGGAATTTCATCAAAAAGATTTTTTAACGTCACCGAATTAACATAATTGTTGATTAATTTACAAAAAAGTCGAATAATGTTTATCAAGTGTTCTGTTTTTTTTGGCGCGTAATGTGATATACTAAAACACAGGGCTATATTGATACGTAAGTTTTACGGAGGTGATTTTATGCACGATACAGCGCATAAAACCGATAGAGATATAGAATCCGCAGAACTTATATTCGGCAGCTCGCCAATGCCTGCCGCAGTCGTTGACCGCAAGGGAAATATACTGTATAAAAACGCCGCTTTTGAAAAAATATCGGAGGGTTTTATTTCCGGATTGCCGGAGATCTGCGGAATCGAAGCATACGAGGGGTACATATTCAAGGGCGGAAGATCCTTCAAGGCCTTTGCGGCTCCTCTCGACGCCGACGGTGAAAAATATATTGTAAATATGCTGCCTTACGACAGCCTTGAAAGCGGATTTATGACGGTTATGAGCGCCTGTGTGAGAAAAGCGGCGGGTAATATTGCAAGCGCCTCGGACAATATCGTGCAGATATTCGGGACGGATACCGCAGCTCCGCTTCTCAACGAGATAAACGAGGAAATGTCCGTTTTGCTGTCGGAAATACTGATCCCGGAGCAGATACTGCTTCTGAGGCATACGGATCAGTCCGTCCGTGTAACGGTCAGTCTTTCCGAAAGCATGGAGCAGTATGCGGACGAGATAAGGGAGATATTTCCTCAAAAGAGCTTTGTAAAAAAATTCTCTGTGGCGCACGGCATTTTTACCGCAGCCGACGTACGCGCGATAAGACTTGTGCTGACGGATTTCTTTGCGTCCGGCTTCGAGTTTGAACGCTGCATGGAGGGCATACATCTTACCCTTGAAAGGTGCGGACCGAAAAAAGCGGCGGTCACTCTTTCATGCGGGCATATGTCCCCCGAGCCGCAGATATATCACTCAAGAATGATACCGAAGCCCGACGGCTACTCTCCGGCAGGCGAGCTTATGGATATTCTTCATGACAAATTCGGATGCGAATTTGCCGTAAGCGAAAATCCGGAGGTATCTTCAATAAGAGTGACCGTTCCGGAGGCAGAACCTAAGGATCTGAACATGCTTAAAGCGGCGCGGAAAAGATATGCGGTCAATAACAGCTTTTCCGATGAAAAGGTGAT
>JAMPAO010000108.1:2102-7965 GCA_023667165.1 Ruminococcus sp. | reverse complement strand
TTTTCGCAGTAAATTCAGCTTTCTGATAAATCGGAATTTACTTTGGGAATTTACGGAATTCAATAGGCGACAACCAAGCGAGCGGGCGCATGGGAAGGTTGTTAATACGATTTAAGCGCGCAGCTAGCTGCGTGTTTAGATCAGCGCAGGAGTAAAAACTGTGGCAAGAATAGAATTTGTTATGGTCTTCGCGATGTGAACACTCTACTTTACCGTTATGGCGAGGGGTATAAGGACGGATCAGTTTATGTTTAACGCCAAGACGAGCCAAGGTGCTTTCAAAGAGTGTAGGTTTATCCCTCTTTGCAGGCGAAAAACGGTTCGTGAATTCAAAACCGTTATCGGTCTGTATGCACTCAACAGTTATTCCGCGGCGTTTGTACCACCTTACAAGCCGCTTCGCAAAGTCAGCCGATGAATATGTACTCTGTTCCTCATAGCCATACAGGAAGCGCATACGCGAGTATTCGTCTATGGCGGTATATTGATACAGCTTCATTTCCGGGTTCATAATACACTTTCGCGGAATAACTTTAACGTCGATCTGAACACGTTCTCCGGGGTGAGTCATTTGTTCGTAAGGCTTTGGCTTGTACTTTGGGGACTTGGGTTTATTAGGCAGCAATCCCAGCTTTTTCATTACTCTGTAAAGGCTTTCCGGACGGCGGGTATAGCCTTTCTTCCTAAGCCTGTGCCAAAGTTCGGTAAGACCAAGTTCCGGATTGCGGCGGCGGTAGCTGCGGATCATCTTGAGCTCTTCTTCGGTGTGCTGGGAGGGGTGGCTGTGCGGTTTTTTGGACTGCTCGGCAAGCGATTCTATGCTGCCGTCCCAACGCTTTAGCCAAAAGTAGATATACGACCGCGCCTTGTTGTACTTACGAGATGCCTTTGTTACACCGTGTTTCTCGGCATATTTCATTAGGGATTGACGAAACCGCATGTTTTGTGTTATAATGTCCATGAGGGATAGCTCCTTTTCGGTGGATTTTGTCCAGCAACTTTATTTTACCGGATTTTTGCCTATCTCTCAATATTTTTTTGCTTGGTTGTCCAATATCTATTGTAGCACAACACCGCGCCGCAAAAAAATATCTGCAAGTTATTGACATATCCGGCGCTTTTTGGTATAATATAATGTGTAATGCGTAAAATTAGGCATAATTTGCGCAAAAAATAACAATATCCCACGGAAATGAGGAATTGAATATGTCTGCTAATATAGTGATCGGGACCCAGTGGGGCGACGAGGGAAAGGGCAAGGTGATAGATATCCTTGCGTCCCGTGCTGACGTTGTGGTGCGCGCTCAGGGCGGAAACAACGCAGGTCATACGGTGGCAAGCGGCGGTGAAACGTATAAGCTGCACCTTATCCCATCGGGCATTCTTTATAAGGATACCCTGTGCCTTATCGGCGCGGGAGTGGTGCTTGACCCAAAGGATCTGCTGGGAGAGATAGCCGACCTTTCCGCAAGGGGCATTGCCTTTGACAATCTGAAGATCGACCCCAGAGCGCATATCATCATGCCCTGGCATATCGCTCTTGACGGACTTTCGGAAAAATTCAGAGGCAATAAGGACATCGGCACTACCCACAGAGGCATAGGCCCCGCTTATATGGATAAATACGAAAGAAGCGGTCTTAGGTTTTACGACCTTATCCACGAGGATATCTTCCGTGAAAAGGCAAGGAGCGCGGGAGAGCTGAAAAACGCAGTCATAACAAAGGTGTACGGCGGCGAAGCGATAGACCTTGACAAGACCGTGGAGGAATATATCGGATACGGCAAGGAGCTTGCAAAATATCTGGGAGATGTTTCCGTCCTGACATATGAGGCTAAAAAGGCGGGCAAGACCATTCTCTTCGAGGGCGCGCAGGCTACCCTGCTCGATATCGACTTCGGCACATACCCCTATGTTACAAGCTCTCATCCACTTTCGGCGGGCGTGTGCGTAGGCTCGGGAACCGGTCCTATGATGATAGACGGAGTTTACGGCGTTGCCAAGGCGTACACCACAAGAGTGGGAAAGGGACCTTTCCCCACGGAGCTGAACGACGAAACGGGCGATTATATCAGAAACAAGGGCGGCGAGTTCGGAACTATCACCGGCAGACCCAGAAGAACGGGTTGGTTCGATTCGGTCATCGTCCGCCATGCGGTGAGGGTCAACGGACTTTCCTCGTTGGTAATAAACAAGTTGGACACCCTTTCGGGACTTGATACTCTGAAAATATGCGTTGCCTATAAAAAACCCGACGGCGGCATTATAAAAGATTTTCCGCCCACGCTTGAGGGTCTGGAGGGCTGCGAGCCGGTTTACGAGGAATTCAAGGGATTTACCGACGATATATCCGGCTGCCGCAAATTCGAGGAGCTGCCCGAAATATGCCGCAGCTACATCTCACGGCTGGAGGAGCTTTGCGAATGTCCTATCGGAATGGTGGGAGTAGGTCCCGACAGAGAACAGGTAATTGAAAGATGATTGCTTATCCATTCCCTATACGGTCTATCGGGAATGGATTTTTATCAGGCAAAACAATATGAACCCCTACCAATAGGCTCAACGCACGTCTTTTCGGCAATCATTTACCGATGACTGCGTTAAAAATCCTTGTAATACAACAAGTATTTTGCTGCGCTGCGGATTTTTGCCGTCGTCCATGCATTTCAATGAAATGCCGGCAAAATCTTGCCGAAAATCCGTACACTTCGCCTATTGGTATGGGTTCTAAATTATTCGAAACATACGAAAGCGGCAGGTAAGTATAGATCAAGCCGCAGTTTGGGATCCTTTTCCTCTTTGATTTAATGCTTTGCTTCGGTACAGACAGGGAGGCGGTCATATGAAAAAATTCTTCATGCAGGCGTTAAAGGTAGCTTTGATGTTAGCTTTTGCGGCGGTATTGTTTGTGGTATGTCTGATTGTCAGCCTGTCCATGAGCGACGGACTGTTTTCACCTCTCAGCAAAACGGAGGAATTTATTTCATATGCGCTGCTTGCGGGAGAGGCGATACTGTTCATATTTGTCTGCATAAAGGTCAGCCGCATAGGAACGCCGCCCCCCGATAAGGACGCAGGCTTCCTTAAAAAGGCAAAGCAGCCTCTTTTGCTGATAATACCCACGATCCTTACCGCCATAGTGATATGCGCCGCTCCTTTCATTACAGACGAGATAGAGAACAGCGTCATAAAGCGACGAGTCTTGAACGCCGTGAATAACGCAAGCGTTATAATAGATTATCAGAACAACAGCGATATTTACGCCGGACTGGAAAAATTCGGAGTCAGACGCAATTCTGCGGTCATAAGCTATGATAAAATGTCGGTGATCTTTATCAGCAGCTCTCACATCACCGACAGGAATTTCATCACCCTTGAAAAGGAAGACATCACATCGGGACTGTTTCGCCAGTTTTCCTATGATCTTGACTTCCCCGGAAAAAGGTTCAGCACATATTACGGCAGTTATCCGCATCGTACATCGGCGGTAAAGATAGAAATGGAAGACGGCTCCGTCTATTCCGCCGCCATTGACGATGAATATTACGGCATTTACGCCTATCCGTGGGAGGATATCGCCCTTGCCCGCGGCAATGCGGAGGAAACGGTATGTTATCTGCCCCATGGGTATATGCTCAGAACTGCGGGACTGGAGGGAAACACGGTTTTTATCGATTACGACGAAAACAGCGTTTCAATTGCTTATGCCGATGAAAAAGCGGCGTACTTCGGAAAATTTGAGCTTGAAAGGTGCGATTCGTTGGAAAATGTATATATACAAGCCGAAATACCTCTTAAAGCTCCCGGAAAAGTCCTGTACATTTACCGTGAAAGAGAACCGGGAGAGTGGGATAAGAGCAGAAGCGACGGCATAACCCTGCTGTACGAGGACGGAAGTCTTTATTCCGGCAGCAGTTGGGGATATTACGATTTTGACAAATCGGGATATTACCTTGATAACGCAGGATTTGGAACGATAGAAAGCTTCTGATAGGCAGCTTCTTTAGAGCAGCTTTTCCGCACAGTTCGGTTCGGGTATAATAGACCTCCTCGGAAACTTCCGAAACGCTGCCTGACTTGTCTTTTGAAATATTCCATAACGTGAGAATTGATATTTCAAAGCAGATAAAACCTGTTTTTGAGGTTTTGCCGAAACTTTGGAGAGTGGAGAGAACTTTTGCATGGCTTGGTCATTCAAGACGTCTTTCTGAAGATTACGAAATACGTACCGTTTATTCCGAGATTATGATCATTATTTCGCATTTCTATACCTTGCTTAAAAGGTTTTAGGGTATTGGTACGAGTTCTAACAGTTTTCTTTTTCTCTTCACGCTGGACAATGGTATAGAATCAGCATAATAAATTTTAGGAGGAGTTTTTATGAGGCGAAAACAGTTTTTAACTATACTGACAGCGTGTATAATGCTGTTCGGGCTGACAGGGTGTCAAGGAGATGTTGGAGCGGAACCGATTGATAATGAAAAGATAATTCAGGAAAGTCAACAGTCTTTAACTGTTACCGAACAGACAAGCGTAAATACGGAGATTTCCGAAACATTTTCGGTGCAGGTTGAAAGTGATGCAACGGAAACGGTCAAGCTTCGTTTTGATATGTCGGAATTTGTATATCCCGATGACCCGCTTACTGCTGAAAATTTGCTAGAGATCACCACGGCGGCAAAGGTGAAGCTTTGCGAATTGGGGGAAACAAGCAGTGATATGATGTCCCTTTATCGCTTCGGTTTGCTTGATGTTGATTTTGACGGCTTTCCCGAAATATTCTGCGAATTTTTAAATGGACAGCACAACCATGAATGTCGTCTTTATTCATTGAAGGAAGATAATTTCTGTGAAAAGTTACTTGAATATGAAGCTTATTTTGAATATGACGGCAACAGTGTTTATCTTCAAAGGAGAGAATATGGCGGTGGAAAAAATATAATTGTTTATTCAAATTGGGATAATGCCAGTCATGGAGTAAGTACCGTAATATATGAAATAAAAAAAATCGGCGATGGTTATAAACAAGAGGAAAAGTTTCACAGTCATTGGAATTATATCAGTTATGATGATGCAAAGTACAGATATGAACCAGATATTTTTTCATTTGATGGAAATGAGATAGAATGGGAGGAATATGAAAAAGAATATATGAACTATATGTACTGTGCAGAGGTAAAGCCTGTAGAATATGTATATGAGAGTATAGATTATTCAAGTGGGGGAAGTGTTGCTATAACTGAGAAGCATTATGACGAGTTATATTCGTTATATAATGTTTATATCAATAGTTTATTAAATAAGTAAAAAGGAGATTCTTTATGGAAAATATTTTACTGGTTGAGGTAAAGGAAATATACACAGCAGAAAATTTAGACACTAATAGATTTGGTGAAGATTATTACTCAGATAGTTCTTATATGACTAATAAGTGGGAATGTGAGAATTTGTACCAATACCCTTGACAAAGCGAAAATAAAATGGTAAAATAAGGATATGATAATAAAAAATAAACGAAAAGCATATGAAAGCGATTTGACGGACAGTCAATGGTAAATAATTGAACCGCTGGTATGGAAATCAGGCAATAAAAGTAAGTGGTAAGTGGGAAAAGAGGGAACTGATCAACGCAGTGTTGTACCTTGTTGACAGCGGCTGCAAATGAAGACAATTGTCGCATGATTTTCCGCCGCAAATATACATGACACAAAAGGCGGAGTGTATACTTTTGAAAAAGCGCTGTATCATTATCCGAGTATAGAAGCCGGCTGTGCGGACGCGGGATACAGAGGAACTTTCAAAAATACATTTGAAATATTCCATAACGTGAGAATTGATATTTCAAAGCAGATAAAACCTGTTT
>JAMPAO010000108.1:0-2002 GCA_023667165.1 Ruminococcus sp. | reverse complement strand
AGATTACGAAATACGTACCGTTTATTCCGAGATTATGATCATTATTTCGCATTTCCATACCTTGCTTAAAATGTTTTAGGGTATTGGTACAGGTTCTGACAAATATTTTATTATATTGAGTGATATTTATCCTCAATATAATTTAGACTGGGGTGCAACATGGGAAGGTGATTTCAAAGATTATCCACACTATGAAATTACTTTCGGATATACATGGGAGCAACTTAAAAATAAAGTTGATGTAGGTGAGGTAGATGAAAATCAATATGTACTTTTATAAAAAAATGCATAAGAATATGTTGCTTTCAATAGCGATATTGATAATGGTCATGTTATGTTTTTCATCGTGTGAGTCATATAACAATGACGATTGGATTAACGAAATAGAATCTGACTTTAGTGTTTCGTCAGTAGAAAATGTTAATACAGAATTAGATTATGAGTCTGACATATCAGTAGTAGAAAATACAACTACTGCTGAAAATAAAGATACGGAATTAACAATTTCATTAGATAATTATGATGATTGCTTGGTAACAGAAGATACTTCGTGTATATCATTTGTTGATCAAGATGTTACAGTTACAGATAATGAATTATATGTTAATATTGAAGAATTAATTGATATTTATATGGGAAAATATTTGAGCAAGAACTGTGATGATAATATTGTTAATTCAAAAAATGAAGAAATATGGGGATATTCAACTGAAGGGGGAATTATGGCAGAATTTAGAGACGATAATAATCAGTTATTAAGATACAGAATGAATATTTATAAGGAAACAGGGAGTTCAGAATGGAATTACTATATAATTAGTGATGATAATATTTATTTAACTTGCCTTGACAAAACATATGATGATTATTTGCTGACAAGAAGTAGAGGTGATGTACTGTACTACTCATTTATTGAATACTGGGTTGATAACGATACAGCATACTATATAGATAGACTTAATAATAAGCTGATTGAGTGTCAAGAAAGTCCAATACCCGATTTCTTTTATGACTATATCGCAAACGAAGAATAATCAATGAGATTCATTAAAAGCTGTAAAAGTTTTTTAAATTCCAAAAGTTACCTTGATAGTGAAAAACATTTATTGGCTTTTTTAGATGTTTTTGCTTATTCTGATGATATCAACACTCGGTCGCATATACATATGTATTTGGAGGGAAGCTATTATGATTTAAATGGAAATATTGAGGATTATGTAAGAGCCTGTTCAAATTCTCTGCGTGTACGGATTTTCGAGCATAATTTTGCCCAAAACAAGGCAAAAATCCGCAGGCATACACCGTATAGCAAGAATTTGGGGCACAGTCAGCGGTAAAATTTGCCAAAATACACGCTCGGGGAGATTCTGAATATGCTTTTATAATTGACTAACGAAAATATGATTTTAGAACCTGCGCACGCTGTCGGACTTGACAAGGACGCATTTTGTCGGCTGAAATGTGGGAAGTCTTTTACAGCGAAAACATTAACATAAACCGTGATGTAGACGAAAAAGCGGTCTATCTCATAAGACTTGACCCGAATAAGCTGCTGGAGATTTACGCCGAAAATAACGATACCACGGTTGAAAGAGTGTGCGGTAAACTTTCTCTCACTCCCGAGCAGCTTTACTATAACTTCGGATATACCGCCGCCGCAGTCAGAACAAGTACCATTTTCATCGTTTTCCTTATGATTTTCTCAAATATGAAGATGAACTGATAAAAATTTTAAAATGCGAAGCTGACCGTTACAGTATCGACAAGACAATATCTCCCGAAATATGCAATATGATGACCGCAGTTGAAATGCGGGCTATGGAGTTTGACTGATTCTTTGATTTTATTCACTTTTAACATTTTTCATCAAAAGAGTGTATAAAATATAAACCGGGCAATGCTTTGCCAAAATAACGCACAATATTGGAAATCGGTGATAAATAAGCACGTAAATTCCCAAAGTAAATTCCGATTTATCAGAAAGCTGAATTTACTGCGAAAA
>JAMPAO010000107.1 GCA_023667165.1 Ruminococcus sp. | reverse complement strand
GCCTTTGTATTGTAAGCGTCGGCAACTCTCGCGGCAATGGTTTCCCGTTCAAATTCTGCGAAATTCAGAAGATTATTCCTCATCATTCGCCCCTCTTTGGTTTCCGTGTTGAACGGCTCTGAAAGGGAAATAACGCCCACTCCGTACTTGTCAAGCTGGTCTGTAACGTTCAGATACTCACGCATATTTCTGCTGAAACGGTCATACTTTTTTACAATGATTTTGTCGATTAACCCCTCGCGGGCGTCCGACATCATCTGCTGAAAAGCGGGGCGGTGAGCAATATCCTTTCCGCTCTTGCCGTCGTCGCAGTAAATGCGGTAGCTGTTTTTTGAAATCTTTCCTCCTTTCTCCAAAAATCTTATGCACTCCTCTTTCTGCGCTTCTATCGACAAAGAATTGTTTCCCTTGTCCTTATCGCTGACCGAGCGGCGTACATAAATCGCTGTGATTTTGCCCGTATTTTTAATTTTCTTGTTCATTTTATCAGCCTCCGTAAAAACAGTCAGCCGATAATGCGTTATTCTATATCTATTATAGCACTATCGGCAGACAATTTCAAGTGGTAAATCGAAAAAATATATATTTTATGCAGATTTATTTTTAGGTTTAAGTATGTCGTACAGCCTGTTGATTTTCTGCTGTTTCACGCTTGCCTCAACCTTGTCGGGCAAGTGTATTCTTACATTGATTTTTGTTTCTGTTCTTTTAATATTTTTCATTAAAAACTCCTTTCTGTTTTTTACCTGTGAATTTTCTCAATAACAATCGGGACGGTAAATTTCAAAACCGTAAAAGCGGCAAGAAAAATAAAGTAAGTTCCAACAAGATTTATAGGAATTTTCATTTTAATTAAATCTCCGCAAAACGTTACTATTCCTAAATCCGCAAGTACCGCCGCAAGGTATGCTTTATCAAATGTTTTCGATAATTCGTACCAAAATTTATCGTAAAAAGCGCATACGGGAAACGCGGCGAGAAAAAGCAAAAATAAAATTAACGCAATAATAACAACTATGAGTAAAATCAAAATTATCCACCACAATATTTTTTGTACGGTCGGATTTTCGGCGTAAACGGAAAGTCCTGCCGATTTTAAAACAAGCCATTTTATTCCGAAAAATATTGCCGCAAAAACTTTCCCGACAGCTTTTCCCGCCGAAATAAAATCATTTCTCACAACATCATTTCTGAAAATTGCAAGAATTGTAATTCCGACGGCGTACAAAAAAGGTACAAAGAAAACCGCTGAATTTACTGTTGAAATAAATTTTTCAAACCAGTCTGCGAACCGCTGAAAACGGGTTTTTCTCTTGACTATTTTTTCAACGCGCTTGTCAATTTCGGCGTTGTAATTATTCACAAGCCGATAAAAATAATCGTGATTTTCCTTTGCGGATTTTTCGGTTTCCTCAATTTCCGAAAGCTTTTTACCGTACTCGTCGCGGACGCATTTAGCGCACTTGTCCACATATTTAATGTCGGGCGGACGGTTGTACAGCCTGTTAATTTCAAGCTGTAAATTCCGCTTTTCGTTTTCAGCGCGAGTAACGGTTTCGCCTAATTCTTTCCTGCCGTTTTCGCTCTCGTTCAGCTTCGATTTCAGCAGCTCGTTCTCTTTCATCAAAACCTCGCTGTTCCGACTGTACAGACGGTCTGCTTCTTCGTTCAATTTCTTGATTAATAAATCCTGCTTGTAAATCCTCGTCTGCAAGTCCGAGATTATTTTCTCCGACTTCAATTCTTCCTCGGCAGTCGCGCCCGTCCGCAAATTTACCAAGCTCATTTAAAATCGCTCCTTTCGTGTATTTTGCGCCTAATTTTTCCCCGCGAATGGCTTTTGACTTTTGCGGGTGTTTGTAGGCGATAGTTTTTTCGGTATTTCGCGTAAGCGTTACGCCGTACCGATTTAAAAAATTTTCAAAATCAAATAAGTTATTTACCGAAGATAACGCCAAATCAATAACTTCCGTCAATTCCTGTTTCCAGCTTGTCCCGCCCCGTAAAATTATCTGACGTTCGGCTTGACTTTGCCGAATTTTTTCCTGCGTCGGCTTGCGGAAATCCACAACAGCAAGATTTTCACGCTCGGCAATTTCGTTAGAAAAATCCTTTATTGCCGTGTACCGTTTCGGCGAAATTTGCAGCATTTTACCGTCGTCAAAATTCACGGAATTAATTACAATGTGCGAGTGAATATGACTTGTATCGGTGTGAGTTGCAATTACAATTTCGCTGTGGGGAAAGAATTTTCCGCACAATTCCTCGGTAAGCCTGTGCGCCCTTTCGGGAGAAATATTATCCTCGGGCGAAAATGAATGAATAAAATGATAATATTTTCTGCTGTTTTTGGACTGCGCTTTATTCCAAATTTTTGCGGTATCGGCAAACTGCTCCGCATAATTTTTATTATCATCAAGCATTATTGATGAAACAACAGCCGCCTTTTTAGTATTTGTTATGTACGCAAGCGTGGGGCGGGGAGAGATTTTAAACCCTCCCTTTCCACCGCACTTCTTATTTTCCGCCGCTTTGAAAATCGGCATAATTACCTCCTCCCGTTTATTTCAAAAATAAAATTTTTCACGGCATTGTAAGACGTTTCGCAGTTTTCCAAAGCGTGATTAAGCTGGTAGGGACAGCTTTTCGTCTGATTAAAAAGCCGCGCAATCTGATTGAGATTATTGCCGTGGCGTTTAAGTTCCGCGGCAATTTCGGGCAGACCGTCGGGAACGATTATCGGCTTGTTTTTAACAAGCGACATAATAAAATCGGAACGGCTTTTCGACCTTGCGTGTTTCATTTTATCGGTAAATTCCGACAGTTCCCGCTCGGTAAATCGGACAATCATCTGCTTGTCCCGCACGCGTTTTTCTTTCATAGCATTGCTCCTTTCCCTGCGCTTTTAAGCGCGCAATTCGGGGGTCTCGCGGGGTGTCCCCCGAGCGAGGCGGCGGCTTTGCCGACGGTCTGACGGCTGACGTTAGGATAGCCGTTAGACGTACCTCGCTATGCGCCCCTATGGGTCGCATAATTCCGCCGTATAGCGGCGCTTTGCACTTGTGCAAAGCTGTAATTGCATAGGCGTTTAGCCGAAGCAATTACACAAATTCCGCAGGAATTTGCTGTGACACATTAGCGGCAGAACGCTGTCCCCCGATACTGTTTTGTATTGTTTTTGGTATTGAAAAATTTAAAATGTACTGAAATATTTTTTAAAATAGTATCGATATTTTTTATTCCGAAACTGCAAATATTTTTTAGTACCAAACATTGCAATTTTCAATATTTTTTAAAATAAATTCAGTACCGAAAAAGCCTTATTCCCCCACAAAATCAAAGTCAATATCATCATCGGAAGTATCAAAATTTTCCTCGTTCAATACCGAATTTTCGGAAACGGTATCATTAACTGTCGGACTTGATATTTCCGATAATTTAGCCGTGATGTACGCCGCCATAAAGCTCGGCATAGCCTTTTCAACGGCGGTTTTTACGGCTTCCACAATGCGGTTTGCGAAATTATCCTCGCGCTCCCGCGTTTCAAAATACGGGTCGTTTTTGGATTTTTCAAGCCGCTTGAAATGCTCGCAAACTGCAATCGCCACAACCTTGTTAATGGACTTGTGAGCCTTTCTGTCCATATTTTTAAGATAGCCGTACGCCTCGCGGTATGGGGATTTGTCAAGATTAAAGCGCAAATTCGTACTCCAAATCATTTATTTTCCCTCCTCAAAGATTTCAAGCAAATTGTTTCATAGCCTTTTGCCGCCGCGCATATGTCCTCGATAAGAACCGCATTTTCAAAATCAAGGTCGGAAAAATTTTTCATAATTGAAACGCCGCCGCCCGAAATGTACAGCCGCATAAGCTCGGAATTGTACTCGTATTTTTCAAGGACTCCAAGAATTTTTTCGGCATAAATTTTAATCTGCTCGGTAATGCAGTCAAGATATTTTTTGCCCACATTCGCCTTGCCGTGACGGATAATATTCTCGATAACCGTTTCGTCGATTTTCGCACCGAATTTATCAAGGACGGCGTTCTGCACCGAAATCACGCATTGATTAACGCCCAACTTTTCCGTCCAGCACTTGCTTTCAACGGGCTTGCGGTTATTTATGTACATAATATTAACCGTCCCGTTGCCTATGTCGGCGAGCATATTTACGCCGTTCATCTCGCCCAGCTTGCCGATTACAGCCGCGTACCCCTGCGGGTAAATACTGCACCCAGCGATGTGAATTTTGTAACGATTTTTCTTGTACCAAAACGTCACGTCGGGATTTTTCATAAGGTACTGCCGAAAGCTTTCACGCTGATTTTTCACCCAAGTTAAAGGCAGACCTGCGGCAATATGAACGTCCGCCTCAAAAATTTTTTCGCGGGACAATTCCTTTGCAATTCCCAAAAGCGTTGCGGCGTAAAAATCTCCGTCCTCGGTTTTGTCGGAAATGAACGGCTTATGCCCCTCGCCGAAGCGGTAATACCGTCCGTCATAAAAAATTGTGTTTCCCTCAAATGTCGGCTCTGTCTCGAAAACGGACACGCCCGTTGGGGTTGCGGTGTTGGCGGTTTTGATGTTGCCGTAACCGTGGTCAATTCCTATAATCTTCAAATTTTTAAATACTTGCATTTTGTACCTCCATATGCTATACTTATACTTGGAAGATGATACCAACTCCGCGGCAATCGGTATCGCCTGCCTTTGATATAAGTATAGTATTTTGCGGCGGGATAAAACAGGCTTAAAACAGGCTCAAAACAGGACTAAAAAATTGAAAGGTTGTGCAGATTATGGCTATATTTGATTTTGCGGGGATTTTCTCCGTACTTTTGAGGTATGCGGCAGGCTTAGGCAAGGACGAACTTTACTCTCAAATCTTTATGTCGTATTATGAATATGAGGGCGATCCGTCCGTTTTAACGGCTTATACGGCAAACAAGGTCTTAAAAGGTCAGAAGTATCTTGACCGCAAAGGAAAGAAGTTTTACGCAGAAGCGGATAATTACACGGTGCTTTTTGATGATTTGGACGAGCGCGTCCTGCCCTATGTTTCGGACAAGTTTGGTATGTGTGACGAAATTCGACAGCTTATTATTTCGGACGGTATGAATGAAGCGGACAGAAATAATTTGCTGAAATATTACCCGAATGATGAAAATGAAATTACGGATTTTTTGACAAAGGCAATTATTTTTTCGCTTAACCGTCCGTCAAAAGCGGGAGCGGAATCGCCGTTGATGTCGGAGCGGATAAATATTCCGACGGTATCAAGCTGTAAATATTTCTGCGGACGTGAAAAAGAGCTTCAAGCATTTTCGGAAATGCTTGAAGCCGAGGATAAGATATTTATTTACGGAGTTGGCGGTATCGGGAAAAGCGAGTTTGTGAAAAAATTCGTTAAGGACAACAAGGCAGATTTTACAAATATTCTTTTTGTTACATATGCGGACAGTTTGAAAAGTACCATTGCGGGGATTAATTTTAAGGGCGATAAGTCCGACGAGATTTTAGAAAATCTCTATACGCAACATATGAACTATTTGCGGATTATGCAAAATGACACCTTAATTGTGATTGATAATTTTGATGTTGTTCCCGAGGACGACGAAAATTTTGACGATATTATGGAACTAAACTGCAAGATTATTTTCACTACAAGAAGTCATATTTGCGAGGACTATACCGTATTTGAAATGCCGAACATTGAACGGCAGTACCTTTTTGAAATTGCGGAAAAGTTGAATGTTACGGACATTGATAAAGATACACTTGACAGGATTTTTGAGGCTTTGCATAATCACACTCTCGCTTGTGAACTGATTTTGCGGCTGTTAAAGAAAAGCGCGTTTAGTGCCGATGAGCTTCTTGACAAAATTCTGAACGAACACGTTGGACTTGATGTTTCCGACAAAATCCGCAAAGATATTTCAGCAACATACTACGAGCATATTCATCAGCTTTTCAGACTTTTCGCTCTTACTGACGAGCAGAAAAATGTTATGCGGCTGCTTTCCCTTGCGCCTGTTGAGGGCATTGACGACAAGTATTTCAAAAAGCTGACGGGCGTAAAAAATATGAACGCCGTAAACGAACTGGACGAAATCGGGCTTGTGAATTACAGCGAACATATTATTAAGGTTCACCCGCTGATTGGTGAAGCTGCCGCTGCGGATTTTGCTCCCGATACGGATAATTGCCGTGAGTTTACGGATAATCTGATTTTGGAGTGCAGACACCATTTGCCCGATGAGGTAAACGTTATGCGGCAGGCTGTGGTGCTTGAAATTTGCGACCGCATTGTTGAATTTTCGGCGAAAAATGATACGGAATACTATTTCTATTTTCTTATAAATGTGTATCCCTATGCGGAAACTTTTGAGGACGAAAATAGAATGAAGCTGTATCTTGCCGAAATGGAAAAGTATCAGACCGAGGTTAAGGACAGGTTTTCGAGGGCGGTTTACTTTATGTCGCGAGCCTCTTTCGCTATGCTGGTTGAAAATGACTGCGCCGCCGCGTTGAAACACACAATTTCCGCGCAAAGAAGTATTCCCGAAGTCGTGGGCGGCGGGTTTTATTCTCGGCGGGAGATTGATATTTGCTTTAACGTCAACAATAACCTTGGGCGGTTTTATCTTGAAAATGGGGATTTGAAAAATTCAAAAAAGTATTTGAAAAAGGCTTTGGATATTTTGAAATCTTGCTACAAGGACGGGTTGCCCGAGGATAGTATGGCTCTCTATGTTAATCTTCGCAAGTTGGAGGAGGCGGAGGTTAATAATCAGCTGTTGCTGGAGTTAAATAATATTTGAGGTACATCACATTATCTGCAATTAAAATCGGAATTTATTGAAAATACAAGGACGTGATAATATGATTTCTTTCTATCTGTCATTGCTTGATACTCCCGAAGAAAAAAGCAAGTTTGAACAGCTTTATCGGCTATATAGGCAGGATATGTTTAAAATGGCTTACGGAATTTTGGAGAACAAGTATGATACCGAGGACGCGGTACACGAAGCTTTTATGCGTGTTATGAAAAAATTAACAAAAATTTCAGAAATAAATTGTCCCCAAACCCACGCTTATTTGCTTATTATAGTAAAGAATACTGCTTTGAAAATTCTTAAAAAACGGAAAAAGACAATAGATGTCGATACAGATACAATTGAAATAGCCGATGATTTTGGATTGGAGGAATATGTTATTTCAAATATGGAAGTTGAGCATATAAAGCATATTTTGGAACAGCTTTCAGATGATTATTACGAAGTGTTGTTTTTGGAGTTGTTTATGGAATTTAGTATTTCCGATATAGCGGAGCAGTTGGGTCTTACATATGAAAATACTAAAAAACGTTTACAGCGCGCAAAAAAGAAATTTAAAGAAATTGCGGAGGAGAAGGAAAATGCAAAATAATTTATACCGAGCTTTTGAGGAAACTGCTGTCAGCCGTATAATTCAAAAAGTCCCGCAAATGCCCGACCACAAGTTTTCAAGAAAATTTGAGAGGAAAATGAAAAAGCTGATACGTCACGGATACAGAGAGACTGTGCATAACCGTAAAATCACGGTGAAACGATTGTTTGTATGTATTACGGCAGCACTTATTGCCGCTGTTGTTATGGCGTTTTCCGTTGGGGCGGTTCGGGATTTTTTCAAAAATTTCTTTATGGAAGTGTTTGGCACGCATACGACGGTGCAAACTTTTTCAGATAATATTAACGTGCCAATTTCCATTAAAGATGTTTATATGATTGACATGCCGAATGGTTTTGATATGGTATATAAAGATGAAATTTTTGAATGGTCACCATTTATCGCGTATATATACCGCAAAGACGATGACTATATTTCCTTTAACCAATTTTTAAAATCGGAATATGATGTCGATATTAATACAGAAAATCGTCCATTGGATTATATTGAAATAAATGGAAATGACGGATATATTGTTGATTTAGGCAACAATGAATACTATATATCATGGGACAATGGAGATT
>JAMPAO010000106.1 GCA_023667165.1 Ruminococcus sp. | reverse complement strand
CTTGCAATCCAAACATTTCGGATAGTGTCATCACACCCTAATTATACAGCATTGAACCGTAAAAATCAATAGCCTGCATAAATATTCGGGTGCAGTATGGCGGAAAAAATAAAAAGCAGACGTGCGGCATAAATTTCTTGCAAAATTGTTTGCGGTATGTTATAATTATAACAGCAGAGCTTTAATTTCCGAGGAGGCGGATATTTTGAGAAAAACGGCGGCTTTGGCGGCTTTTACGGCTGTATTCCTTTCTGCCTGCGCAGCATCTCCCGCCGAGGGACTGAACGAGGAGATAGATATTATCGACGATGATCTCTCTTTGACCGGAGCGTGGAATGCGGACGCGGAAAATCCCGGCGCGGACAGTGCTTCGGGCGGAGTTTGGACGACGGAAAACCGTACGGACAGTACCGAACCCGCGCCGCCCGATACCGGCGGAGGATTGCTTGGAGAAATAGAGGGTCATATCGCCCTTTTCGAGTACGGCAAGGCAGTGCGGCTTATAGAGGAAAACAGGGATATCTGCGCCGATCCCGCTTACGACGGGGTCAAGGACGAGCTGATGATCCATTTTACCGGGATCGCCGAAAGCTATTACCGCAGCGCAGCTTCTTTTTTTACCAAACAGGAGGTATCGGGCGCCGACGTGCAGGCGATGTTCGACGAAAACGGCAATATGCCGGGTTCAAGGCTTGAGGAGCTGCTGACGGAGGAAGAAAAGACCGTCATGAACCGCGCGGTCATATCCAGGGGAACGGCTGCGGATTACATTATGAGCTTCGGGGTAAGCATAGAGATATTCGGCGAATATGCGGTATATCCCGTACAGGATATTATGCTGGAAGAAACGACTGCCGTTACGGGCGAATATACCGACAGTGCGGAGCTGCTGGCGGCGGTGCGTAAAAATATCGATCTTTACCGCTATGCGGCGGCGGTAAGGCTTATGGAGGAAAATCCCGAAGCTGCCGACGATATCTCATTTTATGATACGCGCACGGAGCTTACGGAATATTTTTCCGCAAAGGCGAAGCTGTTTTACACCAACACCATGGTTTATGTTACCAAGCAGGAGATACTGGGTCGCTCCCTCGATTCCGGCTGCGAGGGTTACGATACCGAAACGCATACCCTCGATCCCGCATACCTGTCGGAGCTGTGTTCTCCCGCGGAAACTGCGGTCATGAAGCGGGTGAAGATAGTGTGCAATAACGAGGCGAATTGGGATTTTAGGGTGACTGTCGGTTTTTGCGGTATGACCGTTTCCTATCCCGCCGAGGACATTATGCTGTAAATGTTGCCAAATTGTAAAAAATTCAAAAAGTCTTGACATTTCTTTGGTGATGTTATACAATGTAAACGATAACATATATACGGATTTTCTGTATTTTTTAATATCGGCAAATATATCATTATATAAGGAGGAAAAAATATGAAGTTTGCGGACGGATTCTGGCTCAATCAGAGGGGGTACGAGGTAAATTACACCTCTCAGGCCTATGAGATCACAAGGGTGGAGAACGGCATTAACGTATACGCCCCTTGCCAGTACATTCAGAACAGAGGAATGACGCTGGGAGGTCCCTGTCTGGACATTACCTTTACGTCTTCCCAAAAGGACGTTATTAAGGTGACGATCGACCATTACAAGGGCACTCTCGGCAATCAGCCTGAATTTGAGCTGGAGGAGGATCAGGGATATACTCCCGAGGTGATCGAAAAGGATGACTGCTGGGAGCTTATTTCCGGAGATACAAAGGCTGTCATCGGAAAATATAGCTGGAGCGTGCAGTATTATTACAAGGACAGGCGGCTTACCGGCGGCGCATGGAGAAGCTCGGCGGTGATAAACGAGAACAAATTCAAAGCGTCCGCGCGTCTGGACGCCATGCGGGACGATACTTTCTGGAGCTATCCTCAGGACAGCCGCACCACATACATAAGAGAACAGCTTACAATGAACGTGGGAGAATATTTCTACGGATTCGGCGAGAAATTCACCCCCTTCGTTAAAAACGGTCAGACTGTGGAGATATGGAATTCCGACGGCGGCACCTGCTCCGACCAGTCCTACAAGAGCATTCCTTTTTATATTTCCTCGTCGGGTTACGGCATTTTTGTAAATTCCTCCGACAAGGTATCCTTCGAGGTATGCTCCGACACCGTTTCAAAGGTATCCTTTACCGTTCCGGGCGAGCGTTTGCAGTATTTTGTCATAGGCGGTGAAAATATCGGCGGAGTGCTTACGAATTACACCGCGCTTACGGGCAGACCCGCTCTTCCTCCCGCGTATACCTTCGGTCTGTGGCTTACCACCTCGTTTACCACCAATTACGACGAAGAAACGGTCACATCGTTTATCGACGGCATGGCGGAAAGAGATATCCCGCTTCAGGTGTTCCATTTCGACTGCTTCTGGATGAAAGAATTCCAATGGTGCGACTTTGAGTGGGACAAAAGGCAGTTCCCCGACCCTGCGGCTATGCTGGGACGGCTGAAAAAGGACAAGAAGCTGGAAATATGCGTTTGGATAAATCCCTACATCGCCCAAAAATCAAAGCTCTTCGACGAGGGCGTAAAGGGCGGATATTTTATCAAAAACCTTGACGGCAGCGTGTTCCAGTGCGATATGTGGCAGCCGGGAATGGCTCTGGTGGATTTCACCAACCCCGCAGCCTGCGAATGGTACGCTTCCAAATTAAAGGCGCTTTGCGATATGGGCGTTGACTGCTTCAAGACCGACTTCGGCGAAAGAATACCCACAAAGGTAAAATATTTCGACGGTTCCGATCCCATTGCAATGCATAACTATTATACCTATCTTTACAATAAAACCGTATTTAACGTGCTTAAGGAATATTACGGCGAGAACAAGGCGTGCCTGTTTGCCCGCTCCGCTACCGTGGGCGGACAGAAATTCCCCGTACACTGGGGAGGCGACTGCTCTGCGGAATATACCTCAATGGCGGAAACGATAAGAGGCGGTCTTTCCCTTTGTATATCCGGTTTCGGCTTCTTCAGCCACGATATGTCGGGTTTTGAGGCTACGGCTACTCCCGATATCTACAAAAGATGGGCGGCTTTCGGTCTGTTCTCAACTCATTCCCGTCTTCACGGAAATTCATCCTACCGTGTACCCTGGCTCTTTGACGAGGAGTCGGTGGACGTTCTCCGTTTCTTTACAAAGCTTAAGGGCAGACTGATGCCCTATAACTGGGCGCAGGCTGTAAAGACCCATGAAACGGGCATTCCCATGATGAGGGCGATGGTCATAGACTTCGCCGGCGATCCCGCCTGCCTTACCCTTGACAAGCAGTATATGTTCGGAGATAATATCCTTGTAGCTCCCATACTCAACGACAGGGGAACAGCGGAATTCTACGTTCCCGAGGGTACCTGGACGGACATTATCAGCGGAGAAGTCTTCGAGGGCGGAAAATATTACACCAAGCAGTATGATTATTTCGGTCTGCCCTGCCTTGCAAGACCCGACAGCATTATCGCCTACGGAAATTTCGAAAGGGATTTCGAATATGATTATCTTGACGGCGCGGAGTTTGTTATCTATGCGCCGAGCGAGGGCAAGGAGATAACCGCCGACGTTTACGATACGTCTGCGGATAAGATATTCACCATTACCGCTGTGCGCAGAGGCGACAGCGTGGAGGTATCGTACACCAACACAGACAAGAGCTTTACGGTAAAGGTCGCGGGAGGCGAAGCCGTGAACGTATCTCCCACAGCGGCGGGAAAGGTCATCATCAAGCTGTAAGACGGTATCCGCTATGAAAATGAAAAAACCGCTGAAGATCCTTTTGGCATATCTGCCGGCGCTGATATGTATGGCAGCAATATTTTTCTTCTCGGCACAGTCTGCCGGCGAATCCTCCGTTTTAAGCGATACCGTGGTGGATATGATAAGGCATGACGGTTCTCTTACGGAGAGGCTGACCGTTATCGTCCGAAAGACGGCGCATTTTCTGGAATACGCGCTGCTGGGCGGTCTGCTCTATACGGGAAACCGGCTGACGGGCGTGAAAAGACGTCTGCCCGCAGCCGCAGCCGTTTCTTCGCTGTACGCTGTAAGCGACGAGATACATCAGTATTTCGTGCCGGGACGGGCGTGTATGGCGGCGGACGTGCTGCTGGATTCCTGCGGGGCGCTGGCGGGCGCGGCGGCAGCTATGCTTATATTTAAGATCATCGGCGGAAAGAAAGAATAAAATAATATTTTTTTCATGAAAGGATGGATAGTATGAAAAGAAAATCGGCGTTGGTCATGGTATTTGCCATGATAATGAGCATGATATGCAGCTTCGGCGCGTCCGTTTTCGCGGCTGACCCGAAGATAAGCCTTGTTTCCGATACGGTATCTGTCATGAAAGGCAGGACGGCTGTTCTTGAAGCCTCTGTAACGGGAATATCCGATTACACGCTTAGCTGGAGCAGCTCGGATAAGAGCGTGGCGTCGGTAAATTCGGAGGGGAAGGTCAAGGGCTTGAAAAACGGCACGGCGGAGATCACGGTTACGATCAAGGGTACATCCGTTTCCGACAAGGCGACGGTCAATGTCGGAAGAACGGGTAAAACGGGAAGAAAGCAGCCGGTGGCTATCCTGTCCGACGACCTTGCTTTGCCCGATCTCAAGTCATCTGCTTCGGAAACGGTATCGCATATGAAGATAGGCTGGAATTTGGGAAACAGCCTTGACGCTCTCGGAAGCGGGTTAAGCTCGGAAACCGTCTGGGGCAATCCCAAAACCACGCAGAAGATGATAGACGATGTTATCGCCGCAGGATTTAAGACAATAAGAATACCCGTTTCATGGGGCAGGCATACCGACAAGGCAGGAAATGTGGACGCCGAGTGGATGAACCGTGTAAAGGAAGTGGTGGATTACGCCTATAACAAGGACGTGTACGTTATCCTCAACTCCCATCACGACAACGAATATTACGATATCGGCGGCTGCGTAAAGGACGAAAAGGTATTACAGCAGTCCGTTACAAAGATGACAAAGCTGTGGACGCAGATATCAAATACGTTCAAGTCGTACGACGGCAAGCTCATATTCGAAACGCTCAACGAACCCAGAACGGAGGGAAGCGCCAAGGAATGGACGGGCGGAACCGCCGCAGAGCGCGAGATAGTTTACACGCTTAATGAAAAGATCGTTGAGGCTATCCGCAAAACAGGCGGCAACAATACCACCCGCAAGGTCATGGTACCCTGCTACGCGGCTACGTCGAGCACTTCGATCCTCAAGGGAATGAAGCTTCCCGACGACGACAACATCATAGTTTCCGTTCATGCCTATTCCCCTTACAATTACGCAATGAACGGCGATTATTCGGGCAAATTCTCCGAAAGCGACATGAAGGAGCTTGATAAGTTTTTCTCCGACCTTAACGATATATTTATAAGCAAGGGTACTCCCGTTGTGATCGGCGAGTTCGGCGCGGTCAACAAGAGCGATGACGCCGACCGCTGCAAATGGGCGGAATATTACGTAAAGGGCGCAAAGAAATACGGCATTCCCTGCGTATGGTGGGACAATAATTCCGGTACCTCAAAGGGCAACGAATGCTTCGGTCTGTACAGACGACAGACCGGCAAATGGGTATTCAAGGACGTTGTCGACGCGCTTATAAACGCGGCTAAGTGACAGGCCTGTGTGAAAAAAATACCGGAAGCGGTCTTTAGCTTCCGGTATTTTTATGATATCGTCAATCGTGACGTTCATCGGAGTCAAACGTTTCGCAGAAACGGGCGGCAAAGGCGGGACTTTCTCCCGCCGCGTACAGGTGTCCCGTATCTCCGAAAGCGTTCATGCGGAAATATGCCGTGCCGTTTCTCCGCTCCTCGGATATCAGCGACGTTACGGAGGAGGGCGCTGCGCAGAAACCGTGCCACAGCACTACGGGGGATATGCCCAGAATATGTCCCAGCATTACGCATTCAACTCCGAAATGACAGAAAAGAGCCGCTGTTTCGCGGTTGGGCCGTACCGCTCGGTATATCCTGCCGCTGCGCTCATAGCCGTGACGGGCAAGAATGCCGTCTATACCCTCGGCTACCCTTTTTGCTTCGCTTATCACATTTCCCGACATCATCATGCGGGAGGTGTGCCAGTCCTTTTCGCTGTAATATTTCTCCTCAGACGTCCAGTCCTCGGGCAGCAGATCCCAAGGCAGACGCGGCTGACCTGTGCGGGGATCCGTCACGGGAGCGTGAAACTCACGCAGCCAAGGCATTGTTTCGGCAGTCATGTTTACTGCGTCAAGGGTATATTGAGCAGTGTCCCTGGCTCTGCCCAAGGGGGAAACGTAAAATGTGCCGATATTCTCGTTTTTCAGCCTTTCCGCCAGCAGCGCCGCTTCGATCCTTCCCTTGGGAGTAAGGCTGTCAAGGTCGTAATCGGGATCGCCGTGACGTATGATAAGTATTCTCATATAGATCACTGTCCTTTTGGAGCTTCAAAGCTCTGCTTTATAGCTTCAGTTTATCGAATACGGGTAACGGTACTGGCTTACGCGCCATACTCCGCCGCCGTCCGTTGTAATAACAAAATTGCCGCCGTCGGTATAGCCTGTGAAATTCCCCAGATCGTCGTACTTTTCCTGCCGTGAGCGGAAAAGCATTTTATTGTCGGAGATCTCCATTCCCGAAAAGGTGAGCGTACCTAAGGAATAGTCGTTGTTATGGGCGTCGACTATTCCGTAGATACCGCCGTCGTAATCCTGATACTTCTGCGGCGCTTCGGATAATATCCGTTTGGCTGCGGCTTCGGTAAACACGGTCATAAGAAAATCCAGCATATCGCCTGTGGTTTCAAAGCGGCTGTCGTCTATCCTGAAAAAATACTCGGTATAGTCGCTGCCGTCGGCGGTGGGGACTTCGATATAATTATCCCAGTCGCTTACGTTAAAGGATGTCATTGTAAAGTACTGCGCTGCGGAATTGGCTGCCGCCCAGTAGGCGTAGCCGAAGTAAAGGGGATTATCCTCGCTGAGCTCCTCAAGACCCGCCCGCAGACAGGGAACGGAGCTGTCAAAGGTCAGAGTGCGTATCTTTACCCGCTGCTCCACGGGGCGTGTAACGCCCGCTCCGTCATATAAATTAGCGCTGTCAACGGCGATCTCATAGATGAATTTATCCGGCTCGCTGTGATAGAGCTGCGTTCTGTCAAGATATTCGCTGACGATCTCGTCGTCCTCTCCGTCGCCGTCGGCGTCGCGGCTGTAGATGATATATATTTCTCTAAGCTCTCCCGAGCCGTCCACCGTATACAGCTTGCTGATAGGCTGTTCGCTGTTCTGACCGTCCGTTTCACCGTCATTTACGGGCAGGAAGGTAAACTGCATTATATCGGGTATATATGTATCGTCGATATCGTTGGAGATGACTTTTACCACGCTTTCCGCACGGTTGGCTGCATAGGGGAATTCGGGAACGTAGCCGGACGGAGCGGTAATGACGAAATTCCTGCTCTCATATCGGTTATTTTCGATCTCTACGGATATTTCGTCCTCAAACTCTCCTTTGGATATGATTATCATATAATTTTCCGTTGCCCCCTTAAATTCAAAGGTGTGATCGGTAAAGGGAGCGGGCGGAAGGGAGCTTTCGGCATTCAGATTAAGCGCCGCCGCGTCGGGGGAAGCAGCGGATACCGCGGACGTTTCGGATATTTCGGGAACGGCGTCTTCTTCGCTGCCGGCTTGCTTCTCGGCGCAGGCGGAAAAAAGCAGGGCGGACAATATGGTTGAGAGTATTGGCTTAAAAGGTTTCATCGGCTTTTCGTCCTTTTGGCACAGCGATTTTATACCGATTTTTTTGAAAACCTTGTTTTCGGGCGAAACAGGCTTCAGCTTGAAATCGGTATTATATTCTCTAAAGGATAGTATATCAAAATTTGCGCAGTTTTGCAATTACAATTGGGTTACAATACAGCTAAAATCCGATTAACTCTTTGCATAAGGCGTATACAAATAAAAAACCTGCTAAATAAAGTCAAGACCTAAAAAGCAAAGTT
>JAMPAO010000105.1 GCA_023667165.1 Ruminococcus sp. | reverse complement strand
ACCCCTCGTTTATGTAGTCGGTTTCGGGAATGTGGGAATCGTTCCAGATAACGCCGTCAGATGAAGACAAGACCATGCTTCCGTATCTTTTCCCCAAGGCAGCTTTGCCGTCAACAGCTCTTTGCAGCCGCCCGCGCCGCGATATTTCACCGCCCGACGGCGCAGATGTTGATAAATTACCCTTTATCCCGCCGTGCGATATATCAGCAGTTACCGACATGATCCGGTAACTGCGTGAGGGATCCTGAGCAAACGTTACATCGCAGGAGGGGAACGGTATAAACGGCAGAATGCATTCCGAGCATGAAACAGCGTCATAGGATTTACTTTCCGCACGTTCCCAAATATCGGCGGCAGTATCGTCAACGGCGAAATCGGTTGAAACTTGCAGGGCGTCATAGCTGTATAAAGTCGATCCCCGTTCATAAATATTTTCTCCGTCAGTCACTCTTACGCCTTTGGGCGTGTATTCCTCGCCGAAATTCAATGCGGAGTGCGACGTGATCTCAACGTTTCCCGATGATGTACCGTATTCCCGAAAGGTAAGAGTGTTGTCCGAAGCAGCATACCAGTATCCGCAAACCGCAGTGCTTATTGTTTCCAGAATATCCGCACAGCTCCTGCCGTCAAGATAGGTTCTCGGAAAATATGTCAGCCATGGAGGAATGACGAGTCCATAACCGGAAAAACCGCATTTTCCGGCTATCACGCTGAGCACTGCCGAGGTCTGAGCGTTTCCGTCATCGTCATAATCCACCCGATCGGCGTCAAAAGGTTCATCCGTAAACGCCATACGGTCAAGAGCCGTAACGCTTACAACACCTCCGCTTGTTTGTCTGCTGTCAATGTAATACATGGGCAGATCAAGCGTTCCCGACGGAGTATTGCCCGTGAGCTCGACCGTTGCCGCACGGTAAGCGTTCAGCGGAGCAGGGCAGGTAAATTTAAGCTCCGAGGTGCACAGTCCCGATGTACCAAGTCCCGACACGGTACGTGTGACCGTAACCTCGCCGAACACGGGAACGGGAACTCCGCCGACATTTAATTCAAGGCTAAAGAGAGCCGCTTCCGCCTGTAAGAGAAACAGCGGAAACGGCAAAAGAAACGGTATAGAATTTTCCGTAAATATTTGCGTGTTCAAGAGGAGCGGAGCAGCTTTCAAGAATTACGTTACCCGAAAAATCCGGACAAGTCAGAACAAAATTATGGGTAAGAAGAGCTTGCCTTAATTGATCCGTTTCTTCCGGCGTAAGATACCCCGATGTAACGCTGAGCTTGAACCTGCTCCCTTTGTAAATGCTTACCGTACTGTAATCGTAAGCGGTAAACTGCTCCGTGACCTGTTCCCATGAGGGTGAATACGAGGATATTTTTTTCAGGGAGTAATTCCCGATTTTTATTTCTATTCCGCCGTTGTATGCTTCAGACATTTATTGAGCCTCCTCCGTTGCGTATATTGCTTAAGAATTCCTCAACCGTTGTGTTTACGACCTTTTTCACCTGCGGTGCAATATTTATTGTGACCGTTACGGGTGTTGACGGCGCCGGATACTCATATGCTGAGTACGGCGCGCTTAAAGCTGCTGTGTTTTTCGTTTCGCCGCCTGACGCATAAGCTGTGTTCTGCTGTACAGCGGAATTTTTTGCAGAAACGGGAGATGTGATATTCAGCAGCGAATTCGTCAGCTCCATGTTTTCCGAAAAACCGTCAATATACGCTTTTGCTGCGTCCTTGCCCGCTTCGTAAGCGGAGGGACTGAGTGATCTCCATGAGGTCAGTATGCTATTCCCCGCCTCGGCGGCATAGCTGTCAGCCTCAGCTTTCATATCCCTTGTATCGTCCAGTCCTGCGAGGTGTGCTTCCTTGTAATACTCGCTTATGTCGGCATAATGCTTCTGCAGTTTTTCGGGGCGCAGCTTAACAAGCTCCGATACATATTCCATTCTGCTGTCAAGATCCATTGCCCTGATCTTTTCAAGGTACTCCGACGGTATCCCCGTGCTTTCCAGCTTTTCCATATTTTTTCGATATTCTCTGAGCTTTTCGGTCTGCTCATTTATGTCGGCAAGCACCTGCTTTTTTTCGGTGTTTTTTTCATTGCCTTGATAGGCTTTTGCAGTGCGTAAAGCCTTGCTTTGACTGTCTGTTTCCGACTCCTCCGTTACAAGCAGGTCAAGTCCCGAAATGTAATCGCTTTTTGATTTTTCAAAAGCCTTTTGCACATCGGAGTATTTTTTCTCCACAGCCTTTGATACTTCATCGGCGGATCTTTCCCATGCGGCAACCTCTTCTTTGGCAGTTTCCTTTGCCGCCTTTTCGGTGTCTTCCGCTATTTTTACCGTTTTGTCAAGCCACTTGTCATAATACTTGTAATAAAGATCCGTTCCCTCGTCAAGCTCGTCAACTATCTTTTTATATTCGTCTGCAAGCCACTGATCGCTTTCACCGTTTTCCTTTTGAGAGCGTTCTGCAGCTTCCCAGCGCGACTGTATCTCACTTTCAAATGTTTCCCGAGCCTCTTTTGCGGCGTCATCTGCGGCTTTCTTTTCCGTTTCCGACAGCTTTTCATAATGCTCGGTTACTTCGTCATACCACTTCCACCACTGCTCGTTTTCCTCGTCCCTGTGAGCTTCAAGGTACTCCTTCCGCTTGCTCCAATACTCGTTGTCGCTTATTTTATGAGTGGCAAGCTGACTGTCCAGCTCGTTCATTTTTTTCTCTGTTGCCGTTCGGATGTTTTCCCATACGGCAGCTAAGGCGTCGGCGTTGGTCTGACCCGCTTTTGAAATGGACTGATTCTGTGCTGCTTCTGCCTCCTGTAATCGGCGAACGGTTTCACTGCTGTAATTGGAAAGCTCGTTATTGACTTTTGTGCCGTATAATTCAAGCATAGCATATTCGGCGTCAAGGGTGTCTTTTGTGTTTTGCAGTTCTATTTGTCTTGCGGTTTCCGGAGCTGTTTTAAACTTTTTTTCTTGCAGCTCGTTCAGTTCATCAATGACGCTTTTGTAACGCTTGTTCCAATTTTCTTCACGAGCCAAAATGTTTTCTTTATACTCAACAGCAGCGTTATATCTGTCGATCCCTTGCATACTCTCCAAATTATCCCATGAATTTGTTATTTCTTCAACGTTTTTTTTGGATTTTTCAGCCTCAACAGATTTATATGTCATAGCGTCCGTAATAGTGTCAAGTTCGTCCGCTATCGCTATTGCCGAAGCTATAGCCGCTACAGCCGCAGTTGCAGCCGCAGCTATAGCACCCAACGACACCGTGACTGTAGCCTCAGCTCCGGAAACCGCTGTTGTAATTGTATTCATTCCGTTTGCTGCCGCTGTCCCTATGTTACCGAATGCTGTTTCAACGCTGCTTATTTGCCCCGGAAGTCCTGCAATGCTGCTTGATACCTTTGTAATAAGTCCGGGTATTTTACCCAACTGTTCGCAAAAGCCCGCTATCTTGCTTACTCCCCAAGCTCCTGCTAAAAATTTCAGAACCGTTACAATTTCATCGGCGTGGTCGATTATCCAATCAAAAAAATCAATTATTTTTTCGATTCCGCCATCGCTGATAAATTTCTGTATTACCCCTGCCAGTTCCTGCGCACCGTCGGCGATTTTTTTCAGCATATTCTGAATTTTGTCTTCCGATACGCCGTTTATCGTGTCGGTTATCGTATCAATAAATTCTGTTAAAATCGGTAAAACCTGCTCCCCAAGCCGGTGCTTAAATCCGTCTATTGATTTTGTAAGAGTGTCCATAGCGTCTGTATAATTGACAGCCGCCGTTATTCCGTCCTCCGACAAAATCTGATTTGTATCGTGCGCCCTCTGTCTGAGCCTCTCAACGTTGTCGCTGTCTTGATTCAGCAGCGGTATAAGCTGTTGATATGACCGTCCCAAAAGGTCGTTTGCAAGCGCATTCCTTTCCGTTTCATCTGTCATACTCTGTAAAGCCGTAACTACTGCCGAAAATTGCTGCTCTCCGCTCAGATCACTTAACTTTTCCGCAGACAGCCCCAGCTTTTCAAAAGCAGAAGAAGCGGCTTTACCGCCGCTTTCCGCACTGTCAATTTGATTTGTAAGTGTCCGCATTCCTGCTGTCAGCGTTGAAATATTCGCTCCGTTTTGACTTAAAATATATGTCCATTCTTGATATGCCTCTGTTGTCATGCCCAGCCTTTGGCTTTGTTTGTCCACCGTATCGCCGTATGAGGCAGTACTTATAACTATATTTTTAAGTTCATCACCAAATTGTTTTATTGCATCCGTAGCTTTTTCTATGCTTTTAACGGTCAAATCGGAAATAACGTTTGCTTTTAAAATATCCCCGAATTTAACAGTGCTGTCAGTTGTTTCCTTTGTAGATTGTGACAGTGCATTCTGAGAGTCTTCGATATTTTTAAGTGCGGGATCTAATTCCTGTTGTGTTTGATTGACCCTTTCTGTTGCATCCGCAAGTTTTGCCATGTAAGAAGCGTAATCTCCCGCCAAAATTGCCCCATTAGTAAACGCTTCATCGACTTTCGTCTGCACATCGGCAAGCAGTCCCAGTTGTCTTTGTGCCATATCCGCATACTGTATATATGCTCTTTCTCTTGCAGCCAGCAACTCGGAGGTGTCTCCGCCGTTTTTTGCAACCTCCGAAATAGTTTTGTCAAGCGCTTTTAAGCCGTTTTCGGCTTCTTTCAGTTCTTGTTCCGTTTCCCGTAAAGCAAGCTCAAGTCCTGACGTATCGCCACCTATTTTCGCCATGTATCCGTATTCATTCTTAGCCATTGTTTATTTTTTCCTCCAATCGTCTTTGTATTTCCCTGTTTGCGTTTTTCTCTGCAACATGAATAAACGAATTAGGTCTTGTTACTGTGCCTGTCGGTTTGCTGTGAGAAAAATGAACGTGCGAAAATGATACTAAATGCACCACTTGCGGTTTTACGTTATTTCTCACCACATATACTCTCTTGTGTTCTCCGAGGGTTAGTCTGTTCATCGTCCAACCGTTTTTCATATGTATGCCCGTCCGGTATTTAGCTCCGGACTTGTAAATATTATCATTGCCAAACGGTGACAGATCGTTAACATCAAGCAGCATTTCCTTTTGAATTTCTTCAAGCTCTTTATTAGTCAGCTTTTCCACTTTTTCAAAATATACCTTAATGCTGTCCGTAACCTCGCTTGCTAGTCCCATAGATTTACACTCCTTTCCTGCATAAAAAAACGCCTCCGGTTCTCCAATTGTCGGAGAACCGAAAACGCATTTTTATAGAATTTTATATTTTTAAAACCAAACAACTCTTCTCTCTTTTGGAAGTTCATTTATTTTTCCATCAGAAAGCTCTCTTAAAATTTTACGAAGACCGTTCAATGCCATACTGCCGTACATTTGACCAAATTCGTCAATAACTTCTACATCATAAACATCTTTGGTTGTAGAGAGTTTTACGTGAGCCTGTTTTTGACTGTTTTCGGGAATATAATCGGCAGAAATATTCTGATCGTCTTTAGTTATGTTTATTAATTTTAGCATAATATTCTTTACACTCCTTACTGTAATTTAGCTCTTTTTCGGTAATTTCATGGGCAGTTTCCTGTGAAAATCCTTGTTTCATTAAGTTGCTTTCTTTAATTTCATGCTTAAGTAATGTAAGATCATGAGGTTGAATATTTTTCCCATCAATCAAGCGTTGCCATGATTGTGCCATTTCAAAACTGGGGGAAAACAACTCAGGTTCTGTTCCGCCTAAATCATGCTTTTGAATAAAAATATAATTCTTAACCTGAGAAATTTCCTTCTCGCTAAAACCAGTGTTTTCAGAAATTCTGGTAATATCTGTTTTCATGTGCCGTACAGCCTCATAATATTGCTCTGCATGTGCAGCAGCTTCCTCACTATATGGGTTGAGTGCTCCGCTGATTGCACCTGAAAATATGCTTTGCTCATTGATGCTTTTAATATCTTCATGCACAGCTACATCACTCCCTGCTTTTATTATACCACTTTCCCCCGATTTGTCAATACTTTTTTCGGAAGAATTATTGCTGTTGTTTCCACCGCCCGTAAACCGTCCGTTCTCGGGGTCGTGGTTTTTATTAAATCTAATCTCTGAGCTGTTCTCAATGACCGCGCCTGCCCCCGAACCGAGATCCACCATAGCGTTTGTATTGGGAGTGTATATCTTGTTAGTTTTCGGATCAAGCAGAACGTCGTTCAGTCCAAGTGTAATAAAATTTATTCCCAGCGGCGGAAGATCCTCCAGCTCTCTTACCTCGTCAAGCTGCATAAAATTCTTTTCAAGAGCAATTGAATAAGCCGCATATCTGCTGCCTATATCGCCTCTTGTAAGCTCTCTGGCGTCGAATGCAAAATAGGTGTTTCCTTTTTCCGATTCAAGCAGAAGATCGCTGTCAAAAGCTGCCTCCATAGCGTCAAGAACCGGCATTACGGAGTTTTTGACCGTTGCCTCGCTCAGAATGCCGTCCTCTGTGCCGAACAGCTTCATTATCTCACTGTTGATCGTCTGAATATTCTGGTTGATCTGCATTTCAACGGAGGTATTTGATATTTCCTTGAAATCGATCCCCGCATTGAGCAGCATAACGCTGTCGTTGTTTTCCGCAGAATAAAGCTCCCGCCATTTATCCCGTATTTCCTCCATAACGTCTTTGCCGATCTTGCTTTCCGTTTTCAGAAAACCTTTTTTGCTGCCCCCTTTGAGCAGTTGTGACCGCTGGAATTTTATCATTGCATAAGCCGTATCTATTATCATTGAATTATCCTTTATAACTCCTCTGCCCTTACCGTAGCCGTCTGAGTTCCGCAGGATCTTCAGCATCTGGAACGGAAAGTAATTCTTTCCCCGCACGCTGTAATTGAATTTTTTGTATATCGGATCCTCGGTATTTTTCAGTACGCCCACCTCCGAGGGCGATATGTAAAAAAATCCTGAAGGAATGCCGTTTCTGCGTTCGATATACGCATAACCGCCCCCTTGCAGGAGATAATCCTTTACCCAGGCATACCGCATCGAATCGGCGTTCATCGTATCGCCTGTTTCGGAATTAAGCAGCGCTATCCTCGGATCGTCCTTTATTTCCTCAGGCTTTCCCCCTGCATTTTTTCTGTACATTTTTACAGGAAGCATAGCCGCCGCAGAAGCTATCATATTCACGCACCGTGCAATGCTTGGTATCTGCATTGCAGTGTCCTCCGTAACGCAGCCGCTGCCTTTCAGTGCGGCAACAAGAAGCTCCGCCCCCGAACCCTCGGATACAAGAATATCGCCGTTTACAGCTCTCTCTTCGATATTATCCCGTTTTTTTTTCTTAAATAAAGAAAATGCCATTTTGTTATCCTCCTGCCGGAAATAAATTTTTGCCCTTAGCTGTCGGCGCAAATGCGTTACCGAATGATGTCAAGGGTTTTGAGATAAACTTTGTAACGCCTGCCCGCAGCGGCTCGCTGCCTTACAGGTCAACACACTGATATACAAAATCGTCCCCCAGAACTTCATTTTCCATAAGCATGTACACAGCATTGATAAGAGCAACGACCATATCCACCTTGCCTGCACTGTGCTTTTTGTTGACGTACAGATTAAGGTTTGTATCATAGGTGCAGCGTGCGTTTTCAAAGTTGTTTTCAAGCAGCAGATTTGCTTCATACTTGAATTTTCCGCTTAAAATGCTTTCTTTCAAAAGCTTTGTTGCAGGGTGCAGAACGCTTGAATGCTGCTTGATTATCGTGCATTCTATAGGGTTTTCCGCACTCTCTATCTTTTGCATGGAAGACATTGCATTCATTCTGTCCCAGCCGGAGCCCATTACAGTGACCCCGAAGGTTTCCTCAAGGCTTAAAATATATCCCTCAACTGCCGAATAGTCAATGATGACATCTCCGCAGGCGATGCATTCTCCCGCCGTTACAGACCGCTTGTAATCAAATCCCTCACGGTTTGATTTTATCGGTATTTTTTCTGCCGGTATAAATCCCATAATACGGGTGTATATCACCCCGTCACTGGTTCAAGTCCAGTCGGGGGAGCCAACCTAAAAACCTCGTAAACAAGCC
>JAMPAO010000104.1 GCA_023667165.1 Ruminococcus sp. | reverse complement strand
GTCAGATTGTACTAAAATTTTGCAGGCATACTGACGTATGTCAAGAAATTTTAGTACAATATGGCGGAAAATATGCAAGCAAGACGTGCGCAAAGGCGTTAGCCGCTCTTTGTGCGGTGTTGCCTCAAGTATAACCCAAGTATTATGAAAGGAACAAAGCAAAATGATCTATGTTTTTCTTGCAGACGGATTTGAGGAGACGGAAGCGATAACCCCCATTGATATGCTCAGAAGAGCGGGAAAGGAAGTCGTTACCGCGGGAGTGGGGGCAAAGACCGTAACAGGCTCCCACGGCATACCCGTTGTGTGCGATATCACCATTGAGGAAGCGAAAAAGGACGGACTGGAGATGATAGTTCTGCCGGGAGGAATGCCGGGAACCAAAAATCTCGACGCGTCGGATAAGGTGCATGAGTTCATTGATTTCTGCGCGGAAAATAATATTTTCATAGGGGCAATCTGCGCCGCGCCGTCCGTGATAGGTCAAATGGGTCTGCTCGACGGCAGGAACGCGGTATGCTACCCCGGGTTTGAGGATCGGCTCAAGGGAGCGCACATCCTCGACGTTCCCGCTGTCAAGGACGGCAATATAATAACCGCAAGAGGCGCGGGCGCGGCTCTGGAATTTTCCTATGAGCTTATAAGCGCCGCAGCAGATGAAGAAACCGCAGGAAAGCTGGCAGGAAGTATAGTATGGAAAAGATGATCGCACCCGTAAACAGCTTTACTCCGGATATGCAGTCCGGCGATATAAGGGACTACAAAACACAGCTCAGAAACAGATGCAGGGATCTGCGCACAGGCTTCGGAGAAACCGAAAAGCAGGAAAAGGACGGCAGGATATTCGAAAGGATAATATCTTCAAGCGCATACCGCTCCTCTCCCATCGTACTTACCTATGTTTCCACCGAAATAGAAGTGGACACGCTGGCTTTGATAAAAAAAGCTCTGGAGGATAAAAAAAGAGTGGCGGTGCCGCGCTGCATAACAGATACCAGGGATATGGACTTTTACTTTATCAAAAGCGCCGACGAGCTGGAAAAGGGTACGTTCGGCGTTATGGAACCCGTTCCCGAAAAATGCATAAAAGCCTATGCCTTTGAAACGGCTCTGTGCATTATACCCGGACTTGCTTTTGATATGAAAGGCTACCGCCTGGGTTACGGCAAAGGATATTACGACCGTTTCCTGTCGGCTCACCCGAAGCTCGTCAAAATGGGTCTGTGCTACTGCTCATGCACCCTGAACGAGCTTATACACGGCAGATACGATATAGCCTCGGATATGCTGGTGACGGAAAAATATCTCAGAACCTTCGGCAATCAGACGTGTCAGATGTGACATACAGCTTAAAGGAAAGGATTGTCTAACAATGGACGATAAGGAGCCAAAAATCCCGTCCGGCGAAGCTATTGCCGACGACAACGCCGATACTCCTCCCGATACTGTAGGAGGAGCGCCGGATCTCCATGCCGATAACGAAAACGAAAGCGGCACGGACGGAGAGGATGAGAACATACCGGAGGATATCCCCCAAAACGCCTCCGACGAGGAGGACGGGGAGAACGAAGAAGCGCAAAGAGAAAGAGAACGGCTGAGGCTTAAAGAAAAGCGCAAAAACAAAAAGCGCAAAAAGAAAACTCACGGACGTCTTGCCTTTGCCCTTATAATGGTGACTGTGGTAATATCCGTTGCCGCCCTTACGGCGGTGGCGGTAATCAGCATTTCCTCGGAGATACTGGGACTTGACCGTTCCGGCACGGAGTTTTCCGTTGAGATACCCGAAAATTCGGGAACGGAGGCTATCGCCAACATCCTTTACGACGAGGGGATAATCGGAAATCCCGATCTGTTCAGATTAGTGTCAAAGCTGAAAGGCGCGGACGGCACATATATGGCGGGAAGCCACAAGCTAAACCCGAATATGACCTACAGCGACATTATAGAAGTACTCAGGGAAGAGCCTATCAACCCCAGAGAATTCATTAATATCACATTTCCCGAGGGCATAAGGCTCATAGACGCCGCAGCCAAGCTGGAGGAAGCCGGGGTATGCCCTGCGGATAAGTTTATCAGAGCGTTCAATTCAACCTCTTACGGCTTTGATTTTGAGGAACACGTTACGGTAAGCTCCAAAAAATTCTACAAAATGGAGGGGTATTTCTTTCCCGATACATACCAGTTTTACCTGGACGAAGATCCGAAAAACATCGTAAAAAAGGTGTTCAGGAACTTTGAAAGCAAGATAACTCCCAATCAGTACGGACGTATGGAGGATATAGATATGACCTTGGAAGAGGTGATTACCCTTGCCTCCATCGTTCAGAGAGAGGCGTCGGATCCCGCCGATATGAGGCTGGTAGCGTCGGTTTTCCGCAACAGACTGGATAATCCCGACGAATTTCCGCTTTTGCAGTCCGACCCCACTTCCAAATACGCAAAGGAAGTCATCGAACCCAATCTGGAGGTATTTTCCCAGACTATGTGCGACTCATACGACACCTATGTGGGCGGAGGACTTCCTCCGGGACCTATATGCAATCCGGGAATGGACGCGATAGACGCGGTGCTTTACCCCCGCGAAACGGATTACTTCTTTTTCTGCTCCGATCTGAGCACGGGAGAGTTCTTCTTCGCCGAAACTCTGCGGGGACATGAGGATAATCTTGTCAGGGCGGGACTTGCGTAATGTCGCTGAAAGGAAAAGAGCAGATGACAGAGTATAATATAGAGGTACTCTCTCCCGCCGGGGACGCGGAAAGGCTTGAAGCCGCCCTTGATTACGGCGCGGACGCCGTTTATCTGGGAGGTACGGAATTCGGCATGAGAGCGGGGCCGAAAAATTTCGGCAGCGAGGCTCTGAGAGCTGCGGTGGAAAAATGCCATGCAAGAGGGGTAAAGGTCTATATTACCTGCAATACTCTGCCGAGAAACGATGAAATACCGCAGTTTGAGAGCTTTATAAAGCACGCCTGGGACTGCGGAGCGGACGCGGCGATAGCAGCCGATCTGGGACTTATGTCCTTGATCAAAAAATTCACTCCGGATATGGATATCCATATATCCACACAGACGGGCGTTGTAAACTACGTTACCGCAGGCGAGCTTTACAATATGGGAGCCAAAAGGGTGATCCTCGCAAGAGAGCTGAGCCTTGAGGAAACGGCGGAGATAAGAGCTAAGACCCCGAAAGAGCTGGAGATCGAGGCTTTCGTTCACGGAGCTATGTGCGTATCCTTTTCGGGAAGATGCCTGCTGTCCTCCTACCTGGTAAACCGCGACGCCAACAGGGGAAGATGCGCCCAGCCCTGCCGCTGGGGATATCACCTTATGGAAGAAACCCGCGAGGGAGAGTATTTCCCCGTATTCGAGGACGAAAAGGGAACGTATATCCTCAACTCCAAGGATATGTGCATGATAGACCACATAGACAAGCTGGCAAAGGCGGGGATCTCCTCGTTTAAGATAGAGGGGCGGGCAAAATCGGCATATTATGTTTCCGTTATCACAAACGCCTACAGAATGGCTGTCGATATATTCAAAAAAGATCCCGATAACTACGTTCTCCCCGACAGCGTGCGGGAGGAGGTATTCAAGGTAAGCCACAGGGATTACTGCACGGGATTTTTCTTCGGTCATCCCTCGGAGTGCAGGCAGTATTACGAGGACAGCGGATATATCCGCTCATACGACGTATGCGCCGTGGTGGACAGATGCGAAAACGGAATGATATACGCCGAGCAGCGCAATAAATTTACCCGAGGCGAGGAGCTGGAGATACTGTCCCCGGGAAAGCCGCCCGTGAAATACGCCGTTTCGGAGATCTTCGACAGCGGCGGACAGCCTGCGGATAACACCTGCCATGCGGCAATGAAATTTTCCATGCCGAACACGACGGGTATGAACTTCCCGAAAAATTCAATAATCAGACGGCGTACGCTATAACTCCGAAAGGGTGATAAAATGGCTGCGGATATGAATGACTGCCCCGAATATCTCAAAGCGTATATAAGATATCTGAGGGTGATAAAGAACCGCTCGGAAAAGACCATAGCCTCATATTATATAGACCTGCGGCTTTTTCTGCGGTATATCAAGGAAAATCTTACAAGCATACCCGATAACGGTATAATAGCGGACATTCCCTTTTCCGCCGTGTCGTCGGTAACGCTTAGTGATATCTACAATTATCTTGACTATTCAGCCGACGAAAGAGGAAACAACGAAAAAACAAGAGCAAGAAAAATAGCCGCTTTGAGAGGCTTTTACAAGGCTCTGTGCAACAATAAGCTCCCCGGCTTCAGCCTTGCGGCAAATCCCGTGGAATATCTGGACGCTCCCTCTCCGAAAAAGACGCAGCCAAAATACCTGGGACTGGACGAAAGCAGAAAGCTGCTGGACAGAATGGATCCCTCCGACGAATTTTATCAGCGTGATTTTTGCATTCTCATGCTTTTTCTCAACTGCGGAATGCGGCTTTCCGAGCTTGTGGGGATAAATCTCCAGGACATCGACCTTGACGACCGTTCCCTGCGGCTGCTGGGAAAGGGAAACAAGGAACGGATAGTCCATATCAACAACGGCTGCGCGGACGCGATAATACAGTATCTTGCCGTAAGACCCGAAGCGGACAGCAGCGCCCTTTTTCTGTCGAAAAGAAAGACCCGCATAACCGGACGGCGGGTAGAGCAGATCGTAAACAACGCCATTGAACGCATAGGCATGGGAGGCAGGGGACTTTCCGCCCACAAGCTGCGCCATACCGCCGCTACCCTTATGTATCAGTACGGAAACGTAGATCCGATGGTGCTCAAGGAAATTTTAGGACATGCCAGCGTTTCCACCACCGAAATATATACTCACCTTACCAATGAAAACGTCCGCACGGCAATAGACGCAAACCCCTTGTCGGACGAGGTATCAAAACGAAAGCGCAAGGCGTAATGCCGGTCGGCATTTCCCTATTTCAAAGCTTTGCTTTCAACAAGCAGAGGGCGTGCTGTGCACGCCACTGCGGTTATATAAAAGGAGGATTTTTATGAACTATACCGGATCCCATAATTATCTTATCAGCTCGGACGGCGTAAACAGGATCGCATATTATGTCTATCTGCCAGTAAGCGGCGATCCGTCGGCTGTTGTGCAGATATCTCACAGTATGTGGGAAAACACGGAGCTTTACGAGCCGTTTATAGATTACCTGTGCGGCTGCGGCTTTGCGGTGGTGTCGAACGATCATCTGGGTCACGGAGGTTCGGCAAAGGACAGGGATCATCTGGGATATTTTTCTCTTGACAAGGGATGGATAAATCTGCTCCACGACCTGCACAGAGTAATGCTGCTGTCAAGACTTAGGTTCAGAGATATCCCCCACTATTTTATAGGCAATTCCATGGGAGCGCTTATCGTCAGAGGAGTGCTTGCAAAATACAGCGAGGACACCGACGGAGCTATCCTTATAGATTCTCCGGTGAAAAACCCCCTGACCGATTCGGGAATAGTCATGGCAAACGCGGAGATAATGCTCAACGGCGTAAGGAGCCGCTCAAAAAGGCTCACCGCTCTGTTCAATTCCCTCATGGGAGGAAACCGCAGCGGCGGCAGCGACTTCATCTACACCTGCTCGGCATACAGGGACTGGCTTATGCTGTGGGAATACTGTTCGGATTATGACTGGTTTGACAAGGTGCGCAGCGATCTCCCTCTTATGCTGATGAACGGAAAAAATTCGGAAAAGCTGTTCGGCACGTTTATAAGGCGCGGATTTACGGACGTTGATATAAAAATAAAGGACAGCCTTACCGACCAAAACAGCCGCCATGACTCATACGAGGAAATAACAAGATGGCTCAATATCCAGCTCAAGCGCCGCGAGGTATGAGCAGAAAATCAGAACAGGCTCTTAACCTAAAGATCATTACGGAGCAAAACAGAGCTTTGCCGTAATGACCGCGAAAACACATCATTCCGAAACGGGGGCGGCAGAATGTTCGCTAAAGTAAACAGCTTAGGTCTTTTCGGACTTAACGCCTTTGCGGTTCAAGTGGAAACGGAGGTCAGCAGAGGGACCCCCTGCTTCGACATCGTAGGACTGGGAGATACCGCCATAAAGGAAAGCAGAGAACGGATAAGAGCCGCGTTCAGAAGCGCGGGACTTACCTTTCCGCTGTCAAGGGTTATCGTAAACCTTGCTCCCGCCGATACGAAAAAATCCGGCAGCGTTCACGATCTTGCCATATTTGCCGCACTTATGAAAATAACGGGACAGATCGGCGAGGATATAGACAAAACCGCGTTCATAGGAGAAATATCCCTAAACGGCGATATAAGAGCGGTAAACGGTGTTCTTCCAATGGTTCTGCTTGCACGCGAGGAGGGTTTCGATACGGTTTTCGTCCCTGCGGACAACGCCTACGAAGCAAGCGTCGCCGAAGGCTTGACGGTCTACGGCGTTGCCAATGTACGGGAGATAATAGGACATTTTTCAAGGGAAGCCGTACTGATACCGCAAGCCAAATACGAGCTTATCCCGGAGCAGAGCTTCGAAGCTCTTGACTTTGCCGACGTCAAGGGTCAGCAGACCGCAAAAAAAGCGCTTGAATACGCGGCTGCGGGAGGACACAATCTGCTTATGATAGGTCCTCCCGGCAGCGGAAAATCCATGCTTGCAAAGCGGCTTTCCACCATCATGCCCGCAATGACCTTTGATGAATCCGTTTCGACCACCAACGTGCATTCGGTCTGCGGACTTGTGTCAAAGGAAAATCCCCTTGTAACCAAAAGACCGTTCCGGTCGCCTCATCATACCATTTCCGGCGCTGGACTGGCGGGAGGAGGAACGATCCCCCGCCCGGGAGAGATATCCCTTGCCCACAACGGGGTGCTGTTTTTGGACGAGCTGCCCGAATTTACAAAGCAGACCCTGGAAATACTGCGCCAGCCTCTGGAGGACAGACAGGTGACAATATCCCGTGCGTCGGGAACGGTCACATATCCCTGCTCCTTTATGCTCATAGCGGCAATGAACCCCTGTCCCTGCGGATATGCGGGACACCCGACCAGACAGTGCATATGCGGACAAAAGCAGGCAAAAGCATACATAAATAAAATATCCGGACCGCTTCTTGACAGATTTGACATTCAAGTAGAAGTAGGACCTGTGGAATACGAGCATCTTGCCTCCGCAAAAAAGGAAGAAAGCTCAGCCGCCGTCAGAGAGCGCGTTCAGGCGGCAAGGGAGATCCAGCAGCGCAGATTTAAGGGAACGAATATAACCTGCAACGCAAGGATCACATCGGACATTATAAGAGAGGTCTGCCCCATAAGCAAGGACGGCAGCGTACTGCTCAAAAACGTATTTGAAAAAATGGGACTTTCCGCCAGAGCATACGACCGCATAGTAAAGGTGTCAAGGACTATAGCTGACATGGATTCCGCCGACGTAATAAACAAAGAGCATATTGCAAGGGCAGTGCAGTTTCGGACGCTTGACAGGAAATACTGGAGCTGATAAAAGACCGCAGACTTGGGCAATTCAGAACACGCTTCGGTATTGCTGCGGTCACGGAAACCGCCTGTTGTTTGCAAGGGACGCGTTTGAATATCCGCCGTCCCCCGTGACCTCCTTGATAACGTCCAGATAGGGCGGGAAAATTATCTCCTGCTCCTCGCTTTCAAGCTCCAGCTCTATCGTTGCAAGGGTATCGCAGAAAGGATAGCTGTCTATCTCGAACCTTTGCCCTCTGTAAACAAGTATGCGCCTTGTTTTGACAACGGGATCTATATCCGGATCTTTTTCCGCATAAAGCCGCTCGTATTCGCCGCTGCCGATCTCCCGCTCGTCCTCCTCTCTCACCGAGGGACTTATGAAACGCTTTTCCGTATAGTAATACCTTACTCCGTCGGCGGAGCTTACGGAGCGTATACGCCGCTGCACCGAGGGGTCGCTGCGGATAAGATATATCTGTTCTATATCCAGCCTGCCGCAGCAATGAACGTCAAGCTCGTCCGTCTGCGAAATAAGGAATTTTCTTTCAATTTCCAACGGTATCATAAATAAACGCTCCTTTGGTACAATATAATCAAAGCTTGCAGCCGGTACCAACGGCAATATTT
>JAMPAO010000103.1 GCA_023667165.1 Ruminococcus sp. | reverse complement strand
CATACTTGGCTGTAGGACCGACGAACTGCTTGAGCCAATCGAAATATGAGGAGATAAAAATATGTCAGCAGAACACACACAAAACGCCCCGCTGTCCCAGGAATCATGGGTGAAATGTCCAAAGGCTTGCCGAGGAACTAAGAAAGGAAGTGAACATCAATGTCCGCACAGAAACTGACCTTTGAGGAGATCAAAGGACTTGACAAGGAAATGCTCACGCCCATGGAGGTGAGCGGTGTTTTAGGGTGCATGCCTTACGCCATAAACGTAACGGCAAAGCAGTGTCCGACAAATCTGGGTTTTCCTGTGGTATTTATAGGGAACCGCGCTAAAATCCCACGCAGAGCCTTTATAAGCTATATTGAGGGGAAGGAGGCCAAGACGAATGATGTATGAAGAATTCACGGCAAGGCTGCCGGAGGGAACAAAACTGCCGACGGCGGAACAGTATGAGATCATCGAGGAAGTGTACAGCACTCATCCGCTTTTTGATGAGGCTACAGGCATTAAAGACAAGATAGCCGAGCTATACAGCAAATACGGTATGCGGATAATCTGCGATATGCGTGAAACCGCCAAGCGTGCCGGAGAGATCAAGGACGATATCCAAAAGAAAAGACGCGAGATCGAGGAGCTTAAACATGAATACAAGGAGCTGTCCATGCGATGAGGAATTACACGTGGCTCATACCGATGCAGGCGGTAACCGCAGCAGCCGATCTGTACGCCTGCGGCAGTATATCCGGCAGGAGCTTGATTATACCGTTCATAATTCTTTTGATCTTGTATGCAAAAGATCTGTGGAAAAACCGGGAGGGATCAGACGGTGAGGATAAGCATTGACCCTCCTGCGCAGCGTTCGCTGACGCCTAATGAACAGAGGGTATACAAGCTGCTCAATGAGGGCATGGAACCGCTTGAGATCGCTAAGCGGCTGCATATATCATTGCAGTGCTCATGCCTGTCAAATTATCATGACGTACCGCCCAAAAACGTAATGGGCCTCATAGCCTCGATCCGCGAAAAAGGGTGGGAAATACCCGAAAAGAAGGAGGAAAACAGCATGCCGAAAGGTAAGAAAACACCGGCAGAGAAAGTCGCCGAAATAGCCGAGCTAAAAGGGAACGGCAAAACCGTTAAGGAAATTTCCGAGGAAACGGGAATATCGAAAACCACCGTGCAAAGAGTGTGCGGCAGGCTTGGTTTTCCTGAAACAAAAAAAGAACCCGCACCGTCAAAAGACGGTACAGGCACACAAGAAAATTTTACATCTATCATTATACCCGAAAAGTCCGAAAATGTCAATAGCTCGGAAGAAATTTCTTCAGGAGCGCCGGAGAATAAGCTCACAATACCGGACGCTGTGATAGAAGCCTGCCTGCGTATGCGGGACGAGCTTCTCGGCGAGCTTGAGGATATTCGGGAACAGATCGACGAGATCAACGAATTTCTGATGAGGAGTGAGTAAGATGAAATACGACAGTTCCATGAAAAGATACGATCCGGATATCCGGAGAAATCTTTACGCTATGTGCGGCGAGGATGAAAGCGCGGCAAGGCTCGCAAAGGAAAGCTCTCCTGCTTTGCTGCGGGAATATCTCAAAAAGGCTTACGGTCATTCCGGCCGTGCCGGCGGAGGAATTAGATACAATTGCAGTACGTCTAAGGGTGTAAATATAATATTGGACGGCGCGGTCAATAACGACGGTGATAAAACACTTACGCTGTCGTGGTCGCAGACTGCTGTTTTTATCCGCAAGAGGATCGAGGAGGGAACGTGGGATGAACCGGTCGAAAATCAGACGTCACACTCAGCGGAAGGATCTGCCGAGGCAGATAAGCCAAAACCTACATACTTTGACATTCTTTTGGAACACTATCCGGATTTTGATGAGGATAGATTTGATGAGTTCGTAAACAGCGTATGTGTTGCTGTTTTCTTTGACGATGGCGGTAAAAGCGGACATATTAACCCATCGGGAATTTGCGAAGAGTGCTGGAAAAGCAAATGTAAATACCCGTGGCGGCATAATTCGACTGAGGCAGAAACGGACATTAAAAACTACCTGAAAGATACTCAGCCGTCTGTTCTCGAAGAAAAAAACGACGCCGAAACAGCGGATTTGCCGAATCCGTCCGTTTCCTCCAATAATGAGAAAGCTCCCGATCTGTTTGATTATTCTGCACTTGACACCGAAACAGCTCAAGAGCTTCGCAATTGCGAAACGGTTATCCGTCAGAAAACAGCAGGGTATTTCACGCTGCTTGGCGGAAAATTCAAGGAGGCGCAGACGCTTCTGTCAAATCACGCAAACGGTACCTTTGAAAAATGGTACACGGCTTTGGGTTTCAAGCGCCAGACGGTGTACAACCTTATTGAGCGGTATGATTTTTTAAGTTCGCCGGCTCTTGCGGGACGTGAGGACGACTTTGAAGCGCTCCCCATTACTCTTTCTTACGATGTGAGCAGGGAGGACGCTCCCGAGGAGCTTACGGAAAAAGTTCTCAGCGGCGATATCACGACCCATGCGGAATACATAAAGCTGAAAAAGGAGCTTGAAGAAGCAAACAGACGTTCGGAAAGCGAGAAAAAAGCACGGGAAAGCATCAGCCAAAATTTTGACGGTCTGCATGAAGGATATAAAAAGTATAAGGACAAATACGTAAATGAATATTATAAAAACGCCGACCTTGAAAAACGTATCAAGGAGCTTGAAAATTGTCCCGTAGAGGTTGCTGTACAGCAGGACGAAAGCATTCTTGAAGAACCGGAACAGCTCCGTGAGGAAAATGCGAGGCTCAAGGATAAGGACATCAAAAATATGCTTATCCGCATTACCTTAAAGGATTACGAACAGCTTCTGGATCTTGTCAAAGATACACCTCTTTATGCTGCTCTTTCAAGAGCCGAGTTCATTAAGCTGTAAAGGAGGAGCTAAAATGGAAAATACGGAAGTAAAACAGGAAATACAGATAACAAATCAGCAGAATGCAAATGAGATCTCCGAGAAAATTCATCAGCCCGCTGCAAATATTGTTGCCGATTTTTCAAGAGCATATAAGCTGGCTCAGGTGATCTCCACGGCAGATATAATTCCCGATTCATACAAGAACAAACCCGCCGACTGTGCCATAGCTGTGGATATGGCAAACCGTATGGGGGTATCTCCTCTTATGGTCATGCAGTCGCTGTACGTTGTCAAGGGCAAGCCGTCATGGAGCGGACAGGCTTGCAAGGCTCTTATAGACGGATGCGGGAAGTTCAGACAGGGCTCGGTTCGTCCTGTGTATTTCGGAGAAAAGGGCACTGACAGCAGAGGCTGTATGCTTGTGGGTATCTGGTCTGATACAGGAGATAAAGTCGAGGGTCCGGAGGTTACGCTGAAAATGGCAAAATCCGAGGGCTGGCTTTCAAAAAATCCCAAATGGACTAATATGCCTGAGTTAATGCTTGCATACAGAGCTTCAGCCTTCTTTGCACGTGTATACTGCCCCGAAGTGCTTATGGGCGTACATGTTGAGGGAGAGGTTGAGGATATAAGACCCGCTGAAAGAGTTAATTTGTAATTATCGGAGGTATAAAAATGAAAATAACTAAAATAAAAATACGAAATCTTTTCGGTATCAAGGAAACAGAGCTTGACAGCCGCAGCGTTGAAATTACAGGCACTAACGGAACGGGAAAAACCTCTGTCATTGACTCGATACGCTATGCACTTACGAACAGCAGCGGTCGGGATTACATACTTCATAAAGGCGAAAATGAGGGGGAAATAATCGTTGAAACCGATACGGGTGTGTATATCAATCGAAAGAAACGCTCTGAACAGTCCGATTATAAATCCGTCAAGGAATGCGGCAATGAGGTTTCCTCCCCCGAGAGCTTTCTCCGTCAGTTGTTTACTCCCCTGCAGCTTGACCCCGTTGCTTTTACTCAGATGACGAAAAAAGAGCAAAACCGCGCAATTCTTGACCTTATTGATTTTCCGTGGGATCTGAACTGGATCAAAGAACAGTTCGGAGAAATTCCACAGGATATTGATTACAGTCAGAACATATTGCAGGTTCTGTCGGACATACAGTCGGAAAACGGTTATTATTTCAAAAAAAGGCAGGACATAAACCGCGATATCCGCAATCAGAAAGCATTTATTGCTGATATAGCAAAGGATCTTCCGGAAGATTTCAATGCCAAGGAATGGGAAAATTATGATCTTGCTGCCGCTTATCAAAAGATAAATCAGGCAAAGGAACATAATAACAGAATTGAACGGGCAAAGGAATTTAAGGCAAGCTATGACGGTAAAATAAGGGGCTTGCAGGGAGAAATGGAATCGGAGATAGCTGCGGAAAAGCTGACCATTGCGTCAACACGTGAATCACTGCTTAAATCCATTGAAAGAATGAAAGCAGAGATCTCCGCAGCACAGGACAAGATCGATTCCCTTGACGGAACGCTCTCCGATAAGATCGCACTTGCGGAAAGCAGGTACAATGAACAGGTCTCCAAGCTCGGCGCTGACATTAAAGTCGCTGATGAATATGCAAATAAGACCCCTGTTGATACAATCGAAATGGAAAAGCAGGCGGCTTTTGCAGAGGAAATGAAGAAATTCATCAATGAATATAACCGTATGAAAGTCATGCAGGCGGATGTGGCTAAACTCACAGACATTTCAAATATAATTACCGGTAAAATTGAGCTTGCACGCTCACTTCCCGGGAAAATACTTGAAAATGCCTCACTCCCCATTAAGGGTCTCACTGTAGAAAAGGGCATACCGCTTATAAATGGACTGCCGGTATCAAATCTTTCCGAAGGCGAGCAGCTGGAGCTTTGCATTGACGTTGCTCTCTCAAAGCCCAACAGTCTGCAAATCATTCTTATTGACGGAGCTGAAAAACTCAGTGCAGAAAACCGTGAAAGACTGTACGGCAAATGCAGGGAAAAGGGCGTACAGTTTATTGCAGCAAGGACAACCGACAATTCCGAAATGGAGGTGATGTATTTATGATAGCCCACAGCATTACCGGTGCGGATTATTTTTCGTATGAAAATAACATGGCATATATGAGCGTTTCGCAGTTCAAGGCGTTTGAAAACTGCGAAGCCGCAGCTATAGCGGAGATCAAAAATGAATATCGTTCGGAAAGGACTGCCGCCCTGCTTGTAGGTTTGTATGTTGACGCACATTTCGAGGGGACGCTTGATATTTTCAAGGCTAAAAATCCCGAAATATTCACACAGAAAGGCACCTTAAAAGCAGAGTACAAGCAAGCCGAATACATAATAAACCGCATTGAGCGTGACAGCTTTTTTATGAAAGCAATGGACGGCGAAAAGCAGAAGATCATGGTAGGTGACATTGAGGGCATTCCCGTAAAAATCAAGATCGACAGCTACCGTGAGCATAAAACCATTGTTGATCTGAAGATCATAAAGGACTTTTCTCCGATCTATGTAAACGGCAGGGGCAGGCTCAGCTTTTACGAGGCATGGGGATATGATATACAGGGGGCTGTATATCAGGAGATCGTAAGGCAGAACACAGGTGAAACTCTACCCTTTGTTCTTGCCGCCGCCACAAAAGAGAAAGAAACAGATCTGCAGCTTATAAGTCTGGATCAGGCGGAGCTTGACGCTGCCCTTGAAATTGTTAAGGCAAACATCGTTCATTACCATAACATAAAAACAGGAAGCGTCGAGCCTGTCAGGTGTGAACATTGCAATTACTGTAAATTCACAAAAGTTCTCGATAAGGTTATTACCTCGGAGGAATTTAAGAATGACTATACAGATTGATTCGAGGGAAAAGCAAAAGGCGATCCGTCAGATCGTAAGCTACTTTGACGAGATGAATATTAAACATTACACGTCAAAGCTGTTTGTAGGCGATTACATGAATCTGGATAATCCAAGAGTCATTATTGACCGCAAACAGAATTTGCAGGAAATATGCGGCAATGTCTGCCAACAGCATGAGAGATTTAAGGCGGAGCTTAAGCGTGCTCAAGAAAACGGCATAAAGATCATTATACTGTGCGAGCACGGCGGTAACATTAAATCTCTGACGGACATCCGGAGCTGGGTAAATCCCAGACTGAGAACATCTCCGAAAGCAGTAAGCGGCAAGCAGCTTTTTAAGATACTCTTCACCATTCAGCAGAAGTATAACGTTGATTTTGTTTTCTGCGATAAACGAATGACAGGATATGAGATCGTACGGCTGCTAAGCTGAAGGAGGTGATGGATAGCTATGGCAAGACCGCAGAAAAAGGGGCTTGAGTATTTCCCGCTTGATGTAAGTTTTTTCTCGGACAAAAAAATCAAAATCGTACGGGGAAATTACGGTTCCGACGGCGTTCTGCTATACATATATTTACTTTGCGAAATTTACAAAAACGGATATTATCTTACTTTTGATGATGATTTTATGTATGTTGTTTCCGCAGATCTGGGAATGACGAGTGAAAAAATAGGACTGATGTTAAGCTTCTTCCTTAAACGGTCACTGTTTGACGGCACACTTTTTAAGGCGGACAAGATTCTGACGTCCGAGGGAATACAGCGGAGATATCAAGAGGCTGTAAAACAGCGTGCTTTGAAAAATCCCGTGCAGGTTGATCCTAAGCTCTGGCTTTTGAAAAAAAGCGAGACCCGGAGCTTTATTAAAGTGCGCCCTGATGATAGTTATTCTCGGAATAACTTCTATAATTCCGAGAATAACTCTTGTAATTCCGAGAATAACCCCCACAAAGTAAAGTATAGTAAAGTAAAAGAAAGTAAAGTAGATAAAAGTAGTGTGTGTCCGCATACGGACAGCACAACCTACGGACCGCACGGACATGTCAGACTTACAAACGCACAATTTGATGAACTCTCCGATAAATACGGCAAAGAAACCGTTTTAAAGTATGCCGATAAGATCGACAGATACATCGAATCAAGCGGAAAAAAGCCCTTTTCCAATCATTACGACACTTTCATAAATTGGCTTGAAAAGGATAATATCAAGCCTCTGAACAGTTCCTCATTTGACATAAAGGCTATTGAGGAATTTGCAAAAAACCATACACCGGAGGTGTAATAATTGAAAATAGATAACAAAGAACGGATTGATTTCCTCGATCCCGAGGTTTTCAAAAAAATCGAGACTGACTGCTACAGGGCAGGCTGTCAGGGAAAGACTATTGATTATTCTGATTTTCCTGCTGCGGAATACAGATATTTTGAAAGGCTTTGCGGTGTATACGAACGTTTTAATCATGGAGAATTGTCTCAGGACGAAGCCGTTGCATTAAAGCAGAAGTATTTTTCTCAGTACCGCAATGATCTTGACCAGTATTTGAAATATTCTCAGGTGTGCAAAAAACATCAGGAAACAATAAAGGCAACCGAGCTTTTATGTTCTTCGTTGTGTAAAACGTCCTTAAAACTGCCTGAAGATGTTGTCGAGGCACTGCGTAAGGCTTTGGCAATCATATCGGCAGCACGAGGCGAGGACGTTACCGAAAAAACTGTTTTGCAAAAACTTGAGATGAATGCAAGCAGCATTCATTCTGAAAAGTAAACGGAGTTCTCCAACAGTTGGAGAACCGAGATAGGGGGAGATCGAAATGAGCGAATACATAGAACGTGAAAAGGTTTACCAAATGCTGCACGGTATAGGCGGGTGTGACGCCGAACCCGAAAGCTGGGCAAACGGTTGGGATAAGACAATTGATACGGCGATAAGCGAACTTGAGGAAATTCCTGCCGCTGACGCTTTGACAGACAAAATCAAATTAAAGCCTTGTCCGTTTTGCGGAGAAGAAGAAATACATTCCGAGTTTTACAAGCACAGTTTTGGAGAATACCGAATCAACATTGGCTGTCAAAGGTGCAGCTATTGTCTTTCAATTAATTACAGTTCAAAGCATGACTGCATATCCGTTGCAGAAATAACAGAATTTACGGAAAGGTCAATCGAAAAATGGAATACCCGCAGCAATAAAATTTAGACACGTCCAAAGAAAGGAGCGCATATGCAAAGCGTGAAAGAGATAAAGCAGACGCTTTTGGAAGCAAGAGCGGCAGGTCTGAAATACATAGAGTTGAGAAACAAAGCACGCACATATGAGCAGCGGCTTATGAGCGGCAAGACCGTCAGATATGAAAGCGACGGCAGCTTTCACAAACGAAACGGCAACAGCGTGGAGCGCAGTCTGTGCGCTGCTGCCGATTACAGCGCCGAGGCTGACAGGGCGGCAAAGGAATTATCCGAGCCGTACATAAAGGCTGCGAGGCTTATTTTCCTTGTCAAAGACGACAGGCTGCGAAGCGTTCTTGACAGGTATTATCTGCACTGTCAGAGCTGGGGACGGATCGCAAGGGAAATGGATATTTCCTACAGGCACGTCACCAGACTTCACGG
>JAMPAO010000102.1 GCA_023667165.1 Ruminococcus sp. | reverse complement strand
TGCGGCGATAAATCTGATAATGCCCGTAAACTCAATTCTCGGCGGCATAGGCTTTATGCTCGGCAGCGGCGGCAGTGCGCTTGTGGCAAGGCTTTTGGGAGAGCAAAAAAGGGAACAAGCAAACCGCTGCTTTACTATGATGATAATTATTTCAGCTATCGCGGGAATTATTTTGTCCGCCATAGGGCTTGCAATAATGCGCCCCGTTGCCCTCTGGGAGCAACAGAGGGAATGCTGCCCTACTGCGTTTTGTACGGCTCGGTGGAAATATGCTTTACCGCCGCGTTTATGCTCCAGTACACCTTTCAAAGCTTTCTGATAACAGCCGAAAAGCCTAATCTCGGTCTTGCCGCCACGGTTGCGGCGGGCGTGACAAATATGGTTCTGGACGCGCTTTTTATCGCCGTGTTCAAATGGGGAGTGACAGGCGCGGCTCTTGCCACGGGACTAAGTCAGTGCGTTGGCGCGGTAATTCCGTTTGTGTATTTCGTCCGCCCGAACAACGGTCTTTTAAAGCTGACGAAAACAAAGCTTGAAGCAAAGCCTATTCTAAAAGCCTGCGCCAACGGCTCGTCGGAAATGGTTTCCAACGCCACCTCGGCGGTGATAGGTATTCTGTATAATTTTCAGCTGCTCAAATACGCGGGGGAAGACGGCGTTGCCTCTTACGGAGTGCTTATGTATGTGCAGTTTGTTTTCGCGGCGATTTTTATAGGGTACGCAATGGGCAGCGCGCCTGTTATAAGCTACCATTTCGGCGCGGGCAACAGCGGGGAGCTTAAAAGTCTGCTGAAAAAGAGCAATATCCTTATGTTTGCGGCAGGCGCGGCAATGGCTGTTTCTGCGCAAATTCTCGCCTCGCCGCTGGCAAAGCTGTTTGTGGGGTACAATCCCGAACTGCTTGATATGACCGTCCGCGCGCTGCGCATTTCAACGGTATCGTTTGTAATTGTGGGATTTAACGTTTTCGCCTCGTCGTTTTTCACCGCCCTTAACGACGGCGGCGTTTCGGCGGCAATATCATTTCTGCGTACATTTATTTTTAAAATGGCGGCAATTCTGCTTCTGCCCCTGCTGTTTAAGCTGGACGGAATATGGCTCGCAGACGTGACGGCGGAAATTTTCTCGTTTGCAATATCGCTGATATTTTTGTTTGCCAAGAAAAATAAATATCGGTATATGTAGTGTTAAAAACGTCTTGCAGAGGTGAAACAATGAAGAACGGCAAAGCGTCGGGATTTAAAAATAAATTCAAAAAGATTATCGGTTTTCTGCTTAATCCGAGAATGCTTTTGTGCGTGGGAATTGCGTGGATGATAACCAACGGGTGGTCGTACATTATGTTTGGAATAGGCACATATTACGGCGTCGGCTGGATGATAGCCGTTTCAAGCGCGTATCTTGCCTTTTTGTGGCTGCCGATTTCTCCCGAAAAAATAGTTACCTTTGCGATAGCGGTTGCGCTGCTGCAATGGTTTTTCCCGAACGATACCAAAACCCTTGCCGTATTGAAAAAAATTCTTAAAAAAACGCGGGAGACTTTTCATTCCGCAAAGGAAAAACGGGACAAGAAAAAAGAGAGTAAAACCTGTTCCGATACAAGCTTTACCGATAAGGACGATTTGTAAATGAATGCTCAAAATATTAACAGTGCTGTTTCTTGATGAAACAGCACTGTTTTGCAGGGGGAATATCGTGTTTATGGGCGTTTGAGTTATTTTGTTTTTTTAGCAATGAAGTATCTGCGCAGGATATTTCCCAAAAAAATAAAATCCACTTTGCTTACACGTCAGAAACAGGGGAAATTTATCGGTACAAAAGCTCCTTACGGATACAAAAAAGACCCGAATGACAAAAATCATTTGGCAATTGACGAGCAGTATGCGCCGATAGTAAGGAGAATTTTCGAGATGTCCAAAAGTGGAATGGGCGTAAATGCAATCAGCAAAAAATTAAAAGCTGAAAAAATTCCCCGCCGATGCCGCCTGCGAAATTATTCCGAGTTACGACAGGTACACGGAGGGCGATGAAAAAGTCTATGCCTGGACGTTCGGATCGGTGCGGGATATTCTTTCAAACCCTGTTTATGCGGGGCATATCCGAGGTCAGCACCGACCGAAAATCACGCTGAAAAGCGATAAATGCAGGAATAACGGAGCGTGTGGAGAATTTCTCGTTGAAAACTGTCACTAACCGATTATTGATCCGCAGGAATGGAAAAACGGTTCAGCGTTTGATCCAAATCAGGCTCACGTCATTGACAGAAGCCTGCTTTTTACACCTTTGCAAACACCGCCGTAACACACATCGCCCCGTCCCGTATCTCCGCAAAAATTTCACCGTTCATTTTCCGCATAAGACAGCGGCTGATGTAAAGTCCCAAGCCGTTTCCAGCTATGTTTTCGGCGTTCGCGCCCCGCCAAAAGCTGTTAAAAACGTGGGGCAAATCCGTGTCGGCAAGGGTACAGCCGCTGTTCCGGACGGTTACAAGTATACAGCCGTCCTCCTCGGAAAATTCTATTGACACGGTTTTCCCGCCGTACTTTACGGCGTTTTCCATAACATTCTGCAAGACCTCAACGCTGCGGTCAAAATCGCCGTTCAAAAGGCAGTCGGAATATTTACACACCGTAAAATCCGTTCCGATAAGGGACAGCTTTTCCGTATAGTAGCCCTTGATTTTTGCAACAAGTTCCGATAAATAAAACTCTCCCGTATTCACATCGAAGCTTAAGAAATCTTCTTTCGACGCGGCGGCTATCTGCGAAACGTAGTTTTCTATCTCATCGGCTTTTGCGTTAATGTTTTCCGCGATCTCGAGCTGTTTTTCGCGGCTTTCATACAGTCCCTTTGACAAAGCCTTTGAGTACAGCTTTATCGCGGAAAGCGGAGTTTTTATGTCGTGGGAAAGAGATAACAGCAGCATTTTTTTGTCCCTTTGCAAATCAAGCTCCCGCTTTTTCTGCCGCTCGATGTTTTCGCGGAGCATATCCACGCCCCATATGAATTTTCCGAAAAAGCGGTTTTTGGTTTCCTTAACGGGCGGGGTAAGATTTCCCTTTGACAGCTCGTATGGGACATCCGTCAGCCGTTCAAAGGGGGCGAGAATTTTGAATTTTACATACAGCATAACGGAAATTATCACCGCCGCCATAATGCCGAGAATTACGTTTACGGCAACGGCAAGCCCCGTTCCGCCGCTGTTGCCGTCGGTTTTGTAATCGAAACGGTACAGCTCCCCGTTTATTTCGCGGACGGCATAGTCGTTTTCAGTACCGTAAAAATCCTCGCCGTACCGTTCGATATTCGTTACATATTCGCAGTCCGAAAGGTCGGCTTGACCGTCTGTTTCAATTTGACGGGCAAGGCGGATTATCTCCACGCGGTAGGGTCTGCCGCTGTCGGAGCTGTCCGCCGAAAGTATAATATTCGCCGCCGCAAACAGTATCGCCAGCGCCGCGATTACCGCCGCAAAAATTTTGTTAAACGCTTTCATACCTATAGCCTACTCCCCACACGGTCAGTATTTTTTTCGGGACTTTCGGGTCGTCCTCGATTTTTTGCCGAAGCCATTTTATGTGCACCGTAAGGGTCTGCTGTTCCGAAAAGCTGTCACTTCCCCATATTTGATTGAAAATATATTCCTTGCTTAATGTTCTGCCCTTATTTTCCATTAGAAGCAAGAGCAGATCGAATTCCTTTGCGGTCATTTCAAGTGGTTCGCCGTTTTTAAAAACCGTTCGGCTGATTTTGTTTATGCGGATATCGCCGTCGGTTATTTCGTCAAGAGCGTACCGCCGCTTGAAAATGCCGTTTATTTTCGCAAGCATTATGTCGATGTCGTAGGGCTTTTCAATGTAATCGTCCGCGCCCAGATCCAGCCCGCAAAGCTTGTCCTCTTTGGCGGTTTTCGCGCTTACGATAAGTATGGGGACGTTGCTTTCTTCACGGATTTTTTTGCACACCCCAAAACCGTCCGTATCGGGGAGCATTATATCAAGCACGATAAGCCTTGCGCCGTACTTTTGTACAGCGACAAGGCTTTTTCACCGTTTTCAGCCGTTGACACCGTGTAATTCTCCCTGCGGAGAAAATCGCACAGCAGTCCCGCCAATTCTTTGTTGTCCTCAACAATCAGAATATCCATACTACCAACCCAGTTCCAAAAGCCAGTTATTCAGCGCACGCTCCCGCTCTCTCATTTGAGAGGGACTTTCGCACCTGTTTAAATTATACTCTCCTTTTATGTTCCCGTCAAGTATGTAAAGCGTTCTTGTGCATTTTGCCGCAACCTTTACATCGTGGGTAACAAGCATAACGGTAGTGCCCTCGCCGTTCAGCTTGGCAAGTTCTTCCATTACCTCGTCGGAGGACGTGTGGTTCAGCGCGCCCGTTGGCTCGTCGGCGAATATCATTTTCGGCTTGTTTATCATACTGCGGCATATGCAGGCGCGCTGAAGCTGTCCTCCCGACACCTCGTTGATGTCGTTGTCGGCAACCTCCGCGATGCCCAGCTTACGCATAAGCTCCCGCCCCCGCTGTACCGTTTCTTTGCGGCTCTCGCCGTTCTTTTTTGACTGAACGGCGGGGAGAATTATGTTGTCCAAAACGGTTAGATTTTTCAGCATATACATCTGCTGAAAAATAAATCCCATTTCGTCAAGACGCAGGTCCGCAAGCTCCCTTGCGCCCATTTTGGCGATATTTTTTCCGCAGAACAGAGCCTCCCCCGCAGTAATGCCGTCCATACCCGAAACGGCGTAAAGCAGTGTGGACTTGCCCGAGCCGGACGGTCCCATAACGGCAACCATTTCCCCCTCGCTGACGGTGAAATTAACGTTTTTCAGAACGTTGTTCTGCCGCTTGTTTACTATATAGGTTTTGCAAAGGTCGTTTACTTCTAAAATATTCATATCGGTTTCCTTTCTTATTCAATATTGGCGGTGTCCGAAGACTTTATTTTTCTTGTATACAAAGAGGTGAGGAACGCTCCCGCCGTCGCCGCCGCAAATACGGCGGCAGGGAACAGCGCGTATATTTCGGCGGGGATTTGCTGATATTCCACGCCCATTTCCAAGCCCATCATTCTAAAAACGGGGTCTATGCAAAGCCTTGTAAGGGGCATACCCAAAAGCTCTGCGGCAATTACCGCAACCGCCGTCACGATAAAAAATCTTGCGGTATGGTGGGCGTATATTTTGGAATTTCGCAGTCCTATCGCTTTCATAAGAGCAATTTCCGCCTGCTCCTTCGCGATAAAGGAACGCTCCGTAAGCACGGTAATAAGCGCGGTAAGAATAACGGTAAGCAGCACGAACATTTCCTTTGCCGCGTTGATAGCGTCGGCAACACCCGTGGTTTCCCTTACCCATTCGCCCGCTGTTTTAACGCTTGAAAATTTGGGGTAAAGTTCCGCTATCTTTTCGGCTCTGCGGGCTGTTTCTCCGTCGTCGGGGTCGTCGGTAAATTTTATCTGCACGGGGCTGCTGCCGATTGACAGTAAATAATTCATATCCTCCCCCGTATAAAGCCTTGCGGCAACGCCTTGATTATTCATTGACTGATAAAGAGCGGTTACAATATATTCCCTTTCGCCTACCCCGTCGGACATAATAACGGTATCGCCTATATTTGCTTTAAGAGCTTTTGCCGCAAGGGTTGTAAGCGCTATCTCGCCGCTGTTTTGGGGTGCTGTACCCTCGGCGTACTCATACATATCCATAAACGTGCCCGTGCCTTGAAAGGTAAGCACCTTGCTTTCATATTCGCCGTGCTTTATAACGGGGGAAAACATAAATTCCTGCATACAACGGGCGGACATACCGTTTTCGGCAAGGCTTCGCTCCATATCCTCAAGATATTTTTCCAGCTTTTCGCGCCCGCCCTCGGTCATAAACGGTACAGTGTCCTCGCCGTTGTCGGCAACAGCGTGGCAGTACGCAAAACCAAAATATTTCAGCAATTTTGCGCTTTTAAGGGAAGCCGCCGTATTGGAAAGTATTATCAACAGCGACATACACAAAAAGAACGTAAATGTAATAATGCCGTACCGTTTGGGACTGCTTACGATGTCGTTCACCGCAAGGAACGCCGTCCCGCCAAGCTTTGATTTCCCGAGGCTCATAAGGCTCTTTTTGCGGAAACGTTCCCCAGTCTGTCCGTTTCTCACGGCGTCGATAGGGGTCATTTTGCCTACCCTGCCCGTACAGCCGAGACAGAACAGGAGTATTACCGCCGCCACAAAAACCGCGCAGATAACGTTAATAAAAGAGATGTTGTCGTTGCTTATAATTATCGCGTCCGTGGACAGGCTCATAAGCATTTCCCCGAAAGGATAGCTGAGTGCCAAACCGATTGCCGCGCCCACAACGGAAAGTGCGGAATATTTTACAAGGTAAAGTCCCCGAATTTTTATATCCCGTATGCCTATCGCTTTCATAACGCCTATCTCGCGAAATTCCTCCGAGAGGGTAAAAATTATGGTAAACCGCAGTACCGCAAAGGAGATGATGATAAGTATAAGGCTCACAACGAGAATAACGCCCGTAATCATTATATTGAAAATATAGCTGAATTTCAGCGTTTCCTTGCTTCCCGAAAAGATAAAGCAGTCGGATATGTCGGCTATTTGGGACAAGGTTTTGTCAAGGTCGTCTGTGAATATGTAGAAAAATCGCCCGCCGTACATATTCTTTACCGTTTCGTCGGACATATATTCGTCAAAGTCCTCGGCATTAATGATAAACCTTGTTATGCCGTTCATTTGCGCGCCCAATGCAGCGTCCTTGAAACTGCCCGCAAAGGTAAATTCACGGCTTACGCCCTCTATTTCGATTGTGATTTTGTCGCCCGCTTTCAGTTCCGTGTTTTTCTCCGCAAAATGGGTGGCGTAAACTTTGCCCCTCGGTACGCTTTTAAGAATACTGCCGTCGTCAAGAAAATAATTCACCGCAAGGTCTCTGTCGCTTTGGAGAATTTGACTGCCTGCGGAAGCGTTAAGCGGTTCGCCGTCCCGTATAATATTCGACTGGGACATATAAATCATTTCCTCGGTGCGGAACTCGTCTATCGCCGAGGCGTTTTCAAGCGTCCCGCAAACGTCCCTGTCGGAGGATTTGTTTGTAATCCCCGCAACATAATCGGGCGCTCCCGCCATATCAAAGTAATTGTCCAGCGCCGAAACCACGCTGATGATGTTGTTCACGCCTGAGGACACAAACATAGACGCAAGTATAATAAATACCAGCAGTATCACATTCATGGTCCTTTTGCGTTTAAGGTCTTTTTTAAGTATGTTCAGGTACATTTTCTATGCTCCTTTCGTTGTTGTGATTTTATTATAGCATAGAAATTATTAAATAATCCTTAAATTGGGGAATTAAGTTTTATTTTGGGCAGACTGTTTGCGCGTATTCAGGCAGTCAATCCCTGCCCGTAAGCATATAGTTATAGCTAAGGTTGAACGCCGCGGAAATCCTCATCTGCAAAAAGTTCACCGCTTCATTGGAAGAAAGCCTTGCCATAATGTTCAAAATCAAGTCCCTCATCGGAAATATCCGCAAAAGAAGTGCCCTTCGGGAAAAACTGTCTGAGCAAGCCGTTGGTATTTTCGTTAGTACCCCTCTGCCAAGGCGAATAAGGGTCGCAGAAAAATACCTTCATTCCCGTCCCTGCGGCAAGTTCCTTATGAGCGGCAAACTCCTTGCCGTTATCAACCGTAAAGCTCTTTTTCAGTTTTTCCGAAATCTTCTCAAACGCCGCAATAGTGGCGATTGTAAATGCTTTGTCCTGTCTGTCGGGAATTTTAAAGGCAACGAGATATCCGCTTTTTCGCTCAACATGAGTACCAATACAGCCCGTACTTCTTTTGCCGAGGACAGTATAGCTTTCCCAATGTCCAAAACGGGAACGGTTTTTCCGCACCCGCAGGACGTTCGTGAATTGACGCCGTATCGGGAATTTTTCTCCGTTTATCTTCGCCTTTGCACTTTTTGTGTTTCCGCTTGAAACGCATAATTTTTTCAGATGTTTAGGGATAATTCCGCTGTCGATTGCCCTGTAAATGTTTGGGTACGAGAAGCTGAACGGCTGTTTTTCAAGCTTTGCGCGTCCCGCAATTTGCTCGGGAGTCCACCTCTGCTCAAGCTTTTCGACAACATAATTTTTTGCGGCTTCATCTTCAAGAATAGGTTTACGTCCGCAGTTTTTCCTGCGTTCGGCATATTGCTTGTCAGCGTAGTTTGCGGAATATGTACCGTCCTCGCGGCTGTTCCTTGCAAATTCCCGGCTTATCGTTGTATGTGACCGGTTCAATGCTTTCGCAATCGCACGGTCGCTGAACCCCTGCGCTCCAGGGCAACAGCATTTACTTTTCTGTAAATATGTCCAAAAATAGGTTGATTTATCATTTGAATTTTATGCAGATATTACAATAGCAAA
>JAMPAO010000101.1 GCA_023667165.1 Ruminococcus sp. | reverse complement strand
TTACAGCACATTGTCTAACACCCCGCTTCAATTTCATCAAATATATCCATTTGTGTGCGCAGAAACATTACCGGCGGATCATTCATCCAAGATCAGCGGAGCGTCTATCTTTACGTAATTATCCCCCAGTATCTCCCTCACCCGTTCCGTCTGCCTGTTTCCCGCTTTAAGTCTTATACAGCCGCTTAGCTTGTCATATATCAAAAGCTCGGTATCCGTCAGAGCATATGCCGTACTGTCCGCCTTAATCCGTCTTTTTCGCGTGATGATTTCAGTCGGCGTGACGAAAGCGCAGTTGACGCTTAAAACGTACCACAGCGCGATAAGGCTTACAAGGAGAATGTACATCGCTCCCTCGAACGCGGAAAATATTTCATGCATCTTCAGCGCAAAAGCCGCCGACATTGCAAGTATTATAAAGCTCTGAACGGCAAGCCGTTTCCGCTGGCCGCTTTCAAAAAGGAAAACGGCGTTTTCTTTCCGCGCATACAGCAGGTTCTTCACAAGCTCTTTTATCATGGTAATATCAATTGCGGCAAAGATAATATCAAACGCCACAAGTATATCCGATGTGTCCACAAAACGCCTCCCGATAAATCAATGTTTGCCGTCCTCCTAATAGCATGAATAATTCGTCCTTGAAAAATAATCCGAGCAGCCGTTTACTATCGCCCGTGCAATGCCGTCCTGATGCGCTTCGTTGGCAAGAGCCATTGCCTCGGTATAATTTGTTACAAAGCCGCACTCAACAAGCACCGACGGAAAATCCTGCTGCTGGGTCACGAAGAAATAGTTATACTTCTCTCCTCTGTCGAGGCTGCCGCTCCCATGCACGCTTTCTCCCAGATACGCTCCGACCCGTGCGGAAATGCAGTCCGCCAAAGGCTGCGAAAAGGGAGTAAAATAGTACGCCTCCGCTCCCTTTGCGCTCTCCCCCGCGGCATTGCAGTGAATGGACAGGAACAGATCGGGATTCCATTTTCGGGAAATGGACGCACGTTCCGCCGTAACATACATGTCGCTTTCGGTGGTAAGACGGATAACGTTCGCTCCCTGCTCTTCAAGCCGCCGGGCTACGAGCTTTGCTATAGCAAGATTAGCCGTCTGCTCCCTTATATGACCTACCGCCCCGGGGTCGAATTCATCGGCGCCCGTACAGCCGTGACCCGGGTCTACCACCACGGTGGCGCCGCTCAGAGAATTGCGGCAGCCGTTGAAACGGAACACCAGATCCCCCGCCCCGTCGTAATACGAGGTAACGCCGCCGAAAACGCCCTGCTGGCGCAGATCAAGGGTAAGACGGGTCTTTGTAAGCTCGCCCGACATATACGTATCCCATACGCCGCTTGTGAAAACGGAGCCGTCGGGGAATGATATATCTCCCGAGGAAACCGACGTGATATAATCAAAAACTATCTCCAGCGTACTTGCGTTAAAGGAAGAAATATAGTAGCCTCCGTTATCTCCGCCGTTATAGCTTACGCCCCCGAACGACAGCGAAAATGGCATTTTTACCGAAGCCGAAAGGGTAACGACCGTGTCCGTACCGTCCTTCGCGGCGCTTACAACGCTTATGGGATTGGAGCCGAGAGGCTTGTTTTCAAGCACGTTTACGTCCTTTGTCCTAATACGCTTTCCCGAATTTGTCAGATAATAATCCGTTCCCGAATAGCTTACGGTCTTGACGATATAATCGAGAGTTCCCGCAGGCAGCCTTGCCATATCCGGAGTGGGGTTCGTGCTTGTTGTTCTGTAGTCATAGGTCATGGTATTGTCGTTTATTATCTCCAGCAGGCTGCCGCTGTAATCGTTAAGCACCTCCGCGGGAGCGTTCACAATAATGCGGCTGCCTATGCGGCTTTCGTTGAAATCGCCCGTTGACGTACGGTATGTTCCGTAAAAATTCACATTTCCCAGGTCTGTATCCTGTCCCTTTACTCCTGCGGGTGCAACGTAGGTGCCGATATATTTGGTGTAGCCGGAGTTGGGGTCGATCTCGTCCGTTTGGCTCTCCACGGGAGTGAGCTTTACGGATTTTCCGTTTATCTCCGCCGTTACCTCCGAGCCTTTATACGCCACGGCGCTGAGAGTCACCGCCGACTGCTCCTCTATGCGCATCTCATCTCCCGACGGCTCGACGCTTTTGAGCACGTTCACCGTTCTCGTTATCTTATAGGTCACGGATTTCCCCTTGTTTTTGAAGGTAAAGGTATTAACGCCCACGTTCAGCTCGATGTTGAAGTAAAAGCGTCCTGCGTCGTTAAGCTCTATAGGCTCGCCCTGAAAATAAACGGTAAAGTTCGGGTCGAACGAGCCTGCGAATATGACCGACGGCTCCTCGGTCTTAAAGGAAGTGGACAGAGGCAGGGTCATTTCAAGCTCGTTGCTCAGTCCCTCAACGTTTATCTGATCGTTGAAATGCTTGACAAGTACCGTTGTTGATTCCTCGGTGTTTTCTTTCAGCGACGACAGGGAATTGAAAGTGCTGCCGATACAGCTTTCGTACTCCCCCGCCCGTATCACCTGCTTTACAAGCTCGTCGGGAGAGCCCCAGCCGGTGTACTCCGAGCATACTCTTTCGTTCACATGATTTACAAGCATGGGAATGCCCGCTTCCTCCGCCTGCCTGTTCCACCAGCCTGCCACCTCCTCAAAGGGGCAGGTTTCGCTGGCGAACGCGCCGTCCGCCCGTATTATCATAAAATCGGCGCAGCCGTTTCTGATGTAGCTCAGCGTATCGGCATAGCCGTCGCTGAGCGCCCGAAAGCTTACCGATGTAGCGCTCCCCTGCGGGTTATCGGTATAATTTGCCCAGACGTCGTTTAACGATATACCCACGGGAACGCTGTTGGACGTTCTTCTTACCGCGTCGGACACAAGGCTGAAAACATACGCGCCGTTGTCCAGAAGCCAGTTGTCGTATCCGATGCCCGATCCGTTTGTTATGTAATCCGCAAAGCTGCCGCTGTCCTTCGAGGAATAGTACCCGTCTATTATGATCCCGTCAACGGGATATTTTACCGTAAATTCATGAGCCGTAAGAGCAAGACGGTCGATCCTTGCCTTGGCGTTTTCCTCGTTTATCCCCGCAAGGGCGGCGGCTATGTCGAACGTTACATAGACGTACATACCTCTTTCCGCCGCAGCCGCCGCGCACAGCTCCGCTGGAGAATGCTCTTCGGTCTTGTTAAGATCCGTGCTGTAGAACACCTGTCCGTCCGCGCAGGTGCGTATTATCACCGTGTTAAGGCTGTTCTCCAGGGCGCTGTCCAGTGCGGCGCCGATCCCGCCGGTCATATCCTCGTCGGAAAGACGGACGCCGTCGCCGCCGTACAGGGGAAAATCCTCTCCCGGGGTGATGTAAACGCCTCTTACCTCGTCGGGAAAGGAAAACATGGGCGTATAGACCGGAGCGGTAAACGCCTCCAGCTCTTCGTCGCGGCTCTCGTCGGGAACGATCTCCTCGTAAACCGCCGTATTTTCGGCATAGACCGGCACGCGAAAGCTCTCCGCAAGGGGGACGATCATAGCAGCCGCCGTAAAAAGCGCCGCAAATCTTGCATTAATATTCTTCATCTTACCGTTCATCTTGTTCATCCTTTTTTAATACAAAATCAAAAAAATCCGTTTCATATTAAAAATTCTCTCTATGTAAATATTATACTATCCCCGCACCCTCATGTCAAGAAAAACAGCATTGTGGAAATCACTAAGATTTTCCGTCGTATCCCGCAGAATTTAGGGCGAAAAAAAACGCATTTCTTCTTTCGGAGAAACGCGTTGTAAAACATATGCCGTTTGATAAAGCGGAGAAGTCCTTACAGCCTGCCGCGTATCAGCCGCCGTTTTTCAGATTCTCTCTTTCCGCCGTCACATATGCGCTTACCGACGGATCGGGCAGGAATATGGAATCGTATCTGAAAAAGGCGTAGCCCGCATTGTATGCGTCGGTAAACGCTCTCTGCCTTGCAAGGATATCCGTGGAGCTTATCCACTCGTTCCTGCCGCTGCCCGCGTAATTATCCTCCGTTCCCGACTTGTACGCCGCAAGTCCTATCACCAGATCCACGTCCGGGGACGTTACCAGTCCGTGCCATGCCCCGACCGTTTCCGCAAAGGGCAGTATCTCGTTTTCAAAGCCGAAATATATCTGAGGACATATGTAATCGCAGCAGCCGCTTTGCGAACACCATGTGTAAACATCCGCATAGAGCTGACTGTAATTATTGTCAAGGCTTCCCTGGGGGGATATCCCGAACACAGCATTGGGATTTGCCGAATGAACGGCGGAATACATCCGCTTTACCATTTTCGTGATGGTGTCCCGCCGCCAGTCGTCAAGCTCAAGCTCCGTGCCGCTCGCCCGATACGCCGCAAGGTCGAAGGACGGATCGGTGGTGGGATAAAAATAATCGTCTATCTGAACGCCGTCCACGTCATAACCCGCGACTATCTCCGACACGCCCGAGCAAATGAGCGACGTTACCTCGCCGTACGCGGGGTTCAAGTACCATCTTCCGGACGAATTCACCATATACGTGCCGTTTTTTACGGGATCGTTATACCATTCCCCTATCTTGTAGGAAACAGGTATCTCAGCCATCTGCGGATCGGTCATCAGCCGCATGGGATTTACCCACGCATGAATGGAAAGTCCTCTGTCGTGGGCGGATCTGACCGCTATCTCCAGCGGGTCGTAATCTCCCGTGAGCCTGTCCCCTTTCGGGAAAAGCGCGGAATCATAGTAGGCGTCCCCGTACGCCCGCACTTGGAAATAAACGGTATTGCAGCCGAGAGAGGATATATTGTCAAAGCAGGCGTTAAGGGAATTTGTAAACTCCCGCTCGTCGGCGTTTCTCATAATGCGTTCATATTCCAGATAGGATATCCACACCGCTTTCTGTCTGTCGAAATTAAGAGGATAATATCCGCTCTGAGGGTAATAGGAGCCGTCCTGCGCGGCAGCTCCGGTACGCTCCGTTTCCGATATTTTGGGAACAGTGACAACGGTTATCCGAGGCTTGGTCTGCTCGTCAGCCGCGGCGGACGTCTGCGTTTCCTTTTCGGGCAGAGGACCTGGTACGAAAACAGCCGTGATCTCCGCCGAGGTCACGGCGGGAGCGGACGTTTCGGCTGCGATGGTTTCATCGGGAACGGTTTCGGAAACCGTAGTTTCGTCGGTTGCCGTTTCGGAAACCGTAGTTTCGTCGGTTGCCGTTTCGGAAACCGAAGCTTCGGGCAAAGAAGCTTCGGTCGAAACAGGCGCCTCCGCTTTTGATATGGGAGGCAGAGTTTCATATTCGTAATCGTCGGGATCCGTTTCGGATACGTACGCTTCGGCCGCGCCCGAAACGGGAGCTTCCCGCGCTGTTTCGGATACATACGGCACGCTGTCCGTAAGACTGTCCGCGTCGGGGATCCTCTCCTCGGTAGCCGTGCAGCCCGCAAGCAGATACAGCGCCGGAAAAATATTTATGATGATTTTCAGAAAATGTGTTTTTTTACACATTATCCATACCTCCCAAATATCGTTACGTGTATAATTATACAGCAAGTCCGTTTTTTTGTCAAGGCGGTAAAGACGCCCTTTAACGGAAATATATGCCGCAAAGCCGGCAAGTAGAACCGAACGTACGCCGGCTCGGTTCTCCGATCCGCGCTTGACAAAGGCCCGCAAATGATGTATTATTGTTTTATAAAATTAAGGCTCGGGCGGTTCGTTTGCCGCTTGTGGTCATATAAGGAGGGATCGCCTTGCAGACAGAGATACGCAGCACTTTCGGCTGCTGCCCTTACTGCGGCGCAAAGATCAAGGATTATGTCGAAAACAAATGGCTTTACGGCAGTCCCCTGAGAATATGCGCAAAGTGCGGCGAAAAGTACATCGATTCCAGATATCATGAGATCGCGCTGGAGGGATATCAGCCGGGAGCGCTTTCGGTAAAGCGCGATCTGAAAGCCATAGCGGTCCTGGCGGCTATCCTGCTCGTCAGTTTCGCCGTACATTTTTACGAGATGAATTTCAGCTCCCATTATCACCCGATATATTATTTCATTATCCCGATGACTGCGCTGGGTATTATCTTTATGGCAGCCGATATTGTCAGAATAAAAACGGGGGCAAAGGAAAAGGCTCTCGAAAAGCTGAGAGCCGAATCGGAGGAAAGACTGAAAAACGAAGAATATGCCACCGCTCTCAGGGAGATAGGCTATCCCTTCGGCAAATAGACTGCGCCGCCGAATATGTTCAGCGCAGAGCGCCGCGCCTTTATGACAAGGCGGCGGCGCTTTTATTTCCGCTCCCGTGCGTCCGGCTCCGGGATCCGATCCATACTGAACCAGAACGTGCTTCCCACGCCCTGCTCGGACTGCACCCCGAACTTGAAGCCGTGCAGTATGAATATTTTTTTGACTATGGAAAGTCCCAGTCCCGTTCCCACTACCTCGCGCTTATGCTTCTCCGCGCGGTAGTAACGGTCGAATATCAGCGGCATAAGCTCCTTTTCTATGCCCTCTCCCGTGTCGGTAACGGATATTTCCGCGGTTTTGCCGTCGGCGATGAGCGTCACATAGACGGTTTTTTCCTCTCCCGAATAGTTGACCGCGTTATTTATAAGATTATACATTACCTGATCGAATTTTATAAGATCCGCCCGCGCCCATACGTTCTCCTTTACGGAAAGGAAAAACTTATAGCCGTCCCTTTCCGACAAAAGCGTGTAGCGGTTCATTATATCCCGAAGCCTGTCGCCCGCGCAGAACGGCTCAAGGTTGAGCTCCTGCGTTCCGTTCTCCAGCTTGGTAAGATCCATTATGTCGTTTACGAGAGCGGTCAGGCGGTCGCTTTCCTCGATAATTATGCCCAGATGCTCGCCGCGCTTTTCCGGATCGTCGCCCGACAGATCCCTTATCATTTCCGCATACGCCTTTACCATGGTAAGGGGGGTGCGCAGGTCGTGGGAAATGTTCGCCATCAGATCTCTGCGCATAGTGTCCACCTTGGTGATCTCGTTGGAGGCGTAGTTAAGGGTATCGGCAAGCTTTTCCGTTTCGTTGTAACCCTTTCCGTTGAATTTTACATTGTAGTCCCCCTGCGCCAGCTTTTCGGCAGACAGGGTTATGCGGGTAATGGGCGTGGAGATCAGCCGCGAAAGAAAGATAGATATGCCGAAACCCAGTATGAGCATAGCAAGGCTCACCTGGAGCATTTGAATGCGCAGTATGGACACCGTGGAATCAAGCGGCTCCAAGGACGTGTTGAGAAAAAGATATCCGGCAGGCTCCTCCGGCGTGCCTATGAGCATTACAAAGATCAGCATATCCGTTTCAAATCTTCCGCTTTTCGTTTCGGCATAGTAAATGCCCTTATCGCTGCTCAGCGCAAGACTGCGGTATTTGAACAGATTCCCGAAATTTTCCGGTCCGTGGACAAGACAGTTCTTTGCCATAATATCATAGGAATACACCGTAAGTCCGTACCTGTCCTGTATAAGCACGCACATATCGTTGTCGTGAGCTATGCGGTCAAGAGAATCCGTTGTAAAGCCCTCGCTGCTCCACTGGGTCAGGATATAGCTCGCTATGGAGGTTATATCCCCCGTTTTCTGGGTCCTGTAGGTGGATTCCAGCGACACCACAAAGGATATCCATATCAGCACGAGTATGCTTGTGATGAAAATGGCAAAATATATCCACACCGTAAAGCGTATGCTGTGAAAATTCCGTTCTCCGCGGAAACGTCCGCTTTTTTTACCGTCCCGCATCGAATTTGTATCCCATTCCTCTCAGCGTGATTATGAATTTGCGGTAATCCCCGAGAGAATTCCGCAGCATTTTTATATGGGTGTCCACCGTTCTGTCGTCGCCGTAAAAATCGTAACCCCATACCTCCTCCAGTAGCTTCTCGCGGGAAAGAGCGATCCCCTTGCTGCGCACAAGATAAAACAGCAGATCGTATTCCTTGGGCGTAAGAGAAACGGGTTCTCCGTCGACAGCTACCTCTCTGCCCGCAATGTCGATCTCCAGTCCCTCGAATACAAGCTTCTGCCTTTCCTCCGCCTGCGCTGCCGCTGTGCTGCGCTTCATCACGGCGCGTATCCTGGCAAGCAGCTCCTTGGGAGAAAAAGGCTTGGTAACGTAATCGTCCACCCCCAGCTCGAAGCCGAAGAGCTTGTCGTATTCCTCCGTCCTCGCAGACAGCATTATTACGGGGATCTGCTTTGTCTTGCGTATCTCCCTGACGGCGGAAAAGCCGTCAAGCTTTGGCATCATTACGTCCATGATAATAAGATCGAAATCCTCGCTGCGGCACTTTTCCACCGCTTCCATGCCGTCCTCGGCTTCAAAGGTTTCGAAGCCGTCGAACCTTGCATATTCCTTTATGACGTTGCGGATGTTTTTTTCGTCATCCACTATAAGTATCTTTTTTTCCTCCATAATTATCTTCCTTTCGGGACTGTCCGGAAGCTCCGAACAAATTTATCCGCAATGCGGGCGGCGCGGAAATTCCCGTGCCGTCCGACGGACGAATCCATATAGGCAACACCGCACAAAGAGCGGCTAACGCCTTTGTGCACGTCTTGCTTGCATAT
>JAMPAO010000100.1 GCA_023667165.1 Ruminococcus sp. | reverse complement strand
CGTTTTTCTTCCTTGCCAGATCTCTGACGTTCCTTTCGGAGATAGGCTTGCCGCTCTGAGCGTTTATTCTGATCTCCGTGCCGGGTCTTGCCTGGTTAACGGCGGAGGAAACGCCCGCCGCGCTGTACTCGTCGGCGCTTGCGGCGGCATGGACAACGTTTCCGCCGGAGCCGGAACCGCCGGAGGAAGAGTCCGGACGGCTTCCGGAGGGCGTTCCCGAGGGAATGCTCGGTGCGGGAGGATTTGGTGTGTCGGGAATATCGGGTTCGTCCGGAACATCGGGTTCGTCCGGTTCGTCGGGAACATCGGGTTCATCGGGAACATCGGGTTCGTCCGGCTCATCGGGAACATCGGGTTTGTCCGGCTCATCGGGAACATCGGGTTCGTCCGGCTCATCGGGAACGTCCGGTTCGTCCGGCTCGTCCGTTTCGTCGGGAACGTCGGGTTCATCGGGAACATCGGGTTCGTCCGGTTCTTCCGCTCCGCAAACAGTGCATACACCGTTTTCATAGGTGTGATCTGTGGCGGTGTAAGTCAAAGTAAACGAAGCAGCAAAATCATTTCCGCAGTCGTATTCGTAGGTTATCTCGCCGCTGCCGTCAATTTCGGTCAGTATGCCGTCTTTTAATACAGCTCCCTGCCAGCTTGAAGCCTTTGAGGGATCGAAATTTTCGGGGAGATTTTTTAGGTCGTATGTTCCGCAGATCTCGCCTATATTGCATATGTTATCTTCACAATTCAAAATTGTAAGCGCGGTGTTGCTGCTTACATCAAGCGATGTTAGCTGATTATCATTGCAAAATAAGCTCGTAAGATTAGGATTATAGCTTACGTTTAACGATGTAAGCTCATTTTCATTACAGTATAACCTGCTAAGTACTGTATTGCGGCTTATATCAAGCACTGTAAGCTGATTATACTCGCAGATTAACTCCGTAAGTTCTGTATTATGCCCTACATCAAGCGATGTAATCCGGTTCCAGCCGCAGGATAAAATTCTAAGTTCTGCATTATGACTTACATCAAGCGACGTTAGCTGATTATCGCCGCAGAATAAGTTCCTAAGTTTAGTATTATAGCTTATATCAAGCGACGTAAGCTTATTCTTGATGCAATTCAGATAAGTAAGCTCCGTAAAATATTCAATACCCTTAAGACTGCTTATTCCTTTGCCGTACAATTCCATTGTTCCGGCTTTACCAATTTCCTCAACCGAAAGCGCCCCGCTGCCGTCGATGTCAAATTCATCTAACACATACTGTCTGAATATCTCATCGGGGAAGTTTTCGGCATTGATTGCAACTGCGCCTGCTTCCGGCGATCCGCAGACGGTGCATACGCCGTTTTCATAGCCGTGGTCTACGAGGGTGTAGGTCAAAGCAAACGACTTAGTAAAATCATTTCCGCAGTCGTAATCGTATGTTATTTTGCCGCTGCCGTCAATTTCGGTCAGTATGCCGTCTTTTAATACCGCTCCCTGCCAGTTTGAAGATTTTGAGGGGTCGAAATTTCCGGGTAGGTTTTTTAGGTCGTATTTTCCGCAGATCTCGCCTATATTGCATCTATTATCTGTACACGTAAAATATGTAAGCGCAGTGTTGTTGCTTACATCAAGCGATGTTAGCTGATTTTGGTAGCAATCCAAAATGCTAAGCGCGGTATTACTGCTTATGTCAAGTGATGTAAGCGGATTCCACATAAGGAGGAGTCTTGTAAGTAAGGCATTATTACTGATGTCAAGTGATGTAAGCTGATTCACTTCACAGTCCAAATCTGTAAGTGCGGTATTATTGCTTACATCCAATATTGTTAAACTATTGTAAGAGCAGCACAAATCTTTAAGCGCAGTATTGTTGCTTATATCAAGTTCTGTCAAATAGCAACCACTACAATACAAAAATGTAAGCGCAGTATTATTGCTGACATCAAGAGATTTGATAGGATTATCATTACAATTAAGCTCTGTAAGCAATGTAAAATACTCTATACCTTTAAGACTACTTATTCCATTACCTAGTACATTTATTTCTTCAACTTTACCGATCTCCTCATCAGAAAGCGCACCGTCACCATCCGTATCAAAATTATCTAATACATACTGCCTGAATATCTCATCGGGGAAGTTCGTTTCATTTATCTCCACTCCGTCTGCCGCTCTGCTCTCATCTTCAAGGGCAAAAACGGCTATACCGCTTTCTTCTTCCGCAGCGGAAACTGCTGTTTCACTCTCCTCTTCCAAAGCGGAAACAGCCGTGCCGAAAACGTTCACGTCCTCCGGCAGCGCGTTCAGCGTACCGAACGCCACCGCAAAGGCTGCCGCCGCGGCAAGAGTTCTTTTCATCGTTTTGTACTTCAAAAAAATTCCTCCCGTTACATTTAAAATTAAACGTGCAAAGCCATTTCCGGCCTTACGTCCGATTATATACGGATATATTTTCCAAATTAATTATATCATTTTCCCCCGCCCCGTTCATGTCCCGTTTTTGACCGATTTCTCAAAAAAAAAAACGGGGTGTAAAAGAACTGTGAACAAAAGTCTTCAAAACGCAAAACGGTATAAAAAAGGGACTGCCGAAGCAGTCCCCTATCCGTCACACGTTATAATATTTATCGTAATTCACAAGCTCGTCAAGAAGAGCGGAGACCTTCTCCTCCATCTCCTCGTCGGTAAACTGGCAGGTCCCTACCGCCTTGTGTCCGCCGCCGCCGTACTTGAGCATAAGACTGCCCACGTTCACGTTGGAGGTTCTGTTAAGTATTGAGTAGCCGCAGGCGCAGGAGCAGCCCTTGCCGCCCTTGCCGCTTACTATCCATGCGGATATGTTCTGCTCGGGATAAAGGCTGTAAATAAGGAATCTGTTTCCGCTGTATATGGGATCCACGCCCCGCAGATCGGATATGATAACGTCCCTTTCCACTCTCGTGTGCGCCTTTACCATGTCTATGAATTTGTCGTTCTGCTCGAAATAGACCTCTATCCTCTCCTTAACGTCGGGCAGATCGAGTATCTCGTCCGTGGTCATGGTGCGGCAGCAGTCGATGAGCTTTTCCATGAGCTGATAGTTGGAAATGGTGAAGTTCCTCCACCTGCCCAGTCCCGTTCTCGGATCCATAAGGAAGCCTACAAGGATCCAGCCCTCCGGATGAAGTATCTCCTCCCTTGTAAGATTGCCCGAATCCACCTTGTCAACGGCGGTCATCATATCGTCGTAATGGGAAAAACGTTCCTTGCCGCCGTAATAATCGTATATAATGCGCGCGCAGGAGGGAGTTATACGGCTCTCCCCCTTGTATTTTCCCTTGAGCTCGTTCCTTTCATGCTCGCTGGAGTGATGGTCGAACCACAGTCCGCAGCCCTCCACAAAGGGAACGTTTGCCAGGCAGTCGTTCTCGGTTATCTCGATAAGTCCGTCCTGAAGATCCTTCGGGTGAGCAAATTTCCACGAGTCTATTATACCCGCGTCCTTGAGAAGCGCTCCGCAGGCAAGTCCGTCAAAGTCCGAACGTGTAACAAGCCGCATTGTATCATATCCTTTCAGTTTGAATTTATTTAAGATAAAATAAAGTACTTTAATTATAACACGATTTCATAAAAAATTCAATAGCGGTCTAAGTTTTTTACCGATTTTGCATATAAATTCCCTGCTTTTTTTGATGATTTTGACATATATTCCGCCGATTTACATAAAAAAAGTATAATAAAACATAATTTATACAAAACCGTATTGACAGAAATTGTTTTTTGAGTTATAATAATATGTAAGTACAGGTATGCGCGCCCGTCCGGCGCGCGCAAATATCAGCGTAAAGTCCCCGCCCTGCGGCGCGCCGGACGGGGTAATGAATAAATCAACAAATAAATAAGGTGGAATAAAACGAATGGGTATCTTAGACGGACTTTTCGGCAATTACAGCAAAAGAGAGCTTAAAAAGATCGAGCCTATCAAGCAGAGCGTGCTCGATCTGGACGGGGAATATTCCCGTCTTACCGAAGCGCAGCTAAAGGGCAAGACCCCCGAATTCAAAAAGCGGCTGGCGGAGGGGGAAACTCTCGACGACATACTTCCCGAGGCTCTTGCCACGGTAAGAGAAGCGGCATGGAGAGTGCTTGGCAAAAAGCCGTTCCCCGTGCAGATAATAGGCGCGATAGTTCTTCATCAGGGCAGGATAGCCGAGATGAGAACGGGCGAGGGAAAAACTCTCGTAGCCTGCTGCGCCTCCTACCTCAACGCTCTTGAAGGCAAGGGCGTCCATGTAGTTACCGTAAACGACTACCTTGCCAAATCCCAGTCCGAGGAAATGGGCAAGGTGCACAGGTATCTGGGTCTTACCATAGGCTGCATCATACACGACCTTAACAACGACCAGCGCAGAGAGGCTTATAGCTGCGATATCACCTACGGCACCAACAACGAGTTCGGCTTCGACTATCTGCGCGACAATATGGTAATATACAAAAGCGAAAAGGTCCAGAGAGAGTTTAACTTCGCCATCGTGGACGAGGTGGACTCCATCCTTATAGACGAGGCGAGGACCCCTCTCATCATTTCCGGAAGAGGGGACAAATCCACGGAAATGTATACCCTTGCCGACAGATTTTCCAAGACCCTCAAGCCCTTTGTGGTAGCCGAAATGGACACAAAGACCGAGCAGGAGGACGTTGCCGAGGACTGCGACTATATCATAGACGAAAAGGCAAAGACCGCCACCATTACGCGGCAGGGCGTTAAAAAGGCGGAAAAATACTTCAACGTGGAAAATCTCTACGACGCCGACAACTCCACCCTGCTGCACCATGTAAATCAAGCCCTTAAAGCCAACGGCGTTATGAAAAGGGATATAGACTATGTTGTAAACGACGGCGAGATAGTTATCGTCGACGAGTTCACCGGACGCCTTATGATGGGCAGACGGTACAACGACGGTCTGCACCAGGCGATAGAGGCAAAGGAGGGCGTAAAGGTAATGCACGAGTCAAAGACTCTTGCTTCCATTACCTTTCAGAATTTCTTCCGTCTTTATCACAAGCTGTCCGGCATGACGGGCACCGCCATGACCGAGGAGGACGAGTTCAGGGAGATATACAAGCTGGACGTTATCGAGATACCCACGAACCGCCCCGTTCAGCGTATCGACCATTCCGACGTGGTGTACAAGACCGAAGCCGCCAAGTTCAGAGCGGCGATAGACCAGATCGAGGAATGCCATAAAAAGGGTCAGCCGGTGCTGGTAGGCACAATATCCATCGAAAAATCCGAGGTGCTTTCGAAAATGCTCCAGAAAAAGGGCATAAAGCACAACGTCCTCAACGCCAAGCAGCACGCCAAGGAAGCGGAGATAGTGGCGCAGGCGGGCAAGCTGGGAGCGGTGACTATCGCCACCAATATGGCGGGACGCGGTACGGATATCCTGCTGGGCGGAAACGCCGAATTCATGGCAAAGGCGGATATGAAGAAAAACGGCATGGACGACGAGCTTATAAGCGAAGCCATAAGCTATGCCGATACCGATAACGAAGAGATACTTGCCGCCAGAGAGGAGTACAAAAAGCTCTTTGAAAAGCACTCCGAGTCCATAAAAGGGCAGGCGGACGAGGTGCGCAGAGCAGGCGGACTGTTCATACTGGGTACGGAAAGGCACGAATCCAGGCGTATAGACAATCAGCTCCGCGGCCGTGCGGGACGTCAGGGCGACGAGGGCGAGAGCCGCTTCTTCCTCTCTCTCGAGGACGATCTGATGCGTCTTTTCGGCGGCGAACGTTTACAGGCCATGATGACCTCCATGAACGTGGAGGAGGATATGCCCATCGAATCGAAAATGCTTTCAAAGGTAATAGAATCCTCCCAGAAAAAGGTAGAGGGCAGAAACTTCGCCATCAGAAAGAACGTCCTCAACTACGACGACGTTATGTCCACCCAGAGAGCCATTATCTACGAGCAGAGGGCAAAGGTGCTCAACGGCGAGGATATCCACGAGTATATCCGCAAGATGATAAGCGATTGGGTAACGGACGGAGTGAACCTCTATATAGTCGACGGCACCGTTCACGACGACTGGAACCTGTCGGGACTGCGCGAGCATTTTAACGGACTTATCACCTCAAAGGAGGATTTCAGATACACCCCCGAGGAGCTTGGAGAGGTCACCAAGGAGGAGATAGTTTCCCTGCTGGAGCAGAGAGCGTCCGACTTCTACGACGGGCGCGAAAAGGAAATGGGCAGCGAAATGCTCAGAGAGCTGGAGCGTGTTATCCTGCTTAAGGTGGTCGACCTGAAATGGATGTCCCACATCGACGACATGGAGGAGCTGCGGCGGGGTATCGGACTGCGCGCCTTCGGTCAGAAAAATCCCGTCGTGGAATACCGCTACGAGGGCTTTGAGATGTTCGACGCCATGATAGAATCCATCAGAGAGGACACCGTAAGACTGCTGTTCACCATTCAGATAAAGAACAACCAAGAGCCGCAGAGAGAGCGGGTAGCCGAGCCTATGGAAACGCAGGGCGACGGCAGCTACGCCTCCGAACCCAGGCGCGTCAAGAAAGTGGGCAGAAACGATCCCTGCCCCTGCGGCAGCGGCAAGAAGTACAAAAACTGCTGCGGACGGGATCTGAAATAAAAAGCTGTAACGGTTCCGTTGGGGTGACGGTCATGAAAGCAACAAGGCTTGTAATATATCCTATGGCAGGCGTGATATTCCCGCGGCTGACATATCCGGCGATCCGTTCAAATATAGGCTATGCCGGATCAAACGCCGCCGCCGCAGGGAGGAATGCCCATGAAAAATAACACGCCTCTCGGCAGGCTGCGCGTATTCCCTCTTATCATAACAGAGATCGTCGCTTTTTTCCTCTTGCTGCCTATGGCGAGCATATATCTTTCCGAGGAACACCACACGGAGTGGCACGAACTTACCGGAGCCAACGGCGATGCAAAGGTGCTGTATACGAATATCAGCACATATCTGACCAAAACGGAGGCAAAAAACGGCAAGGAGAGCACGGAGAATATCAGCGGAGTGTTCACCGGCAGCCTGAAAACCTCCGGCACACCGGAAACGGCTCCGAACGCTTCTTTTGACGGCTCGCCGGAGGATATTGACTGTTTTCTTAAGGCTATGATGGGCAGGGACTCTTCAAGCTTCTATTATGTCTGCATTAAAAAGGGCGTTCCCGTGCAGACATACTGGAGCAAGCATAAAAGTCTTATCAAATATGCCGAAAAGCTGACGAGGGATATAGAAAACGATACCCGCACGGAAAATGCGTATATCGGCGGATATGTTCTGGGCGGCTTCCCGACGGAGATAAGAAAATACGGCGTCCCCACTCCGCCCTATACGGAAGCGGAAACACGCTTGAACGCCGTATGCTCGGCAGAGCGCATGATTACGGAGCAAACGGAATATTTTCTTACCGTATGGCCGCCCCTTATTGTCATATCGGTAATATACATACTTATTTCAAGGTTTACAGACTTTGGACGAAAACGCCTGCGGAAAGCACGCGGCAGCCATACATCGGCCGATATACCGGAGAGCTGATAAATAACAAGAAAAGAGGATTTTGGCTATGATTATAAACGAATGCAGAAACGAGCTTGTAAATCACATCATACCCTTCTGGAACAAGCTCAGGGACAACGAATACGGCGGCTTTTACGGTCAGATGGACAACGATCTGAACGTTGACAAAAAGGGCGGAAAGGGAGTTATCCTCAATTCCCGCATACTTTGGTTCTACTCCCAGGCGTATATGACCGTTGGAGGAGAGGACAATCTTGACAACGCCCGCCATGCCTATGAATTTCTGAAGGATTTCTGCCTTGACCGTGAAAACGGCGGCGTTTACTGGGAGATGAATTACGACGGCACCGTTATGGACGGCATGAAGCATACCTATAACCAAGCCTTCGCCATATACGCCCTGTCAACTTATTACCTTGCCTGCAAGGACAGGGACGCGCTTGATCTTGCATTCACTCTTTTTGAAACCGTAGAGGAAAAATGCACAGACGATATCGCCTACATGGAGGCGTTCAATATCAACTGGGAGCCGGTCGAAAACGACGCTCTCAGCGAGAACGGACTTATGGCTGACAAGACCATGAACACCGTTCTGCACCTTATCGAGGGTTATACCGTCCTTTACAAGGCAAGCGGCGACGAAAGGGTAAAGACTCGGCTGATGTTCCTGCTTGACATCACCGAAAAGAAGATATTTGACAGCGAAAACAACAAGCTGCTGGTATTTTTCGACCGCGAGCTGAACGTTATCGGGGATATCCATTCCTACGGTCATGATATAGAAGCCACCTGGCTTATCGACCGCGCCTGCGAGGTCATAGGCGACAGCGGGCTTTCCGAAAAATGGAAGCGGCTCAATCTGCGCATTTCATCGAATATATATGATATCGCCTATGAAAACGGCTCTCTCAACAACGAACGGGAGAACGACAAAATAGATAAAAAGCGTATCTGGTGGGTACAGGCGGAAACCGTCGTGGGTTTTGTCAACGCCTATCAGCAGAGCGGAGATAAGAAATTCGCGGAAGCGGCGGGCAAGGTCTGGGAATGGATAAAAGACGTGCAGATCGACAAGCGCAGCGGCGGCGAATGGTGGGCGGAGGTCGGCTTTGACAGGCAGCCAATGCTTGGATTTACCATGGTCAATGAGTGGAAATGCCCTTATCACAACGGCAGAATGTGTATGGAGATCATCACAAGAAACGTTGACGTGTAACAGGCGTATCCCTTGTCAGACCTCCTCGGAAACCGGAGAAATGCTGAATGACGCAGGATTTTTTGTATCAG